>CAYYHX010000042.1:0-1956 GCA_964471835.1 uncultured Hungatella sp.
GGAATAAAAAAACCGCTACCGTGCCGATGATGTACACCGGCAGATAGCGAATGACGGCTTCCTTATATTGCGGCATCACCGCCGCCCAGCTGAAGTCGAAGCGGATGGCCAGCCCCAGGAATGCGGACAGGCAGATGATCCCGACGTCAGCGGCCAGAAGAACCAGCATCTGCACCCGTTTGTTTCCGGGAAAATGTCTGATTTCCATTTATCCAATCGTCCCCATCACATTGTTTTCTCCTGTTCCGCTCCTTCATCGGAAATGTTTCGCTATTCCAGTTTCTGCACGTCCCTAGATGGCATCTCGATATCAAGTTTCTGACCCAGAAAATGAATATTCAGCCTTACGGTATTTTTTCTGATCCTGCAGACAATTCCGATCAGACCGGCCAGATCGCCGCTTGTCACAGTCACCTGATCTCCGGGCCTGAAAAGGATCCCGTAATCCGTCCCGGGAGCCGTAAGCCCTTCCTTGCCGGCCGCTTCGGCAGCCGGCTGGATCTGCTGGATCTGGTAAATCTCCGGCACCGTGATCGGCGCCTCGACTTTCCCGTAATGCATCTGACGGCGAATATCTTCCGGCAAAATGAATCCGAGACGGATCTGCTTCTCACAGCCCGCCAGGTGAAGCCGTATCGCGGCGCTGCGTCTTCGGAAGTTATACCGCACGACCTGCGTCAGACATGCTTTCAGCGGCCCGGTCGCCTGACGGATACGTCCGCGCCCGTCGGTGGCCAGATAGGAAAGGCTGATCACATGAGACCGGTTCATGATCCGCGCAAGAAATGCCGCCTCCGCCGGATCGACCGTCAGAAAATAGAAGGTATCATCCGCCATAAGCTTCGACATCGCCGGTATCTCTTTCAGCATCAGATACAGCGTGTCAGGTTCATCCGTTGTGATGAACACATAACCCGGAAAGGATCGTTCCACATGAACGAATGCCCTTTCATGCCTTCGCCAGAGCTGCTCGTAGTACAGGACAAAACATTCTCCATAAAGAGCGCGCGGCAGAATCTTCTGAATCATCCTGACCAGTTTCTCTTCCTCGCCGGTTTTGGTTTGCAGTACATACCAGTTCATCATGCTGTCTCCAGTCTTTCGGGCAGGGAAGAACGTCATTTGCATGCAGGCTCCGCCATTCTCCATTCTCATTCCGGCTCACCCATGGCGACCGCTGAATGGCGCGGGTTCTTCGCGCAGGCTCCGCCATCCCGGTTTCCCCATAACGGGCAGCCGGCAGATACGATGGCATAGCCCATTCTCTGCGCCCCTCAGCATGGAAACGGCATAAGCTTCACCCCTTCGGCATGGAAGCAGGCAAAAACTTCAGAAACTCCGTCCCTCCGTATGGAAGCAGGCAAAAGCTTCGCCCCTCCGGCCGCAAGGCGTGCCAGACAGCAATGACATTCTGTCGTCGATATAACCCCATTCCGGGAAATGCAACCTCAGGCCCGCACTCTCCCGTCCCGGTTTTGTAAAATCATTCCTGACACTATATACAGTATCTGTCAGGCTCTTTTGGATGAGTTCAACACAATATAGGATTGAGTTGAACTCGAAATTGCTTTATTATGATAGCACGCTTTCTGCAAGAATTCAACCCCTTTTCTTCTGAGAGATAAATCAACCTTTTCTTTTGCAAATATGGTGAACAGCGTTAACTTTCTTATGATATCTGAAATTAACTCTTATTTATCATATCAGATATGCAATTCAAGTTCAAACATAAAAAATCCCGGGCAAAAAATTCTCCCGAAACGAAAACTCTTCAAGAATAAAACTCTTCGGACAATGAAAACATTTCATACACCATTTCCGACACAAAAGAACCGCCAGCTTCTTTAACAACCGGCGATCCTTTCGTTTCCGTACGTCACAGCTGCCTGCGTTATTTCCCTTCTTCCCGCGCCATCTCCTCCGCCGTCTGCACGGCCTGCTCGGAGATCGGCTCGC
>CAYYHX010000042.1:2056-12378 GCA_964471835.1 uncultured Hungatella sp.
GAAGGGCAAACAGGTCAAACTCCGACTCGTCCTGCCGGAGCTGCTCGTCCAGCGTTGGCAGCCGGGAAATGTCGATGCCTTCCGTTCCATTCCGGCTGTACGAGTCGGTCTGGTCAGCTGGCTGATTCTCCGGTTGCTGCTCCGCCTGATCGCCCGGCTGTTGCCCCATCCACACTTTAGCCCGTTGCCCGCCTTGCTTTTCTTCCCCAGGGGTTGTTCCTTCCGTCCCTTTACCGGTCGCTTCTTCCTCCCGAGCTGTTCTTTCCGTTTCTTTCCCGACGGTTTCTTTCGTTTCTTTCTCGGCGGTTCCTTCTGTCTCCTCCCCGTCGGTTCCTCCCCCTCGGGCTGTCCCTTCTGTCTCCTCCCCGTCGGTTCCTTCCCCTCGGGCTGTTCCTTCTGTCTCCTCCCCGGCGGCTCCGTCCCCCCGGACTGTCCCTTCCGTCTCCTCCCCGGTCGCTTCTTCCTCCCGGACTGTCCCCTCTATCTCTACTCCGGCAGTTTCTTCCTCTCCGCCAGTTTCTTCTGCCTTCTCTCCAGCTGTCCCTTCCGTCTCCTCCCCAGAGGTTCCATCCCTTTCCTTCTCAGCCGTCCCTTCCCCGTCCTTCCCGCCTTCCCCCGCCGTCATGCGGAAAACCGGGAAGCCCAGCACCTTCGCGGTAACACCCAGCCCATTCTCCTCATACGAGATCAGGACGGAAACCGCGTGAAGCAGCCAGGTGATGCGCGCCTGCCCCGCGGGTGCGCCGTGCCAGCTGCCTTCCACCCGGTAGCGGATGGGAACCAGAAGCACCAGAAGGACCGCCGCAAGCAGCAGCCCCAGTACCGCCAGCAGCACGATCCCTATGATTTTGAGTATCAAAAACAGGATATGCAGCATTTCACTTCTCCCGCTCTTCCGGCCCTTCCGTCCCGATATACTCGCGGATCCTGAAATTCCCGGTCTTCCGGTACATCTCATCCACGATGCTCGCAGCCAGCTTCAGCGCCTCCTGGTAGCCCTTCGCGATCCCGATGACCAGCAGTTTCCTGTTCTCGTAGTAATCCTGCAAGACCGTTGCCGTCGGATAGATGTCAAGGACATTCTTCTCATTCGAGGGTGGCGTGATCACATAGACGTCGGGATGCGGCTTCTTCTCCCGGATATCCTCTATGATCGCGGAGCGGCTCCGTTTCGCCTTCGCGCCCATGTACAGATGTTCGTACCATACGATCAAACCGCTTCACTCCTCTCTCCGGGAACCGCGCTTCCCGGCGGCGCTCCCTTACTCCCGGAACAGCTCTTCCTCCAGAAGCTCCATACTCGCCTCCCGCTCCGCATAATCCGTGCAGGAGAGGAGACTGCTTTTTACATATTCTCGCAGATCCTCCACCGAATGGAAATTCATCGGCAGCCGCGAGAGTACGCCCGCCATGACCGCGCGGATCACGGCCTTGGGCTGTCCCTGAAAAGAAGCCTCCAGGTCGTTGCAGAGCTGCCGTCCCTTTTCTTCCAGCCACTTGCGGTCCGCCTGCTCCTGCGGCCCTTCATCGGGCTCGAGCGTGGCAAAATCGCTTCCGGACATCAGAAGTTCCATCTTCATCAGGTCGTCGTCGGTCTCATTTTCCTTAAAATGGATCCGCTCCCGGGCGGATTCCTGTATGCCTTCCAGATCTTCCAGGGATTCGGTCAGCGCCTCGTCCATTCCGGTAAGGGAATCGTTCTGAAAATGTTCCTGCACGCCGGCGACGATATGGCGGAACAGGTTGTCCTCCCATACGTCGATCATCGCCTCCCCGCGGCTTAAGAACAGGATATACAGATCATTCAGCAGGTTCTGGTACGCGCTTCTCATGTCCGACCGGATCAGATACGCGCCGACGCCTTGTTTTAACAGGGAGCAGCATCTCTCATAGCCTTCCCCATCCAGGTTCCGGTAGTCCGCATCCCGCAGGGCGGTATAGATCCTCTCCAGCTCAGAATTGTCCTCCGCCCGTCCCTCGGGGATATCCATCATCGCGGAGGTACGCAGCATGTACAGGAGGCTTTCGACTCCGGACTTGTCACAGCCGACATAGGTGGTCAGCAGGCTCTGAACCAGGCTGTAGAATTTCTGCCGGGTATAGCGGATGGGAAGCTGGGCCACGACGCTGCGCAGACGGCTGTCCAGGATCAGGGCGTCCTCGGACATCTGCAGGATGTCGATGACACGGTCCGCGAACTCTTCCGGCGTCTCGTCAGGCGGGTCTATCTTGCGGAAACGCCGTTCCATGCGGTTTAATACATACTCATAGATTACGAAGCAATCTCCGTAGGAGGTCAGGATCTCCATCTCTTTCCGGTTGCGGGCGCGCAGCCGGACGATCTCGCCGGCGCGGTCCTCACCGCGCAGGAAAGCGTCCAGCAGCTCCCCGAATTCCTTCGCGCGCGTGCGGATATCCTCCTTCATCTCCGGCGTCTCCAGCATCATCTCGCAGAACGAATAGTAATTGAGCGCCAACCGCGAGAACGCATAGCGGTAGGCGGACGACATCAGTCTCTTTCTCTCCCGGGTCTCCACTCTTCTTTCCTCCCCGTATCTGTGATTGCGTCAGCATGGAAGCGTTACTTTGCGTAATTCTCCAGAATACACCGTCTGAGCAGGTCGAGTCCCCGGACGACGGCCTGTTCCCGCACCTTCTGGCGATTTCCTTTGAAAATGTGTTTCTCTACCTCGACTTTGTCTTTCATATAGCAGCCGATGTAGACCAGCCCGACCGGCTTGTCTTCGGTGCCGCCATCGGGTCCCGCGATTCCGGTGATCGCCACGCAGGCATCCGCGTCCGAGGCAAACATGCCGCCGGTCGCCATCTCTTTCACCGTTTCCTTGCTGACGGCCCCGTATTTCTTCAAAGTTGATTTGTTGACATCCAGGAGCCGCCGTTTGGCCTTGTTCGAATATGTCACCAGCCCCTCGCGGAAAATCTCCGACGCGCCCGGCACGTTGACGATGCGTGCGGCCAGCAGGCCGCCGGTACAGGACTCCGCCGTCGTCACCGTCAGGCCGTATTTTGCGAGCAGGCCGACCACCACCATCTCCAGCGTCTCCTTTTCCTTGGTGGTATAGACCGCCGTCCCGAAACGCCTGCGGATCTCCTTGACGACCGGGCGCACCAGCTTCTCGCCTTCTTCCTGGCTGGCGGCCCGGGCCGTCACACGCAGATGAACCTCGCCCGTCTTCGCGTAGGGGGCGATCGTCGGGTTCGTCTGGGCATCGATCAGATCCAGAATCTCACTCTCCACCTTGCTCTCGCCCACGCCGCAGATCTTCACCATCCGGGATACCAGAAGTTCCGGCTGCTTCCCCTGCAGGTAGGGAACCGCTTTCTCCTCAAACATCGGAACCAGCTCGTTCGGCGGCCCCGGCAGCAGAATCGCACATTTGCCGTCCTTCTCCAGAATCAAGCCCGGCGCGGTGCCGTTGTCATTGTCCAGCACGGCGGCCCCGCGGGGAACCATGGCCTGGCGCCAGTTGTTATCGGGAATCTCCCTGCCGCTGCTCTTGAAATACGCCTCAATCCGCTCTCTCGTATGCCCGTCCGGTTCCAGAGGCATCTCCATGACCTTCGCGCACGTTTCGCGGGTCAGATCGTCCTCCGTGGGACCCAGGCCGCCGGAAAGGATCACCACATCGGCACGTCCGAGCGCCGTCCGGAATGCCTCGGACAAACGCTCCTCATTGTCCCCCACTACCGTCTGGTGATACATCGACAGCCCCAGACCGGCGCACCGGGCGGCCAGGTACTGGGCGTTGGTATTTACGATATTTCCCATCAGGATCTCCGTGCCTACCGAGATCAGCTCCGCTGTCATCTCATTTACTCCCTTCCGTCAGAACTTTATAATTCTTCACAATGTAATCCGCCAGCGATACGATAGTCAGCGCCAGCGCAATCCAGACGCACGCCGTGGTCAGGATGCGCAGAAACCCCGCCTGGAAATTCACGATCAGCAGGATCACGGCGATCATCTGGAAGGTCGTCTTGAATTTCCCCCAGTAACTGGCCGCGATGACCACCCCGTTGTCGGAGGCCACCAGCCGGAAGCCGCTGATGATGAATTCGCGGCTGATGATGATGATAACCATCCAGGCCGGGAGCCGGCCCATTTCCACCAGACAGATAAGCGCCGAGCAGACCAGCAGCTTATCCGCCAGCGGGTCCATGAATTTGCCGAAATTCGTGACCAGATTGTACTTCCTGGCGATCTTGCCGTCCAGCAGATCCGTCAGGCTGGCGAGGATGAAGATCGCGGCGGCGATGTAGTCCGTGTATTCCATGATGCCGCCGAAGATCGCCGTGTACCAGCCCCACTGATGGAAACCGCCCAGAAGGAGCAGCACGAAGGGTACGATCAGAAACACCCTGAAAATCGTTAATTTGTTCGGCAGGTTCATATTCTTTCTCCCATTTTATTAGCTTGTTCCTATTATAATCTTTTCCCATCCGGGACCATGGCTTGTCTCCCTTATGTTCTTCTCCCGTCCGGTACTGCGGCCTGTCTCCTTTATAATCCTTCTGTCCGGAAACGCGGCCCGGACGCGTCATATCTCGATTTCGTTGCAAATCTCCCCGATCAGGTCGTACTCCGCGGCTCCCGTCACCTTCACCCGCACGAAATCGCCGGACATCAGTTCCCGATCCGTATTCACGAACAGCAGCCCGTCCACGCCGGGCGCATCCATGTAGGTTCGCCCCACATAGGCGTCCTCGTCAGCCACCTTGCCTTCGATCAGCACCTCCAGCACCCGTCCGACCATCGCTTCCGAGTGTTCAAAGGCGATCTCCTGCTGCAGTTCCATGATCTCGTCCCGCCGCTTTTCCTTCACTTCTTCTGGGATCTGATCCGGAAATGAGGCCGCCGGCGTATCTTCTTCCTGTGAATAGGCGAAGACGCCCAGCCGCTCGAATTCCATTTCATTGACAAAATCCATCAGGATCTCGTGATCTTCTTCGGTCTCTCCGGGAAATCCGGAGATCAGCGTCGTCCGCAGCGCGATGTCCGGAATCCGCTCCCGCAGACGCGCAATGATCTGCCGAAGACCCTCCTGCGTCGCGCGCCGGCCCATACGCTTCAAGATCCGGTCGCTGGCATGCTGAACCGGCAGATCCAGGTAATGGCAGATCTTCTCCTCCGACGCGATCACGTCAATCAGCTCGTCCGTGATCTCCTCCGGATAGCAGTATTGAATCCGGATCCAGCGGATACCGGGGATACGGCAGAGTTCCGCCAGCAGCCTGGGAAGCGATTTCTCCCCATAGAGGTCTACGCCGTAAAGCGTCGTCTCCTGAGCCACAAGGATCAGTTCCTTCACACCCTCACGCGCCAGCTGCCTCGCTTCCGCCAGAAGTTCTTCCATCGAAACACTCCGGTAACTGCCGCGCAGGTTGGGAATGATGCAGTAGGTGCAGCGTTTATCACACCCTTCCGCGATCTTCAGGAACGCGTAATAGCCGCCGGTGGTCACGATGCGCTCCGCCTCCACACGGGGGAGCGCGTTGATATCGCGGAAACATTGGGATTTCTCCGGGTTCTCCCCATCCAGTACGCCCGCAAGTACGTCCGCAATCTCGTCGTAGGCCGTGGTGCCGACCACGGCGTCCACTTCCGGGATCTCCGTGAGAATCTCCTCCCGGTAGCGCTGAGCCAGGCAGCCGGCCACGATCAGCGCCCTGCAGGGACCCGATGCCCGCCACTGAGCCATCTCAAGAATCGTATTGACGCTCTCCTCCTTGGCATCGCCGATGAAACAGCAGGTGTTGATGAGGATCACGTCCGCCTCTGATTCGTCGTCGATGAATTCATAATCTTCCCGCCGCAGAAGGCCGAGCATCTTCTCCGTGTCCACCAGGTTCTTGTCGCAGCCAAGGGAAATGCACAGGATCTTCATTCTTGAACCGTGGCCGCTTCGTCGGAAACCGCGTCCGGGCCTGCTGTTTTCTCGTTCCAAGCCGTCTCCGCATCCTGCTCCGCAGCGTCTTCATCCGAAACTGCCTCTGCGTTCCACTCCGCAACTCCTTCATCCGGAATCGTGTCTGCGTCCCCCATCGCAGACCCTTCATTCGAAACTGCTTCCGCAGCCCGCTCCGCAGTGTCTTCATCCGAAACTGCCTCTGCGTTCCACTCCGCAGCCCCTTCATCCGAAACTGCTTCTGCGTCCCATACCGTTCCCGCAGCTTCTTCATCCGAAACCGCTTTCGCGTTCCACTCCGCAGTCCCCCCGTCCGAAACTGTTTCCTCGTCCCATACCGTTTCCGCAGCTTCTTCATCCGAAACTGCCTCTGCGTTCCACTCCGCAGCCCCCTCATCCGAAACCGCTTCTGCGCTCACTACCGCAGCCCCCTCATCCGAAACTGCTTCTGCGCTCGCCGCCGCAGCTCCCTCATCCGGAACCGCTTCCGCGTTCCACTCCGCAGCCCCTTCCTCCGTGACTGCCGCTAAGTCCGCATCCGCATCGTCCGCCGGCTCATCCGCGGTTTTTGCATAGCCCGCAGCTTCCGCCCCCTCCGCGCCTGCGGCTGCATGGAATCCGGCGGGTTCATCATCGGCGGTATCATCCTCACTGACAATTCTCACCTTCTGATGGTACAGCTCATCCACCGCCACGCTCAGCGGCTTCCTCCCTGCGGACGCAACCATGGCCTCCTCGCCGGCGATCAGCTGGCGCGCACGCTTGGCGGCAGCGATCACGATAGAATAACGGCTCTGAACCACCGGCTCCTCGCCCGGCTCCACACCGCTGTTTACCGCCTGAATCAGATCATGATAAGATGGATGTAACATAGATAAATGCTCCTCTCTGTGCTGTACTATAAATGTATAACCCTGTTCCAACTCACCGCACGGACGGTCTAGCCGCCTTTTTACAGAAATGTTTCGGCTTTCCATACGGACGGTCAGGTTTTCCTATTGCAGAATCGCTTGGCTTACCTGGCGCTGGGCAGTCCTTCTCATCGCAGAAATGTCTGGTTTCCCTGGCACCTAGCCAGTCCTTTTCATCGCAGAAACGTCTGGCTTCCTTCGCGCCTGCTCAGTCCCTCTCATCGCAGAAGTGTCTGGCTTCCCTCGTGCCTGCTCAGTTCTTCTCATCGCATAAACCTTTGACTTTCCTAGCGCCCGGTCGGTCCTTTTCATCCCAGAAACCTTTGGTTTCCCTGGCGCTGGTCAGTCCTTCTCATCGCAGAAACATTCCAGCTCCCCGCGGATCTTCTCGATAAACCGTCTGTTATGGTCTACCCTGGCATGCTGGGCCTGGATGATATGATGCATTTCCTCCACACAGGCGTCCAGGTCGTCATTGATCAGAAGGTAATCGTAGCTGCCGATTCCTGCCGCCTCCTCTTTCGCCCGTGCAAGCCGCTCGCGGATGACCTCCTCATTCTCAGAACCCCTGCCTGCCAGACGCCGTCTGAGCTCTGCCGCATCCGGCGCCGTTACGAACAGCAGAAGGGTGTCAGGGAACTGCGTTTTCACCTTCAGCGCGCCCTGTATATCGATCTCCAGAATCACATCCCTGCCCGCCTCCAGCTGCTCCAGCACATACCGCTTAGGGGTTCCGTAGAAATGTTTGACATATTTCGCATATTCGATCAGCTGCTCCTCCCGGATCAGACGCTCGAATTCCTCTTCCGTTACAAAAAAGTATTCCCTTCCATGTACCTCCCCCTCTCTCGCGGGGCGGGTGGTGGCGGAAACAGACAAGGCATAATTATCGTACCGGCGCAGGAGTTCCTTCATTAAAGTACCCTTGCCCGCACCGGAGAAACCGGATACAACTGCCAGTATGCCGCGCTCGTTCATAGAAGTCAACCCGATCCTTTTCTCACCACATTCATACGTAACAGTCTGAACTGCTACGTTCCTACGGCGCCGTCTGAACGGTTGCGAGCGCCGCCGCACTTCGTATGAACCGTCACTCAATATTCTGGATCTGCTCGCGCACCTTCTCGATGCCGGTCTTCAACTCGATGGCCTTGCCGGATACCTCCAGATCGCCGGCTTTGGAGAGGATCGTGTTCGCCTCACGGTTCATCTCCTGCGCGATGAAATCCAGCTTCCGCCCGACGCTGCCGCCGGCTTCCAGTTCCTTGATGGTAGCCGCGATATGGCTCCTCAGCCGCACCGTCTCCTCATCCACACAGATCTTATCCGCGTAAATGGTCGTCTCCGTGACGATCCGCGCCTCGTCCGCCGCTGTATTCTCCAGAAGCTCACGCACCTTGTCCGTCAGCCGCGCCCGGTATTCCTCGACAACGGACGGCGAGCGGTTCTCGATCTCTTCTACCAGCACAAGCATCTCGTTCAGCTTGCCCAGCAGATCGCTCTTCAGATGTTCGCCCTCCCGGATGCGGCTCTCTACAAATGCGTTCGCTGCTTCTTCGACGACACCGGACAGAAGTTTCCACATGGATTCCTCGTCCTCCGCCGCCTCCTCCATCGTCAGAACCTCCGGCATACACGCAAGCAGCGACACGCTCACATCGTCCGTCAGGCCGAACTGCTCCTTCATTTTCTTAAAATAACCCATATATTCCGCGGCCA
Source organism: uncultured Hungatella sp. (assembly GCA_964471835.1). Taxonomy (GTDB): domain Bacteria; phylum Bacillota; class Clostridia; order Lachnospirales; family Lachnospiraceae; genus UBA3402. The sequence goes on from CAYYHX010000042.1 coordinate 10,614, forward strand.
GGCCCTCATTGTACTTCAGCTGCATGGTCCTGGCCGTATAATCCTCATACGTGATAAAGACATCCACCTTACCGCGCTGGATGTCATTTTTCAATAAATTGCGGAGAGAAGCCTCGAAATAATTAAACTTCTTCGGCATCTTGATGCTCATATCCAGATAACGGTGGTTCACCGACTTGATCTCCACGGAGATCTTGTACTGGTCCGTGACCTTTTCACATCTGCCGAAACCTGTCATACTTTTAATCATGGAGGAGCCTCTTTCCTGATCATGAAACCTGTCAAAACGGGAAAACTGAACCATCCGGTAAACGCATTTATCTCCCGGCAGACAAACTGCCGGCGCGGGAACCTTCATCAACCGGATTTCATTATACGGCAAATGGAAAATGAAGTCAACCTCGCGAAGTATAGATTTTTCCGCTGGAAGATGCTATACTGGAACAGCTCAGATAGTACATCTTCTCACGCGACTGATGGACGCACAAGAAGCATCGGATGGTACTTTTGCAGACTGGCCGCGGTCTCGGCGCTCTGACTGCGGTTTCTTGTACTGTTATCGCATTTGAACGCATCCGCAGCACCAAAACCTGCGGATGCATAACACGGAGGATAGAATACATGGCATTTGACGGAATCGTGATTGCGAACCTGACGAAAGACCTAAAGGAGTGTCTCACAGGGGGTAAAATCACCAGGATCGCCCAGCCCGAAAAGGACGAGCTTCTTTTTACGGTGAAGAATTACCGGGACACGTACCGTATCCTGATGTCGGCCAGCGCCAGCCTGCCGCTCATTTATTTTACGGAAATGAATAAGCCCGGCCCGCTGACGGCGCCCAACTTCTGCATGCTGCTGCGCAAGCACATCGGGAACGGCCGCATCGTGAATGTCGCGCAGCCGGGTCTTGAGCGTATCATCGAATTCACCATCGAGCATCTGGACGAGATGGGCGACCTGTGCCGCAAGCGGCTGATCGTGGAGCTGATGGGCAAGCATAGCAATATCATCTTCTGCCGGGAAGACGGGCTGATCCTGGACAGCATCAAACACATATCGGCCCAGGTCAGCTCGGTGCGCGAGGTGCTGCCGGGGCGGGAGTATTTTATCCCGCGGACGGTGGAAAAAGCCGACCCGCTGACCGTCACGGAAGAAGAATTCGCCCGGCGGCTGGGCGCATCCCCCATGCCGGTCCAGAAGGCGCTCTACACGAATCTGACCGGCCTAAGCCCGGTCATCGCACTGGAACTCTGCCATCTGGCCTCCATCGACGCCGATCACTCGGCCAACGAGCTGTCCGAGGCGGAGCGAATCCACCTGTTCCATATGCTGTCCCTGCTGATGGACGATGTGCGCGAGGGGCGCTTCACGCCTAACATCATCTATCGCGGGGAAGAACCGGTGGAATTCGCGTCGGTGCCGCTGACGTGCTACGGGTGCCGGTACGATAACGCACGACCGGAAGTTCCCGCTGGGGAGAATGACGCGTCTTATGCTTCTGCCGCAGGGAATGAAATATATTGTTTTTCCGCCATGGAAAATGATACGTCTCGCGCTTCTTTCACGGGAAATGATACATTCAGCACTTCTGCCCCGGCAAATGACACGGTTCATGCTTCTTCCACAAGGAATGACACATTCTGTGTTTCTGCCCCCGAGAAAAACACATACCGTGCTTCTTCCGCGTTGAGTGACACATACTGCGCCCGGATCTTCCCTTCCGTCAGCCAGCTTCTGGAGACTTACTACGCCTCCCGCGACACGG
>CAYYHX010000043.1:0-12297 GCA_964471835.1 uncultured Hungatella sp.
TGGTGGAGCTGGATGAGGAGCTGCAGGGCAAGGCCGTGGTGGAGCTGGACGAGGACAACCAGCTGGCGGCGGCGATTGAGGCGCTGAAGTAAGAAAACCATGTAACAGTTCAGACGGCGGGAGAACCGGTGCCAAAACAGGCGTTAAGCTTGTTTATAAGCATGTTTTGGCACCGATTCTCACATCGGATAAACATCCGATGCTTCTTGCGCGGCCACCGGCCGCACAAGAAGATGTGCCGCCTGAATTGTTACGAGAAATTGAGAAGCGGTGGGGAAGCAGCTAGCTGCTCACGTGAGAACATGGGACGGCGTAAGAACAGCGGATGCTTCTTGTCTTTTGAATCGAAGTCTGCTAGAATAGGGCTATGGGGCGGGCGGAGGCAGCGGGCAACCGGTTCCGTCCGGCTTAAATCCGATAGGAAAGAAGGAAATGTATCATGGCAAACAGAATCGTACTCAATGAGACCTCGTATCATGGCGCGGGCGCCATTAAGGAGATCCCGGCGGAAGTGAAGGGAAGGGGATTTCAGAAGGCTTTCGTGTGCTCCGACCCGGATCTGCTGAAATTCGGCGTCACGAAGAAAGTGACCGATGTGCTGGATGAGGCGGGGCTGGCGTATGAAATCTACTCCAACATCAAGCCGAACCCGACGATCGAGAACGTGCAGACCGGCGTAGCCGCTTATAAGGCATCCGGCGCCGATTATATCATCGCAATCGGCGGCGGCTCCTCGATGGATACCGCGAAGGCGGTCGGTATCATCATCAATAACCCGGAATTTGCCGATGTGCGCAGCCTGGAGGGCGTGGCTCCCACGAAGAAGCCGTGCGTTCCGATCATCGCCGTCCCGACTACGGCCGGCACCGCCGCCGAGGTAACGATCAACTATGTGATCACCGACGTGGAGAAGAGACGCAAATTCGTCTGCGTGGACACGCATGACATTCCGATTATCGCGGTTATCGACTCGGATATGATGTCAACGATGCCGAAGGGGCTGACCGCCGCGACGGGCATGGACGCGCTGACCCACGCGATCGAGGGCTATATCACGAAGGCCGCCTGGGAGATGACCGATATGTTCCACTTAAAGGCAATCGAGATCATTTCCAAATCCCTACGCGGCGCCGTGGCGAACACGCCGGAAGGCCGCGAAGGCATGGCTCTGGGCCAGTATATCGCCGGCATGGGCTTCTCGAATGTGGGCCTTGGCATCGTCCACTCCATGGCACATGCCCTTGGCGCCGTCTATGACACGCCGCACGGTGTGGCCAACGCGATCCTGCTTCCGTCGGTCATGGCTTATAATGCTCCCTGCACCGGCGAGAAGTACCGTGAGATCGCCCGCGCGATGGGCGTGGAGGGCGTCGATGAGATGACGCAGGAGGAGTACCGCAAGGCGGCTGTGGACGCGGTTCAGCAGCTGTCCATCGATGTCGGCATCCCGAAGGATCTGAAGGAGATCGTGAAGGAGGAGGATGTCCCGTTCCTCGCCGAGTCCGCCTACGCCGACGCCTGCCGTCCCGGCAACCCGCGCGATACGTCCGTCGAGGAGATCGAGGAGCTGTACCGGGCGCTGATGTGACGGGCAACTGATGTGCCGGGTGCTGATGTGACGGGCAACTGATGTACCGGGCGCTGATGTGACGGGCAACGGAGTGATTGCGTGTTTTGATGGGAAATGTTGACAGAGCCGGCGGGAGGTTGTACCGATGAGTTCTGCCGGAAGCGGAAGATGGCGTATCAACGGGTTCTGACGTTGATGATTGATACTGATATATTTGCCAAGGGCAATAGGAACTGTTGCTGTAACTGCTGACAAACGACGGATGCCCTTGCATGAGGATGGGAGGGCTTTATGCCCTCCCGTTTGCTTGGGGCAGGACGTGGAGGAAGGGAGCGTCGGCGGATTCCTTGCATTTGGCAGGACGTGGAGGAAGGGAGCGTCGGCGGATTCCCTGCATTTGGCAGGAGGAAAGAAAGGTTACTGCCGGCGGCGGATTTTCAAAAAGGAGGACTCGGAAATGGCTACGAATATTGTATTTTTCTTTTCTGACCAGCAGCGTTTTGACAGCATTGGCTGTAACGGCCAGATTCCGGATGTGACGCCCAGGCTGGATCGGTTTGCCAGGGAGGACGCCACGAATTTTGTAACCTGCATAACGCCGCAGCCGGTATGCGGCCCGGCCCGCGCGGCGCTGCAGACCGGCCTCTATCCGACGCAGACCGGCTGTTTCCGCAACGGAGTGTCGCTGCCGGGGGACCGGCATACCCTGGCAATGTCGATGAAAGAAGCAGGTTATGAGGTAAGTTACGTCGGCAAATGGCACCTCGCCTCCGACAAAAACGGTGAAAATTACGAGACGCTGCCGGTACCCGTGGAGCGCAGGGGAGGTTATGACGGCTTCTGGAGAGCCGCGGACGTGCTGGAATTCACTTCTCATGGCTATGGCGGCTATGTGTATGATGAGAACGGCAGGAAACTGGAATTTGATGGCTACCGCACGGATTGTATTACGGATCACGCGCTGGACTTTATCAATCATTATAACGGCAGAAAACCATTTTTCCTCTTTATCTCCCATATCGAGCCGCACCATCAGAATGACCGGGGCGATTTTGAGGGGCCAGAGGGAAGCCGCGAGCGGTACAAGGACTTCGCGGCGCCGCCGGATCTGCGTCCGGGCGAAGGCGACTGGGAGCGGTTCTATCCGGATTATCTGGGATGTGTCAATGCCTTGGACACGAATTTCGGCCGGGTTGTGGATGCGCTGAAGACCCGCGGATTCTATGACAATACGATGGTGATCTATGCCAGCGACCACGGGTGCCATTTCCGGACGCTGCCTGACGAGCCGGTGGCGGGCGGGTATGACGATTACAAGCGGAACAGCTTTGAGAATACGATCCATGTGCCGCTTCTGATCAAGGGGCCGGGGTTCGCACCGGGACGGCGCGAGGAGAAGGTGGTCAGCCTGATCGATCTGCCGCGGACGCTGATGACGGAGGCCGGCTGTGCCATCGGCGGCGAGATCCAGGGGCGGGCGCTTCAGGAGGCCGGAAGCGGCGACTGGGAGAATCTGGCGTATGTGCAGATCAGCGAGAGCTATGTGGGGCGGGCGCTTCGCGGCAGGCGGTACAAGTATGTAGTCTACGCTCCGGACAAAGATCCCTGGGCGGACAGCGGAAGCGACGTCTATCGAGAACGGTATTTATTTGATCTGGAAAAAGATCCGCTAGAGCGGCATAACCTGCTGGGAGACAAAGGGTATGAGAAGGTGCGGGATTTTATGAGGGACCGGTTGATCGGATTCGCCGCCCGGGCGGGGGAGGGCCGTATCCGGATCGTGGAATGACAGGCGGCGGTCCCGGCGGCGCGATGCATTCTGACCTGTTTTGTCACGTCAGCATGCGGGAAAAGCCGCCGGTGCCGGCTTTCTCAGTTTTCCTCGTAATCCATGCACACCCGGTTTTTCACAAAGGGCCTTACCCTGCCGTTTGCGACCTTTACATGTTCCGGATGCACGGAGTAGCTTTTTAATGAGGCTTCATTTTCAAATGTGGAATCCAGCATCAGATCCGCGTTGGAAGACACCAGACCATTTGTCAGCACACGGATAGACAGGAGCCCCGGGATTTTTCCCGCAAGTCCCTCCAGGCCGGAGCGGATTCCTTCTTTAATTGATTCCTTTTCTTCCGGACCGTATTCTTCCTTCAACTGCCATAAGATCACATGTCTGACCATTTTATTTTATCCTCCTGTCTGGCCGGCGGCGCATGTCAGCCGGTATTTTTGTAACAGTTGAGACTGTTACGTATTTTTATATACGAAGTATACCATAACAGACCGGCCATTCCAATCCTTTCCCGCAATCTTCTTGTGCGGGGAGTACCGGGCGAACGGTTTCGTGTGAACGAACATGTATTCATCGTGTGAATGGTTATGTATTCATCGCATATACTCATCGTGTGAATGGGCATGTATTCATTTGACTTTGAATATGATATCCGATATACTTCAAGAAGCGAATATACTTGATGGCGGTTGCATTCCTCGGACGGACTGCCGGAACGGCTGCTTGGGAAGGAACGGGGTGGATTCTATGGATTTTCGTGAAATGGCCTACATTACCGCGGTGGCCGACTGCGGCAGTATCACGGCGGCGGCGAAAAAGCTTTACATTTCCCAGCCATCCTTAAGCTGCATCGTTGCAAAGGTGGAGCAGGACGTCGGTGTAAAGCTGTTCAATCGGAAGAATTATCCGCTGACACTGACCTACGCCGGGGAGAAATACGTGGAAACGGCGCGGAAGATTTTGGCCCTTGGCAGCAATCTGCGCCGGGAACTTCTGGATATCGGCGAAGGGGTGAAGGGACGCATCCGTTTCGGGATTCCCACTGAGCGGGCGGGATATATGCTGCCGGAGGTGCTGAAACGGTTTAAGGAGCAATATCCGGGGATCGACGTGCAGATCTATGAGGCCGGTTCCGATGATCTGCTGGAGATGCTCCGGAAGAATGAAGTGAATTTCTACATCATTCCGAGGAGCCGGACGGAGCTGCCGGAGGGCGTGAAGTCGGAGCTGATCTATCGGGAGAAGCTGTACCTGGTGGCCGGCCCCGGGGTGGTTACGCCGGATCGAATGAAAGAGGACGGCAGCCAGGCGGTGAGCCTGGGACGGCTTAAAGAGGAGCCGTTCATTTTGCTCAAAAAGGGACACGCAATCCGCAAGAAAGCAGATGCAGTGCTTAAGCGCCACCGGATATCTCCGGCCCGGATCATGGAGGTGTCCAGCTGCATCTCTGCGGTGCAGCTGGCGAGTGCCGGCCTGGGCGTCACGATTGTGCCGGAACGGGCGGTGGAAGTGCTGGGAGGCGCGGAAAAATTCTGCTGCTACCGGTACGCGGAGGAGCCGGATACGTGGGATGTGAACGCGGTCTATAAGGAGGACGCATACCTGGACCGCACGGAGCGGCGCCTGATTGAACTGATGAAGGAGGTCTTCGGGAGGGAGGAGCAATAAATGAAGCTGAAAATCGTCACATTTAACATCCGGCTGGACTGCGGCGGCGACGGCGCCTGCAATTTCAGCCGCCGCCGGGATCTGATCCTGGAGAAGATCAGACGGGAGCAGCCGGACATCATCTGTTTTCAGGAGGTTCTGCCGCATGTGGCGGTATGGCTGAGGGAGAATTTGAAGGGCTATTATGTCGTAGGCTGCGGGCGGGACAGGCGGCTCCGGGACGAGCAGACGTCCATCGCCTACCGCCCGGACCGGCTTAACCTGATGAAACTGGATATCTACTGGCTGTCGGAGACGCCGATGGTTCCGGCCTCCCGCTATCCGGATCAGAGCATCTGCCCGCGGATCTGCACGGAGGCGGTATTCGAGGATCTTGCAAGCGGGATCGTGCTGCGCGTGGCGAATACCCATCTGGATCATGAAAGTCCCCTGGCCCGGAGCCGGGGCCTTAAGCAGATCCTGGCGCATCTGGCGGAGGAATCCTTTTTCCCGCAGGCGCCGGTCATTCTCGCGGGCGATATGAACGCGGAACCGGACAGCAGAGAGATGGCGGTCATGAAAGAGTATCCCGCCTTTACCAACGTGACCGAAGGAATCGGCGTCACCTATCACGGATTTCATAAAGATGCGAAAGCAAGCAGCATCGATTATATCTTCCTAAGCGGCGGCCTGCGCTGCGAATCCGTGGAAAAATGGACGGACGAGCGGGACGGGATTCCGCTGTCAGATCATTATCCGGTGTGCGCGGTAATTGCATCCGAAAAATGTGTCGGGTTGAAAACTCAAAATCTATCGGGTTGAAAATCAAAAATGTGTCGGGTTGAAAATCAAAAATGTGTCGGGTTGAAAACTCAAAATCTATCGGGTTGAACTTGCAAAATCTGTCGGGTTGATATATAATAGCGACAGAGGAGAGAGTCGCCATGAAAAAAGAAGATTATATACCCCGCATTATTGACCCGAAGCTGGATAGATATCTGTTGACTTTTGGAGCCGTCTGCGTGGAAGGTCCCAAATGGTGCGGCAAAACCTGGACTTCCGCTCATCACAGCGGCAGCGAAATCTTCATCGGCGACCCGGCCGGGAATTTCCAGAACCGGAAGCTGGCCGAGATGTCGCCGGATCTGGTGCTGGACGGCGAAGCGCCAAGGCTGATTGACGAATGGCAGGAAGTTCCCCCGATCTGGGACGCGGTGCGTTACCGGGTGGATCAGACTGCCGAGAAGGGGAGGTTCATCCTGACCGGTTCCGCCACTCCCAACCATAAAGGAATCCTTCACAGCGGGGCAGGGCGGATCGCAAGACTGCGGATGCGCCCCATGTCCCTATACGAATCCGGCGATTCGACCGGACAGGTATCTCTTGAAGAGCTGTGCAACGGCCATCTGAAGCCGGTTATGATCGGTGAAACCGATCTGCGGGAACTGGTCCGGCTGATTATCCGCGGCGGTTGGCCTGGCAGCCTGGGACTCCCGCCGGAGCAGGCAGCCCTGCTGCCGGAAGAATATCTGAACGCGGTTGTTGACGACGATGTGTACCGTATGGATGGCGTAAAACGCAACACCATGAAGATGCGCCTGCTTCTGCGTTCTCTGGCGCGCAACGAGAGTACGACGGCCACCAACCGGAAGCTGCGCAGCGATATCAGCGAGACAGACGACGAGGACATCGATGTGGAAACCGTGAAGGAATATCTGGATATCTTCGAGCGCCTGTTCATCACAGACAACCAGCTGCCGTTCTCAGCCGGCGTCCGTTCGTCGGTGCGCGTCAAGCAGGCGGTAAAGCGTCATTTTGCCGATCCGTCGCTGGCCTGCGCGCTCCTTAAAGTATCCCCAGAGGGACTTCTGGGCGATTTGCATACGCTGGGTTTTCTGTTTGAGGCATTGTGCGAGAGGGATCTGAAGATTTACGCGGAATCATTCGGCGGCTCGCTCTACCATTATCAAGATTACCAGGGGCGGGAGATTGACGCGGTGATCGAGCTGGCGGACGGCCGGTGGTGCGCGTTCGAGATCAAGCTGGGGGCGAATCAGATCGACAGCGCCGCGGAGGGCCTCTTAAAGATCCGGGAGGAGTTCCGCGAAGACCCGAAAGGACGCCCGCCGGAGATACTCTGCGTACTCTGCGGGCTGTCAAAGGCCGCCTACCGGCGGCCGGATGACGTGTTTGTAGTCCCGATTACGGCGCTTCGGAACTGAGGAAAGACACAGGAAAATGCAAATGCGGCCAAGGGCAGAAAGGAGAGGAAGAACAGGATAGAAAAGGCAGTTGCCAGCAGTCGCTGCCATGAGCAAAAAAAGAATAATGATATAAAGAACAGTGATAAAATACAGCAGGCCGGTTCACCGCCGCAGGAGGTGACATAGGCTTGCTTTTTTATACCAAAACCAGCCAAATAGAATGACAGCAAGAAATGGACATAAAGCGATGAAAAAGACAACAAAACTTATCCGCCAGATTTCCGGATAACGCGCGCTGTCATATAAGGGCGGCAATATCAGGAACCGATTGGAAAATCTGACGGCGATATTCCGTTTCTGACATTCTTTTCACGGGAGGATGTCTTATTTTATACTTTACAATAAAAACAGCGTCGTGGAGTGTTCTACTCTACGACACCTTCTCGAACCGCAATCACTTTTATCAAAGGGATTGTACAAGAGAACAGGGGATTTGTCAATATCGTTTGTCCGAAAAAATGAAGATCGGCAGAAGAGTACAAGAAGGAGGCCTGTAAGATGATGGAAATGAAAATGAATTCGCAGTGGGAGGGACGGATCATCGTTCAAAGGACAGAGGACGGAAAATATATTTTTCTGATCAACGTGCCAGATGCGCCGGAGATGCCGGACACCGCATGCGGCACACCGTGTCCTGCGCCGGAAATATCATTGATAATTCCCGGGGTCCAAGATGAGAAGGAAGGAAGCGTCTTTGGAACATCCCAAGAACCGGATGCCGTACCTTTTGCGGAATATGCCGAAAAATGGCTGGCGTCCATGAAGGGGAATGTCAAAGAATCCACTTACATGAAATATTGGAACCAGATGGATTCCTATATCCTTCCCGGACTCGGGGAAAGGAAATGGGATACTCTCAACCGTGATGTGGTCGAAGGGTTCTGCCGGGATCTGCTCTCCTTTGGCGGGAAGAAGAAAAAGGGGCTGTCTCCGAAGACCGTCTCGGACATCATGTCCGTGGTCCGCAGCATCTTTCGCTATGCCTTCGACCATGGCGCAAAAGAGATGTTCAACATTTCCGGTGTCACCGTGAAAAAGGAACAGAAGGAGATGAAAGTCTTGAGCAGAAAGGAACAGGACCGGTTATACCGGTATCTCTTGTCACATCCGACTCCGAAGAACCTGGGACTCCTGATCTGTCTGCTCATGGGACTGCGTCTGGGCGAAGTCTGCGCCCTGAAATGGGAGGACATTTCCTTTTCCGACCAGACTCTCTTCGTTCATCAGACGGTGCAGCGGGTCCAGACGAAAGACGGTTCCGGGAAGAAGACGAAGATCATTTTCACCCCGCCGAAAAGCGCAAGCTCGGTCCGCAGAATCCCGATCCCGAAAGAACTGATGAAGCTCTTACTTGCTTTGCGGAAGAGCCCGGACAGCTATATCCTGACCGGGAGTCCGGAGAGTTTTGTGGAACCGCGAGCGATGGAGCGATATTTTGACAAGGTACTCAAGGATCTTGGCATCGCCCATGTGAATTTCCATGCGCTTCGTCACACGTTTGCGACAAACTGTGTAGAGTCCGGCTTTGATATAAAGACCCTGAGTGAGATCCTGGGGCATTCGAGCGTCAATATCACCCTGAACCGTTATGTACACCCGACGATGGAGATGAAGCGGAGGAATATGCAGAAATTGTCCGTGCTTATGGAGACAGGTTAAGGAAAGGGGTCTGGCCCGGCCGCCGGTCATCGCTCTAAAGACCTGAGAAGTCAGGGAAACGGAAATGCGGGGATCTTTCGGGGAAAGTCGTAGAGTAGAACACTCTGCGACATAGCTCCCCTTGGCTGTGCCGGTTGTGTCCGAAGCCGGGGAACAGAGGCTGGGATTATTATACTTCCATAACCTTCACTTCGGCGAGCAGTTACTTTATCAGACCACAAAACCCGGATGCAGATCCGTGAGCCTTGGGAGACGTTTCTGCTGAAGGGGGTCATAACGGCCATAGTGTTCCGGTCCATCCGGTAAGGACGAGGCGGAATGGCGGAGCCTGTCCTTCCGGGAGGAGGGGGCAGGTTGGCGGAGCCTACCCTTCAGGGAGGAGGGAGCGGGCTGGCGGAGCCTGCTTCTTAAAAAGGCAGACAGCAGAATCTGCCACCATGACCGCCATGAAAAAGGATAAAAGAAATCAGAAGAATGATCTGGGAAGGGGCGGCGCTGCTCATGCTGTGGTACGCGGTACAGACCTATACGGGAAGAGAAGAAGAACTGGTAAAAATGATCCGCCGCGTGGTGCCGGAAGAATGCCGCGGGGAATGTTTCGTGCCTTATTTTGAGCAGCTGCACTGCTGGCACCAGCAGAACCAGATCCGTGTGCTGCGGCTCTTTCCCGGATACATTTTCCTCTCTTCGGATGATATCGGCAGTTTCTTTCAGTTTCTGAAAAAGGTTCCGGCCATGGCAAAGATCATGGCGGCAGGGGCATTTGAATTCACCCCGATGTATGAGGGCGAGGCGGAATTCCTCCTGCGGATGATGGATTCCGACCGCGTCGTGCGTCTGACCTATGTGGCGACCGACGGAAAGAACCGGGTATCGTACCTGTCCGGGCCACTTGCGAAGTGCAGGGACCAGATCCGGGACTATCAGTTCCGTAAGCGGTACGCCCGGGTGCGTCTGCGGATCGCGGGACAGGAGAAGGAGGCGCGGGTTGGGATCATCCTGAACGACGACGTGCGCAGGGAGACGGCCTACGGGAAGGTGGAGGCGCAGATCCGTACCCCGGAGAGATACGAGGTTCCCGCCCTGAAGAAAGCACAGTCACCGTCCTGCCTTAAGACCGGGGACAGGGTCGCCGTCATCGAGGGGGCGTTTGAGGGAAATGTGGCCGTTATTAATAAGGTAAAAAGCAGTGACGTGCAGATATCGGTATCCATGTTTGGAAGGGACATCTTTTTGGAAGTGCCGGCGGCAAGCGTCAGGAAACTGGCGTAGAGGCAGGACGGGAATGGCATAAGTGTGAAATGACATAAGCGTGAAATCGGAACAAATCAGGAATATGGGGAGGAGGAGAACGGATGCTCTGGTACAAATTAAAGACCTGGTACGGCGGGGAGGAAGCGCTGGTGAAGGAGATTAAGCGAACCGTCCCGCCATATCTTTATAATGAAGTATTTGTGATCTACAACGAACGGAACCTGAGGCGGCAGCAGCGGAGCGTGATCGAGTGGGAGCCGCTTTTCAAAGGCTGCGTCTTCCTTACCTGTGAGGAAACGGGGACGGAATCTCTGTTCCGCCGTTTCGAAAAGGTGCCGGCCGTTTCCCGCCTGATTGCCACCGGTTACTTATCCATGTTCCCGCTGATGGGACAGGACGCGAGGTTCCTGGAGACGATCTCCGGAAAGGATCATGTGGTACGTCTTTCCTACATCCTGCGCGAATCCAGTGAATCCGTGGGGAGCGCCCGCTGCCGTGTCTACGGTCCTTTGGAATATCTGCTGGATGGGATCGAGAAGATCCGTTTCTCCAGCCGTTTTGCGAAGACGCATAAGACTCTGTGGGGAGAGGATACGGTGATTCCTCTGGGACTCCTGCTGGATGTGGATATAGGCGGGAAGGCTCTTTATCAGGGGGTTGAGACCGTGGCCGGGCCGCCGGCGGCGGATCATTATACGGTGCTGGAAGTCAGGAAGGACGAGACAGGGAAAAACACCTATCGGGCGTGCGGGAGCGTGACCCTGATCCGGCAGGGAGAGACTGCCGGGAGGCAGAGGGCTGCGGTTTTTTGACGGAAGGCTGGCTGTATGATATTCAAATTTATTGAATTTTCTCGTTTGTTTCAGCATAGATGGATTCGGGAAGAAGTCAATGATTCATATTTAAGTTGAGACGGATAGGGGAAATATAACCGAGGTAATCGAGGTTACGAGATAGGAGAATCCTGGATTTATTGATACAGTAAGGACAACCGTTTCATGATACATAAAGATAACAACCCGGTCATCCGGTACATCCCGAAGAACAAGTGGCTGCAGATGACGGGGCTGATACTGCTCGACGTCGGAATCATCTGCCTGTCCGCATTCCTGGGGCTGGCCATCCGCTTCGACTTCAGCTGGGCGGCGGTGATGCCGCAATATAAGGAAGCCGTCATTCGCTACCTGCCGGTGTACGTCATCGGCACGGTGGCGGTTTTTTTATTCCGGAAAATGTACGGCACCGTCTGGAGCGCCGCCGGCGTCCGCGAGGCGCTGAATATCGTCACGGCCTGCGCAGTTGCGGCTCTCCTGCAGACGGCCGGGATGATGCTCCTGCAGCTTACGGTGCCGCGCAGCTACTACCTGATCTCATTCGTGGTACTGTGCGGGATGGAACTGGCGGTGCGGCTGTCCGGTCGGATCATCCCTTCTCTTTTCGGCACGGTCCGGCGGGGCGGGCGGAAGCGGGACGGCAGGCGCATCCTGATCGCCGGGGCCGGGACCTCCGGCGCGGTGATCCTGCGGGAAATCCATACGAGTACCTTTCTAAATGACACGGTCGTCTGCTTCGTGGACGACGATAAGAATAAAGTCGGGAAAATCCTGAACGGCGTGCCGATCGAAGGGACGCGGGAGGACATCCCGCGGCTGGCTGCGAAATACCGTGTGGACGAGATCTACATCGCCATGCCCTCCGCGCCGGCCCAGGCGAGAAAAGAGATCATCGATATCTGCCGGAAGACGGGCTGCAGGGTGAAGATCCTGCCGGGCATCTACCAGCTTCTGAACGATGAAGTGAGCGTTTCCAAGCTGCGGGAGGTGCAGATCGAGGACCTTCTGGGCCGCGAGCCGATCCGGGTGGACATCGATGAGATCATCGGCTACGTCAGCGGCAAGACCATCCTGGTGACGGGAGGCGGCGGTTCCATCGGCAGCGAGCTGTGCCGGCAGATCGCGGGGCATAACCCGAAGCGGCTCATCATCTTCGATGTGTATGAGAACAATGCCTACGACATCCAGCAGGAACTCCGCGAGAAGCACCCGGAGTTGGACCTGGCGGTGCTGATCGGTTCGGTGCGCAACACGCACCGGATGGAGAGCATTTTCGAGACG
>CAYYHX010000044.1:0-2484 GCA_964471835.1 uncultured Hungatella sp.
GAGGAGATTGGAAATGCTGAATTTTACATATTATACGCCGACGAAGGTGGCGTTTGGCAGGGGCAGTGTGGACAGGCTGGGAGAGCTTCTGCGGGAGCAGGGGGCGAAGAAAGTGCTTTTGCATTATGGCGGGGGCAGCGCCGAGCGGTCGGGCTTGCTGGGACGTGTGAGGCAGATCTTAGAGACGGAAGGGATCGGCTATGTGGAGCTGGGCGGCGTGGTGCCGAACCCGCGGCTGTCCCTGGTGCGGCAGGGCATTGAGCTTTGCAAGTCGGAGGGCGTCGATTTCCTGCTGGCCGTGGGCGGCGGCAGCGTCATCGATTCGGCGAAGGCCATCGGTTACGGGGTCGCCAACCCGTTTGACGTGTGGGATATTTACGATTTTAAGGAGAAGCCTTCGGCCTGCCTGCCGGTGGGAACCATCGTAACGATCGCCGCGTCCGGCAGCGAGATGAGCAATTCCGCGGTGATCACGAAAGATGAGGGCGGCATCAAGCGGGGCAGTAATTTCGATATCGCCCGTCCGCGCTTTGCGATCCTTGATCCGGAGCTTACGATGACGCTTCCGGCCTACCAGACGGCCTGCGGCTGCGCGGACATCCTGATGCACACGCTGGAGCGCTATCTGAACCATGGCGACAGCATGGAGCTGACGGACGCGCTGGCAGAAGGACTGATGCGGACGGTGATCCGCAATGCGTACATTTTGAAAGACCATCCGGACGACTACAACGCGAGGGCGGAGATCTTATGGGCCGGCAGCCTTTCCCACAACGGATTGACCGGCTGCGGCACGGACGGGGGCGACTGGTCCTGCCACCGGCTGGAGCATGAGATCGGCGGCATGTTTGACGTGGCCCACGGCGCGGGTCTGACCGCGGTCTGGGGCAGCTGGGCGAGATACGTCTTCCGGGACAGCCCGGAGCGGTTCGAGAAGCTGTTCACGCGCGTGCTGGCAATAGAGCCGAAGGAGGATCAGGAGGAGACGATCCTCGCCGGGATCGAGGCGATGGAGAATTTCTTCAGGGACATCGGTATGCCGACCAATATGCATGAGCTGGGCGTCGATCCGTCGCCGGAGCAGATCGAAGAGATGGCGGAGAAATGCAGCATCACGACGAAGGATCACCTTGGCACCGTGCGCGTGCTTCACAAGGAGGATATGGCGGCGATCTACCGTATGGCTGCCGGCCCTTCGACGGTTTGAAAATCGGTCGTTTCCGTAACCTTGATGAATTCTTCCATACATCTGGTGGGCAGCCGGTTCTTTTTATAGAACAGATATACGCTCCGCCTGGCGAATTCCGGCAGCAGCCGGTAATACGTCATATCATCCGAAGACGGCATGTTCCGCGCCACGCAGTCGCTGATGAAGGTGGCGGCGACCCCGTGGCGGACCAGCGGCAGGGCCGTGCTGAGCTGGTCTAATTTCAGCACTACCTGCGGAGAAATGTTGTAGTGGAAGAAGATCTGTTCCGATCTCTGGCGGATATCATTCCCGGCGTGCAGAAGCATGAAAGGCAAATCCTGAAACTCTTCCAGCGGCACGACCGGAATCTCGTCCGTCCGGTGACGGCCGGACAGGATGTCCTGCCTGTCCAGACGGTACGGCTCCAGTTTCTCATTGATGGGCCAGCTTCCGGGGACGGCCAGAAGGACGTCCTCATCGATGAGAGGGATCCCTTGGTAATCTTCCCGCGGCAGGACGCGGTTGTCGATCATCAGGTCGATCGCGCTGTCTGAAAGCTGTTTTTCGAGATCCTGGCTGGCGCCCTCGACGAGACGGACCTGTACGCCGGGATAAAGCCGCGCAAACTCCGAGATGACCGGCAGCAGCACGTAGCTGAAGTAGATGCCGTTGCCGCCCACGGCCAGATGGCCGGTGATCAGTTCGTCCATCTGCCGGATCCGCAGCGAAAAATGCCGCTCGATGTCCATGATTTTTTCCACGGCCTCGATGTATTCGATGCCGTCTTCCGTCAGGCCGATCGGAATCGTGCTGCGGTCAAAAAGTTCGACCCCGATGCGTTTCTCTATTTTTCGGATCGTCGCGCTTAAAGAAGATTGACTGATGAACAGATTTTCAGCCGCCTTGGAAAAGCTCCGGGTCTTGTAGACCTCGTACACATATCCGTAGCCGTTAAATAGTTTGTCATTCATACACATATCATCCCCTTTCTTACTATACCACAATCAGGCATACTTGCGCAATAAAATCCGCCGAACCAGTGGGGGGACGGTTCGGCGGATTTTCCCTAGTGGAAAAAGAAATAGGTGAGCGTCGCAAAATTATCCGGAAGGGAGAAGAACACTCTGCAACAGAGTTGGATACCTGCAACGTAACCCAGTTAAAGCATATGGATTAATAAAGCGTATTGACTTTTTATGGTTGTAGTATACCATTTTCAGAATAGAAATGCCAATACAAGTATTTTCATAAGGATATGTAAAAAAATAAATATGTTAACCGATTATTAAGCATGT
>CAYYHX010000044.1:2584-12169 GCA_964471835.1 uncultured Hungatella sp.
TATTTTCATAAGGATATGTAAAAAAATAAATATGTTAACCGATTATTAAGCATGTCAGAATCCGCCGTTTCCCAGCTTATTTCAGCGAATCACGCAGGCTCTTTGCATTTTCGATATCGGCGAGCCGCCAGTCAATGACATCCTGTGCGCCGAGACCTTCGCAGTCGGCGACCATCTGATCCCAGATCTGCTCGAACTCTTCATCGCTTTCCGCCTGCACCATCCTCCAGCTGGAGTTCACGATGGTATTCTTGATGCTGTCAACCGTAAACTGCATACTGTCGTCCGGAAGAGAAACGAATGTTTCAATGTTGTCCAGACTGCTTTCCGTGCATAAAGCATCCTCGGCCTCCAGCCATTCGCTCCAGCTGTTATACCCGGTCGTAGCCCTCCACTGCTCTAGGATGGGGCTCTCCGTCAGAATCTCCTGCGATTCTTTCCATTCATTTAACCGAAGGACACGTTCGCCGCCTTCTCCATCGGAATAAGGCAGTGCGGCGCCGGTATTCAGGCAGAAGGCGGTATTCCACAAACTTCCCTCCTCACCGCTGGAGAACGTCTGTCCGGGGCCTCCGTTCCCGTACTCCCTCAAATACTCCAGATTGGAATCCGTCAGGTAAGCATCATCGCCGTCCAGATACCAGAACTCTCCCTCCGGCCCGGAAATGATGTTCAGGTACGCAACCGGGTCGCACCACATATCCAGAAGTTTCAGGCAGGCATCCAGATGTTCCGTATTGGCATTGATGGCAATGACCTTATTCGGGTCGCCGTATGCGGAC
The DNA here is from genome assembly GCA_964471835.1 of uncultured Hungatella sp. Classification (GTDB taxonomy): domain Bacteria; phylum Bacillota; class Clostridia; order Lachnospirales; family Lachnospiraceae; genus UBA3402. The sequence goes on from CAYYHX010000044.1 coordinate 3,367, forward strand.
TTGTAGTTATAATAGACGCTGGTGCCAGGCAGCAGATAAGGCTCATATTTGTCGGCCCATCCCGGCAGATATCCGCTGGGTACCATGGCCAGTCCGGAGTCCACTTTCGGCTTCTGGGTTGCACGGTCCTGCAGGAAGCTGTCCGGATCGATCAGGTCTCTGCGGAACGCTTTGTTATACCACTTTAAGCCCTCATAATACTTGCTCTCTCTGGTCAGGATGGGGGAATAAGTCCCGTTTACCATATCCGCCTCTAATAGATACGGAAGTTCCTTGTCATCATAACCGAACCAGCGGTAGAAGATCTCAATGCACATCCAGTAGGTGGTGTCAGATCCCTGGTTTAAGACCGTGCCGTAGCACTTTGTTCCATCCTCATCGGTCGGATGCGCCTCCATCATTGCTTCCATGACGTCCAGCAAATCGTCTAAATTGTTGATTTTCGGCGCACCGATCTCTTCATAGACATCCCAGCGGATTTTCAAGGCATTCCGTTCCGTAGAATCCAGAATAGCGGCCTTGGTGGAAGTATCCCCTACCGACAGAGGCAGGGCATATAGCTCGCCGGTGCCGGCAGACCAGTATGCTCTCATATAATTCAGAGCCTGCTCCATCGGCTCATAGGCAAGGACATGGGGCATCTGATCCAGATAGTCCTCCAGATTCAGCAGCATTCCCGCCTCAATCATGGTATCCAGATTGTCCTTGCTGACATACAGGACATCCGACAGGTCTCCGCTCGCCAGCATGGCATTCGTTCTCTCATCGGAATAGGCCCAGACTTCCAGTTCAATCCCGTTCTGGGCAAAATAGTCTCCCTTATAACCGCTGATCACGCCGCTGGAAATATTGGCGTCCGCCGGATAGAGGCTGATCGTGACAACTTCCCCCGGCTCCTGCTTGCTGCCGGCTGCTTCGGCATTCTCCTGGCTTTCCTGAGTTGTCTGGGCCGCCCCGGTTGTCTCGGTTGTTTCGGTTGTCTGGACGGCCGAATCCGCGGAACTGTCCGGTTCCTGGGATTCCGCTTGTTCTCCTCCTCCCCCGCAGGCGGTAAGTCCTGCGGTCATTGCCGCCGCAATGCAGATCGCCAGCAATTTTCTGGCCTTTTTGTTCCTCATTTTGTTCCTCATTTTTTTCTCCTTCCTTTTTTTCTATGGGAAAGGGGTTCCTTACCCCTTAACCGCTCCGATCATGACGCCCTTCACAAAGTACTTTTGAACAAACGGATAAACCAGCATAATGGGAATCGTCACCACAGCCGTCAGCGTAAGACGAATCCCGGTCGGCGTAAGCCTCGCATAAGGGTCATCCGTCGTAATCTGTTCGGAGACCGCCTTGACTTGATTCAGGAGTTCGTACAGCTGGAATTGAAGCGTGTAAAGCCTTGGGTTTGTCACATAAAGCTGTGTGGTGAAGAAATCATTCCAATGCCCTACCGCTGAAAAAAGACCTACCGTCGCAAGGATCGGCTTCTGCAAAGGCAGGACGATGCGGCTGAAACGCACAAGATATCCGGCTCCGTCCAGATAAGCGGATTCTTCCAGATCGGAAGGCATCGCCTCGATGGACGTTTTAACCAGGATCATGTTATAAACGCTGATCAGGTTGGGGATAATATAAATCCAAAACGTATTGTTCAGTCCGAGCATCCGGTTATTCAGGTAGGCGGGAATCATGCCTGCGGAAAAATACATGGTCACAACGACCAGTCTGTACCAGAATTTCCTGGCCCACATTTCCTCTTTGGTAAAGAAATAAGCCATGTAAGCGGTCGTTATCAGGTTCAGTCCGGTTCCGAGGACGGTGCGCAATACGGAGATCCGGAAACTGTTCCCAAGATTTTGCACTTTCAGGATTTTGACATAATTGTCGAAGTGAATCCCTTTCGGCCACAGCCGGATCTGCCCCAGATCCACCAGCCTGTTGTCGCTGATCGTACAGATCAGGAGATAGTAAAAAGGATAGGCGCAGATCAATAAAAGGATGCTAAAAACAGTGTAAGCGCAGATATGGAAGATGATGTCGCCCCTGGACCATGCTTTTTTCTTTTTCTTCATAACGGATTCCTTTCGTTTTTACAGACACGCTTCTTAAAATACGCTGGTGCCGCGAATCTTTTTCGATGCAAAGTTCGCTGCGGCAAACAGGACTACAGCCACCAGAGATTTCATCATTCCGGCCGCCACGCTGTAGGAGATCTGCCCGCTGCCGATACCGAGATTATAGACATACAGATCCAGCACCTCGATGTATTCCATGTTCATGGCGTTCCCGAAAGCCAGATACTGATCCACGCCGGTATTGAGGAAATTGCCGATGCTCATGATCAGAATGACAAAATAGGTAGGAATCAGCTGCGGAATCGTAATGTACCAGATACGGCTCCATCTCCCGGCGCCGTCCACCATCGCCGCTTCAAAGAGTTCCTGATCCAGCCCTGCGATGGCGGCAAAATAAATAATGGCATTCCATCCAAGGCCCTTCCACTGCTGCAGAAGAACCTGCGTCAGCCAGACGTGTTTGTCCGTATTTAAAATGTTGACGGTCCCCGCGCCGATTTCCTTAAGAAAGGTATTGAGAAGCCCGTTTGCCCCGAAAAGGGCGATGCACAGGGAATACATGATAACCCAGCTGATAAAGTTCGGCAGAGTCGTCACGGTCTGCACCACTTTCTGGAATCTCTTGCTCCTGACCTCGCTAAGAAGCACCGCGAATATCATGGGCAGAGGCGAGAAGAGATATCCCAGAAAATGAATGCCGAACGTATTGCGCAGCACCCGCAGGATATTGCGCCGAAGCACCGCATTCCCGAACATATCCTTAAAATTGGACAATCCCACGAAAGCGCAGTCCCAGATGCGTTTCCCCGGTTTATACTGGAAGAACGCAAATGACCATCCCCAGAGGGGAAGATAGTGGAAGATAAAGACCAATACGATACAGGGAAGCACATAGAGGAATAGGCGGTATTTGATGAACTTTCGCGACCCTGTTTTCTTTGGTACGGCGTGCATGGGATCTTTTGCAAGTTTTGCAGTTTTCATGTTACCTCCTTGATTCAGACTCAGATGACAAAAAGAGACTCCTTTTATTATAATGGTCCTGATTCCGCTTTCCTATCATAAAAATTTTAGGTAATTTAAATTTTTTCAGTTTCTTTTTCCTCCGCATTTGACTTACTATGCCCAGAGTGTTATAGTTTTTTTAGACCGTATTTTGCAGATTGCATAAAACATTGGCATGAAAACCGTCAAGGAGCAGAAGATGTACACCGCGTTATTCGTAGATGATGAAAAGTCCGTATCGGAAAGCCTGATTTCCGGCGTTTCGTGGAACGATTTCGGAGTCAGCAATCTTTTGACGGCCTCCGATGGCGAATCCGCCCTCGTGGAAATGGCAAAGCATCCGGTGGATCTTTTGATTACAGACATCAAAATGCCCCGGATGGACGGAATGGAACTCCTGAAAAAAGTGCGGGCGGACTATCCGGACACCCGCTGTATCCTGCTGACCGCTTACGGGGAATTTCAATATGCCAGACAGGCTATCCGCCTTGGCGTAGAAAATTACCTGCTCAAGCCTCTTGACCAGAACGAACTGGAGAATACCATTGAAAAGGCTCTGGACAATCTTTACCTTTGCAGACAGAACAACCCGGATCTCTTCCGCGAGAACATTCTGCTCCGCTGGGTGAAAGGGGCAATCGGAAGCGAAGAGCTGGCGGAACGGGCCGGGCTCTTGCATATCAATACGTTTCAATCCTGTTACTGCGCCATCTGCCTCCGTAAATTCAAAAACTGCTCTTCCACCGCCTTTCGGAACGTTTTCCGGGAACTTTGCCCTCCCGATCTGGAAATCCATTCTTTCTGGGATGATGCGAACCGTTATGTCCTGATCCTGGGAGGCGCCGAACTTCCGGCGGATGCGCTGCGCCGGAATGCCGTCCTGACGCTTGAAAAACTGCATATCAAAGATTCCCTGGCGGTCGCCATCGGCCCTGTTGTTTTCGGGAGCGAGAATCTGCCGGAAAGCTATAAAGGCGCATGCATCCTGTCAGACACATCCGATTTGTCCGTTCGGGAGAATCCGGTCATGGCGCAGCCGGGCCGCGATGCGATTTCCTGCGGCCTTCCGGGGGAAAAACTGTTCGACATTCCCCGCATGACCGATCCCGGGGAACGGGAGGAATTTTACGGACGGTTAAGCCCCATTGTGCGTCTGGCGGTCGATTATATCCATAAGCATTATTCCGAGAATATTTCCATCAAGGATTTTTGTGTCAAAACCAAAATGAACGCCGCCTACCTCGGCTTCCTGTTTAAAAACGAGACGGGAATTTTCTTTAGCAACTACCTCATGCAATACCGGCTCTTCTGCGCCGTCCGTTTGCTTCGGGATACCGAAAAACAGATCCGTGAAATCGCATCGGAAGTCGGGTTTTCCTCCACCAGCTATTTTATTTCCTGTTTCAAAAAACAGACGGGTCTTTCCCCCAGCAAATTCCGGAACAGCAATGCCGATCTGTAGGCGCATTTTCCGCGGGGTTTAGAAGAACGGAACAGGAGGTGTGCCATGTCGTCTTCCCGGAAATTTCGCATTCGGCTCAATACCAACCGCTTATATTTCCTGCTCACGATGATCTATCTGACGATTCTGCTGATTGTCGGCATCATTTCCTGTTTCTTTGCCTACCGTCAGCAGAAAGCGGAAACACTCTCTGAAATCTATGTCACCTACATCCAGCTGAACGACAGTTATAACCAGTTCCTGGACGATTTTTATAAAATCTATATGCCCGTGTTTGAAGATAAGGGAAACTCCCCTGTCAAAACGGTTCTGGAAAATTATTACAATTCCGACGGGGCGCTGAGCATTCCGCAGCAGCAGGAACTCTCTCTTGTCATGAAACAGCTTATGATCCGCGACAGCCATGTTCAATGGCTCGGACTTTATTCCAGGTCCAGAGATACGAATTATTGTATGTATTCCTGGGAAAACGGGGTGCAGGGAATGAAAGACGGGTTTCCTTATGAGGAATATCTGGAAAACAAAGCGGCCCGCATGGAAATCTATGGAATGCGCCCCGCCGGTACTTCCGCATATTCGGTGGATACGTTCGTCATCTGCGGCGGCAGCCCGAATACCTCGTGGGAGGGATGCCTCCTCGCCGGCTACAGCGTCTCCGAATTCCGGCAAATCGTGAAAAATTCCAACTCCCGGTTAAAATCCCTGCGTTTCCTGATTACCAGCAACAGTCAGATTGTGTTTGACTCTCAGGAAAATTATCTTGCGCAGGACATCTATCTGCCGCCGGAACCCATGCGGGAAGCGCAGGTTTCCTACGGAGGCCGGAATCTGCTTGTCACGGCGAATGCCTGCGGCAATTACAGAAGTCTTTTAAGCGTGCAGGCGGATCAAAAGGAACTGTTCCTCTGTTTCCATAAATATACCCTGCCTATTCTGGGAATCGTGCTGGCGTTCGCCCTGCTTTCCATTCTCATCTATACGCTGTTTCTGCAGAATATTTCCTGGGAAGTGAATGTGATTAAAAAGGGTCTTGACACCATCGCGGAAAATAACCTGGACTATCAGCTTCCCGTTGACTTCAATCACAGCGATCTCTCGGCGGTGGCCCAGGCCATCAACCAGATGACCAACAAACTGCATGAAAACATCAACAGGGCATATTCATTTGAACTGAAACAGAAAGAGGCGGAGCTGTCCGACCTACAGAGCAAATTCAATCCCCATTTTCTCTATAATTCGCTGGAAATGCTGCGAAGCCGCTGTTACCAGAACGGCGATCCCGACACGGCAGAACTGATTGCACAGCTTGCGGCGATTTTTCGGGGGCTTATCAGTTCCAGGGTCTTTATTCCCTTTCAGGAAGAGCTTGCCTTTTCCAGACGTTACTTCGCCCTTCTCAGGGCAAGGTACGGAAATCAGATCGAAATCCGGTACGACATCGAAAGCAGCCTTCTGGAATATGGCATCATCCGCAACATCCTCCAGCCTCTGATCGAAAATTACTTCGTCCACGGCTTTGACGTCAGTTCCCCGGAAAAAGGATGCATCTGTATCCGCGCCCGCTCCCTTGATGACGATTCCATGCGCATCACGGTAGAAGACAACGGCTGCGGAATGTCGAAAGAGGAACTGGCAAAACTCAATGCGGATCTGGAGGAATCGGTCAGCCAGTCTTCCGAAAGCTACGGACTGAAAAACCTCCACCAGAGGCTGCGCCTTTTTTATGGTCCCGGATGCGGCCTGCGGGTCTGCCATAACGTACCGAAAGGGCTTTCCCTGCAGATGACTGTCCTGAAGATAACCTGCGAGGAATATGAGAACGGCGAAAAAGGCATCCGGTTTCATTCCTGACACTTCGCAGCTTCCGCGACTTTAATATTTTTTTTAGAAACACGGCGTTCCCGGTGTGGTATACTGAAGCGGAAAGGGATCAGAAGGATGATCCGGTCCGTCCGGTGAGGCGGAAGAACGGGGGGCGGCATGAAGATTAAGACGCGGCTGGCGATTGTATTTCTCACAATCACAATCGTACCCCTGTGCCTGTTTTACTTCGTATTTATGACGCTGGTGAACTATCAGACGACGGAGTTCTCCCGCTCCTACGGGCTGAGCGAACGGCTGGATCTTCTGACCAGCAATTCCGTGCAGGTGTTCAGCCGTCTGACCCGCAGCGACCGGGAGGAGATTCAGCGGACGCTGGCCAGAACGCCGGATCAGTTTGAAGATCAGGAATTCCTGACGGAACTGAATGAACGTCTGCAGAAGAAATATGCCTATCTGATCGTCCGCAAAGGGGACGAGATCATTTTCTCTGGCACGGAGGCGGGCGAGGAGGATCTGTCGGCGAGTCTGCCCGACTACGGCAGCACGGACCCGGATGTGGATGTGGGCGTCTATCTGGACGGAGAGGATCAGCATCTGGTGAAACAGGAGGATTTCCGTTTCAGCGACGGTACGGAGGGCAGCGTCTTCATCGTATCCGCTTTCGATAATTATGTCCCGGAGGTGCGCAGCCTTGTGGCACAGGGGATTTTTGTCGCCGTCGTGATCCTGGTGGTCGTGGCGGCCCTCCTGGTGGCATGGGTCTACCGGTCGATCTTAAAGCCGCTCGGCCAGCTGCAGAAGGCGACTCACGAGATCCAGAAGGGGAACCTGGATTTCACGATGGACATCGACAGCGACGATGAGATCGGCCAGTTGTGCCAGGATTTCGAGGAAATGCGCCTGCGGCTGAAGGAAAGCGTCGAGGAGAAGCTGCAGTTCGACGAGGAGAGCCGGGCGCTTCTTCTGAACATTTCCCATGATCTGAAGACGCCGGTTACGGCCATCAAGGGCTATGCCGAAGGCATCATGGACGGCGTGGCCTCGTCGCCGGAGATGCTGAACCGCTATATCCGCACGATCTACAACAAGGCGAACGACATGGATCGTCTGGTGGATGAGCTGACATTCTATTCGAAGATCGATACAAACAGGATTCCTTATACATTTTCAAAAATCAATGTGGCCAGCTACTTCCGTGACTGCGTGGAAGAGGTCGGGCTGGAACTGGATACGAACCATATCGAGCTGGGATATTTCAACTATGTGGATGAGGACGTGGCGGTGATCGCCGACGCGGAACAGATGAAGCGGGTCATCAACAACATCATCAGCAATTCGGTGAAATATCTGGACAAGAAGAAAGGCATCATCAACATCCGCATCAAGGACGTGGGCGACTTCATCGAGGTGGAGATCGAGGACAACGGGCGCGGCATTTCGCAGAAGGATCTGCCGAACATCTTCGACCGCTTCTACCGCACCGACGCATCGCGCAATTCGTCGAAAGGCGGCAGCGGCATCGGGCTGTCGATCGTGCGCAAGATCATCGAGGACCACGGCGGCAAGATCTGGGCGACCAGCAAGGAAGGCATCGGAACGGAGATTCATTTCGTGCTTCGGAAATATCAGGAGGGATACCATGAAGAAAATTCTGCTGATTGAGGATGAGGTCAGTATCGCGGAACTGGAGCGGGACTATCTGGAGCTGAGCGGGTTCTCGGTGGAGATCGAGAATGACGGCACGACGGGGCTGGAACGGGCGCTTAAGGAGGATTTTGACCTCTTTGTGCTCGATCTGATGCTGCCGGGCGTGGACGGGTTCGAGATCTGCCGCCGTATCCGGGAGACGAAGAATACCCCGGTGATCATGGTGTCGGCGAAGAAGGAGGACATCGACAAGATCCGCGGCCTGGGCCTCGGCGCCGACGATTATATCACCAAGCCGTTCAGCCCGAGCGAGATGGTGGCCCGCGTGAAGGCGCACCTGGCCCGCTATGAGCGGCTGGTCAGCAGCGGGATGCCGGCCAATGAGATCATCGAGATCCGCGGCCTGAAGATCGACAAGACGGCCCGCCGCGTGTGGGTCAACGGCGAGGAGAAGAATTTTACCACGAAGGAGTTCGATCTGCTGACGTTCCTGGCGCAAAATCCGAACCATGTCTTTACAAAAGAGGAGCTGTTCTCGAAAATCTGGGATATGGAATCCATCGGCGATATCGCCACGGTGACGGTGCATATCAAGAAGATCCGGGAGAAGATCGAGTTCAATACGGCGAAGCCGCAGTATATCGAGACGATCTGGGGCGTGGGGTACCGGTTCAAGATGTAGGCGCGTGAGGTGAAAATGAAAGTCTGAAAAAATTAAGGAAAAATTCTTTTATCTATGTTATACTGGCATTATCCGATGCGATTGAAACAACGAAGGAGGAACCATCCATGTCCCAAATGAATA
>CAYYHX010000045.1:0-2621 GCA_964471835.1 uncultured Hungatella sp.
GTTAATATTTTTTTCATTTCTTCTTCATTGTTTACCGGTTTCATTTATGCTATAATGTGGAACGAATTTAGATGTATGAAGCACAAAGGAGGCAGGGGGCATTCCCCCTCGTTTATGAAACAGTCCCTGTCATTGGGAATCGATATCGGTTCTACCACAGTCAAAGCCGTCATCGCCGGGTGCAGCAGAAGCAGCGATGACGGCCATGATACATATAAAATGCTGTTCTCCGACTATGAGCGCCATTACGCGAACATACAGGAGACACTGGCTGAACTTCTGAAAAAGGCCCGCGCGCAGTTTGGAAATGTAACGCTTCATCCGATGATTACCGGTTCCGGCGGCCTGACCCTGGCAAAGCATCTGGACATCCCCTTCATTCAGGAGGTCGTCGCCGTGGCGTCCGCCCTGCAGGATTATGCGCCGCAGACGGACGTGGCGATCGAGCTGGGCGGCGAGGACGCCAAGATCATCTATTTCACCGGCGGCATCGATCAGCGGATGAACGGCATCTGCGCCGGCGGCACCGGCTCTTTCATCGACCAGATGGCCTCGCTCCTGCAGACAGACGCGGCGGGGCTGAATGAATACGCCAGAAACTACCGGATGATCTACCCGATCGCGGCCCGCTGCGGCGTATTCGCCAAATCGGATATCCAGCCGCTGATCAATGAGGGTGCGACCCGCGAAGATCTGGCGGCGTCTATCTTCCAGGCCGTGGTCAACCAGACCATCAGCGGCCTGGCCTGCGGCAAGCCCATCCGCGGCAACGTGGCCTTTCTCGGGGGGCCGCTGCATTTCCTTCCCGAATTGCGGCAGGCGTTTGTCCGCACGCTTCACCTGACCGGCGATCAGATCATTGCCCCGGAACACTCGCACCTCTTCGCGGCCCTGGGCGCGGCGATGAACAGCAAAGACGACGTGTCCGTGACGCTGGACGAACTGATCGACCGGCTGGAAAACGGCGTCCGCATGGCGACGGAGATCAAGCGCATGGAGCCGCTGTTTCGGGACCGGGCGGAATATGACGCCTTTCTGGCCCGCCACAGCGTACACCATGTCAGGAGGGCGCCGCTTTCGGAGTACCGGGGCGACTGCTATCTGGGCATCGACGCCGGCTCTACGACCACAAAAGTGGCTCTGGTGGGAACCGACGGCTCCCTGCTCTATGACTTTTACAGCAATAACAACGGCAGTCCTTTGGCGACAGCCATTCGCGCCATGCGCGAGATCCGCGACCTGCTTCCGGAAGGAGCGCGGATCGCGTATTCCTGCTCCACCGGCTACGGCGAGGCGCTTCTGAAAGCCGCGTTTCTGCTCGACGAGGGCGAGGTGGAAACCATTTCCCACTACTATGCGGCCAGATTCTTCGAACCGCAGGTGGACTGTATCCTGGACATCGGCGGCCAGGACATGAAATGCATCAAAATCAAGGACAACAGCGTGGACAGCGTGCAGCTCAACGAAGCCTGCTCCTCCGGGTGCGGGTCATTTATCGAAACCTTCGCCAAGTCGCTGAATTACAGCGTCGAGGATTTCGCGAAAGAAGCGCTTTTCGCGGAGAACCCCACGGATCTGGGCAGCCGCTGCACGGTATTTATGAATTCCAACGTCAAACAGGCCCAGAAGGAAGGTGCCAGCGTGGCAGACATCTCGGCCGGTCTGGCGTATTCGGTCATCAAAAACGCGTTATATAAGGTCATCAAGATCACCAGCCCTGCGGATCTGGGTGAAAATGTAGTCGTTCAGGGCGGCACTTTCTACAATGACGCGGTGCTTCGCAGCTTCGAGAAGATCTCCGGCTGCGAGGCGGTCCGCCCGGACATCGCGGGGATCATGGGCGCGTTCGGCGCGGCACTGATCGCCCGGGAGCGGCACGAGGGGCGCACAACCACGATGATGCCGCTCGACGACATCATCCGCCTGCAGTACCAGACCTCCATGGCCCGCTGCCAGGGCTGCACCAACCACTGCGTCCTGACGATCAACCGCTTCGAAGGCGGCCGGCAGTTTATCAGCGGCAACCGCTGTGAGCGCGGACTTGGCAGGGAGAAGACGCGCCGGGAGATCCCGAATCTGTTTGATTACAAATACCACCGCATCTTCGACTATGAGCCTCTCGCGGAAGATCAGGCGCCGCGCGGAACCATCGGCATTCCGCGGGTGCTGAATTTCTATGAAAATTATCCGTTCTGGGCGACATTCTTTAAGGAACTGGGATTCCGCGTGGTACTCTCGCCGCAGTCCACGCGCCCCATCTACGAGCTGGGTATCGAATCGATCCCCAGCGAGTCGGAATGCTATCCGGCAAAGATCGCCCACGGCCATGTGGCATGGCTGATCGCCCACGGCGTGAAGACGATTTTCTATCCGTGTATTCCGTATGAGCGGATCGAGCAGCCCGACGCGAGGAACCATTTCAACTGCCCGATCGTGACCTCCTATGCGGAAAACATCAAGAATAATATGGAGGAACTGGAGGAGAACCACATCCGGTTTCTAAACCCGTTCATGGCCTTTACGAATGAAAAAGTGCTGACGGAGCGGCTGGTAAATGTGTTCCTGCAGGAATTCGGCGCGCAGAACGAAGGCGTTTCTGCCGCTTCCGCTCCCGTGCCGGA
>CAYYHX010000045.1:2721-6543 GCA_964471835.1 uncultured Hungatella sp.
CGCACCGGCAACGCTGCTGCTTCTGCTCCGGAGACACGCGCCGGTGCTTCTGCCGCCCCTGATCCGAAGACAACGCACGCCGGCAGGCCCGTTGCTCCCATGACTGAATCTGAGATCCGCTCCGCGGCGCACGCCGCGTGGCTGGAACTGGAGCAGGTGCGCCGCGACATACAGAAAAAAGGCGAGGAGACCATTGCCTGGCTGAAAGAACACAACCGCCACGGGATTGTCCTGGCCGGACGCCCCTACCACATCGACCCGGAGATCAACCACGGCATCCCGGACATGATCGCCTCCTACGGTCTGGCCGTGCTGACCGAGGACTCCGTCTCCCATCTGGGGCAGGTCGAACGTCCCCTGATCGTCACCGACCAGTGGATGTACCATTCCCGCCTCTATGCGGCGGCGTCCTATGTCAAAAACTGCGACTATCTGGATCTGATCCAGCTGAACTCCTTCGGCTGCGGTCTGGACGCCGTGACTACCGACCAGGTTCACGATATCCTCTCGTCCGCCGGGAAGATTTACACGGTGCTTAAGATTGACGAGGTGAATAATCTGGGCGCCGCCCGCATCCGCGTCCGTTCGCTCATCGCGGCGCTGCGTGTGCGGAACAAAAACCATTTTCAGAGAAAGGTCGTTTCCTCCGCCTATCACCGTGTGCTGTTCACCAAAGAGATGAAGAAGACCTACACGATTCTCTGCCCGCAGATGTCGCCGATCCATTTCGATCTTCTGGAACAGGCGGTGCGCTCCTTCGGCTACCGGGTGGAATGCCTGCAGAACCACAACCGCAACGCCGTGGACGTGGGCCTTCAGTACGTCAACAACGACGCCTGCTACCCGTCGCTGATCGTCGTGGGCCAGATCATGGACGCCCTGCTCTCCGGCAGGTACGACCTGGATCATACGGCCGTCATCATGACCCAGACCGGAGGCGGCTGCCGTGCGTCCAACTACATCGGTTTTATCCGCCGCGCCCTGGAAAAAGCCGGCATGTCACAGATCCCCGTGATCTCCCTGAACCTCAACGGCATGGAGACGAATCCGGGCCTCACGCTGACGCCGGGGCTGATCATCAAAGGCCTGCAGGCCGTCGTCTACGGAGACGTATTCATGCGCGTACTCTATGCCACCCGCCCCTACGAAGCGGAACCGGGCGCGGCAAACGCCCTGCACGAGACATGGAAGGCCCGCTGCCTCGAAGCCCTGTCGAAACGCTCCCCGGCGATGGTGGAGTTTGGCCGCAACGTCCGCGGCATCATCCGCGATTTCGACCGCCTGCCCCGCCGCGACGTCCGGAAACCGCGGGTCGGCGTGGTCGGCGAGATCCTCGTGAAGTTCTCGCCGCTGGCCAACAACCATATCGTCGATCTCCTGGAATCGGAAGGGGCGGAAGCGGTGATGCCGGATCTGATGGATTTTCTGTTATACTGCTTCTACAACAGCAATTTCAAGGCGGAAAATCTGGGCGCCCGATCCGAGATGGCCCGCCTGTGCAACCTGGCGATCTCGGCGCTTGAATACATGCGCCGTACCGCCCGCAGCGAACTGGAGAAAAGCGTGCATTTTGCCCCGCAGGCGAAGATCGACAAGCTGGCCCACATGGCGGAGAATTTCGTCTCGCTAGGCAACCAGACCGGCGAAGGGTGGTTCCTCACCGGCGAGATGCTGGAGCTGATCGAGAACGGGGTGGTGAATATCATCTGCACCCAGCCCTTCGGCTGCCTGCCCAACCACATCGTCGGCAAAGGTGTCATCAAAGAACTGCGCCGGGCCTATCCGCAGTCGAACATCATCGCCGTGGACTACGACCCCGGCGCCAGCGAGGTCAACCAACTCAACCGCATCAAGCTGATGCTGGCGACGGCGCAGAAGAACCTGCAGGCTTCATAGCGAGAACATATGCGGCAGCGGAAACGCGCCGAGAATTACTTCTCCCACTGCCCCAGCATTTTCTGCATCCATCCGTACACATCCATCCGGTACACGGGATCCAGATAAGCAGGAACCAGTATTTCCTCCGCCGGGCCGCAGGCCACGGCCCGGCCCTGATCCATCAGCAGCACCCCGGTGCCGTAGGCTTTCGCCAGCGACAGATCATGCACCACAGAGATCACGGCCCGGCTCGGCGTCTTCAGCCATCCGGCGATCAGCTCAAAGATCTGCTTCTGATACACCAGATCAAGGTGATTGGTCGGCTCATCAAGAAGAAGCAGTTTCGGGTTCTGGGCGAAAACCTGCGCCAGAAACGTCCTCTGCAGTTCGCCGCCGGAAAGCGTCAGTACCGATTGTTTCCGCAGGGAATCCATGCCGGTGAGCGCAAGCGCTTCATCGACCGCCCGGTCGTCCTCTCCGCTGCTGCCGGAGAGAAAGCGCAGGAAACCTGTCTCCGACCGCCTTTTCTGCCTGCTGCCGCAATGCGGAGAGCGTGCCACTGAAGCCCTCTCCTGCCGGGATGCGGCGGAACAGGCGTAACGCCCCATCGCCGCTACCTCCTCCACGGAGAACGCATATTCCACGAAATGGTTCTGCGAGAGTACGCCGACACAGCGGGCCAGTTCCGCCGCTTTTTTCTTCCGCATATCCGCGCCCTCGAACAACACGCGGCCGGTGTAATTCACGCCCTGCGTAACCGCTTCCAGCGTCGTTGATTTTCCCGCGCCGTTGGGACCCGCAATCATCAGCCACTGACCATCTTCCACCGTGAAATTCAGATGGTCCACGATGCATTTATCCCCAAAGCACACCGTCAGATCTTCCACCCGCAGCATCGCTTTTCCCTCCTCGTCTCCCCTCCTGTGCTTCCCGGCTAAGACTACTTCTGTTTCCCCTGTAACAGTCCAGAAGGCGGGAGAACCGGCGCCATAACAGGCGTTACGCTTGCTTATGTTTATAAGCATGTTTTGGCCCTGGTGCAGGAACCTTCCTGTCCCGCAGCCGCCCGCTCTGTCACCCGTGCTTCCGTGACCGGTAGAAAATTATCACGAATACCACCGCGCCTACCAGACTGGTGACGACACCGATGGGAAGTTCGACAGGGCTCAGCAGGGTTCGCGCCGCCAGATCCGCCAGCATCAGAAACACCGCGCCGCCAAACATCGCCGCCGGCAGGAGCCTCCGGTGGTTCGGCCCCACCAGCATCCGCACGATATGCGGCGTCACCAGCCCGACGAAACCGATGCTGCCGCCGATGGACACGCAGACGCCGATCAGCGCCGAAACCGCGACCAGGATCACCAGTTTTACTCGCCGTACATCGACGCCGATATGCCGGGCATTGTCCTCGCCGATGGCAAACGCGTTCAGTTCCCGCGCATGGCACAGAATGACGCAGCCGCAGACCGCAAGCGCGCACAGAAGAACCAGCGCATTTGCGTAGCTGGTTCCCTGCAGGCTCCCCATGGTCCAGAAGGTGATATTCCGGACGCGGTCGGCCGCGAATGTCACGATAATATTCATCAGACTGGACACAAACATCGAAAAGATCACGCCGATCAGGATGATCGTGTTCGTCGCCAGCGAATAGTCCAGCCGCCAGGCCAGCGACAGGATGATCACCAGCGACAGGAACGCGAACGCCATCGCCATGACCATCGTCCCCGCGAACGGCAGTCCCGGGAAACGGATCCCGAAGGCAATCGCAGTCACCGCCCCCAGCGCCGCGCCGGAAGACACGCCCAGCGTAGAACCGTCGGCCAGAGGATTCTTCAGAAGTCCCTGCATGGCCGCGCCCGCGAGGGAGAGGGCCGCGCCGGTCATGGCGACACAAAGCACCCGCGGCAGGCGTACCGAGAGAATAATCGACGCCTCCAGACCTTC
>CAYYHX010000045.1:6643-10397 GCA_964471835.1 uncultured Hungatella sp.
TACCGCCATCACCCGCTCTCACTCGTAGATCGGATACTTCTCGCAGATCTTCGTCACCTCGGCCCGGACAGTATCCGCCTTCGCCTCAAAATCCGTCGCCGCCAGCCAGATACACTCCGCCACCTTCGCCATATCCGCTTCCACCAGCCCGCGGGAAGTGACCGCCGGTGTTCCGATACGCACGCCCGACGTCACGAACGGGCTGCGCGGATCGCCCGGCACCGAGTTCTTGTTTAACGTGATGTAAACCTCGTCGCAGCGGTTCTGCAGTTCTTTGCCGGAGATGTCCATGCCCCGCAGATCCACCAGCATCAGATGGTTGTCCGTCCCGCCCGTGAGGATCCGGAAGCCCTGTTTCTGCAGTTCCGCCGCCAGCGCCTTCGCGTTCTTCACGACCTGTTCCTGGTATGTCTTAAATTCCGGCTTCAGCGCCTCGCCGAAGCACACGGCCTTCGCCGCGATCACATGCTCTAACGGCCCGCCCTGCGTGCCGGGGAAGATCGCCTTATTGAAGTTAAATCTGTCCGCGGCCTCCTGATTCGCCAAGATCATGCCGCCCCTTGGCCCGCGCAGCGTCTTATGGGTCGTCGTCGTCACCACGTCCGCATAGGGGATGGGGCTGGGATGGACGCCTGCCGCCACCAGTCCGGCGATATGGGCCATGTCCACCATCAAGTACGCGCCCACTTCATCGGCCACTTCGCGGAAGCGCTTAAAATCGATCACCCGCCCGTAAGCGCTGGCGCCCGCGATAATCATCTTCGGCTTGCAGGCAAGCGCGGTGCGTTCCATTTCATCATAATCCAGGAACCCGTTTTCATCGACGCCGTAAGGCACCATATGGAAATACATTCCTGAGAAATTCACGGGGCTCCCGTGGGAAAGATGCCCTCCCTGATCCAGATTCATGCCCATAAAAGTATCGCCCGGCTTCAGCATCGCCAGAAATACCGCCATGTTGGCCTGCGCGCCGGAGTGCGGCTGCACATTGGCATACTCGCAGCCAAACAGCTTCTTCGCCCGCTCGACGGCCAGCGTCTCCACCACGTCGATATACTCACAGCCGCCGTAATAACGCCTGCCGGAATACCCTTCCGCATATTTATTCGTTAAAACCGTGCTCATGGCCGCCATAACCGCCTCTGACACGATATTCTCCGACGCGATCAGCTCCAGGTTCCGCCTCTGGCGGGCCGCCTCCTGCTTCACGGCTGCCCCAACCTCCGGATCCTGCCGCTCCAGAAAATCCATTACCTGATTTACCATCCTGTCTCCTGCCTTTCTGCTGATTTTGATTTCAATCCGGTATTATATCCAATCCGTCCGCAAAACGCAAGCCGATGATCCGCCTGAACGGAAACGTCCCCAAACACGAATATCCGAAGCCGGAACGTCCCGAACACAACATCCGAAGAAGAAATGTCCTGAACACGCTTTCTGAATACCGAACATCCTACGCAGGAACGAACCGCCACTCTTTCACCACCGCCTGGATTGTCCGGTTCCCGTTATACTCATTGATCGTCGGATAATAAATGGCATCCATCCCGCGGCTTGCGCCCATTTCCTCCATAAACGCGTCCCCGTCGGTGAATACCATCGCCTCCATCGGCGTCCCCGCGGGCGTGATCACGGACAGCTTCACCGCATTGCGGTTTCTCCCCAGCACCCGTGCGGAGCGGATCCGCAGACCCTTCTGTGCAAACTGCGGCTTTTCGTTCCCATTTCCAAAAGGCTCCAGAAGCTCCAGCTCGCGGATGAAATCCTCCGTCACACAGTCCATCGGCAGCGGCACATCGATCCACAGCTTCGGGATGAGGTCCTCGTCCGTCAGACGAGCCCGCCTGTTCAGCTCCCGCCGCAGCTGCTCCACGTCCGCTTCCGCCGCCATCGAAAATCCCGCCGCCATCGGGTGGCCGCCGAAGCGGGTAAACAGTTCCTTCACCTCGCAGAGCGCCTCGAACATGTGATACCCTTCTATGGAACGGCCGGATCCTTTCACGCCGTCCTCCGACCGCGTGATCACGATCGACGGCTTGTTGTACCGCTCTCTGAGCCGTCCGGCAATGATGCCGGCCAGCGACTCGTGGCAGTCCGGCAGATAGACCACGAGCACCTTATCCTGCTGAAAATGTTCCTCCACCTGGCGCGCCGCTTCCTCAAGCCCCCGCGTCGTCATGTCCTTGCGCCGGTCATTCAGGAACTTCAGTTCCGTGGCCAGCTGATCCGCTTCCGCCGGATCGCGGCTTAAGAGCATCCGCAGGGCCAGTTTCGCCGTCTGCAGGCGCCCGCCGGCGTTCAGGCAGGGGCCGATGACAAATCCGATGTGGTAGGCGCTCAGATTGGAAATGTCCAGATTATTCTTCTCCACCAGCAGCTTAAGTCCCAGGCTTTTCGTCCGCGGAATCTGCCTCAGACCCTCCCTGACCAGAATCCGGTTCTCATCCTGCAGCCGCATCACATCGCCCACGGTAGCAATCGCCGCAAATTCCAGCATCTCCTCCCATTCCCGCGAAGGGATTCCGGCCCGCTCGTAGAGGATCTGGATCAATTTGTACGCCACCACCGACCCGCAGATCTCCTTCCACGGATAACTGCAGCCGGCCTGTTTCGGATTAACGATGGCCGCAGCCCGCGGGAGAATGTCCCGCCCCTCTTCATCCTGCATGATATCATGGTGGTCGGTAATGATCACCGTCAGGCCCCGCGACTGCGCCAGCTCCATCTGCGGAACCGCGGAAATGCCGTTGTCGCAGGTCAGAATCGTGTCCACGCCGTCCTCCGCGGCCGCCTCGATGATCTGGATATTGATGCCGTAGCCGTCTTTAATCCGGTCCGGAATCTCATAATCGACGTTGGCACCCAACCGCGTCAGCGCGGTATAAAGCAGATACGTCGCGCAGACCCCGTCGATATCATAGTCCCCCACGATGCGGATCCGCTTCCCGGCCGCGATCTTCTCCAGAAGGATTCCCGCCGCCTTGTCCGCGTCTTTCAGAAGATGCGGCGGGTAGAAATCCTGCCGCGTCCCATAGAGATAGCGCCGAACCGCCTCCTCGCCGCAGACATCGCGATTGCGGATGATCCGCGCCGTCACCGGCGAGATGCCGAACCGCCGCGCCAGACCGTCAAAATCCGCTTTTTTCGCATATACCATCCATTTCGAAGTCATAGAACTACCCTTCCCAGCCATCCGGCGCTATCTGGATATCCGTGTATGCCTCGTATTCCCGGAGGCGTTTCCGCCGCGCCGCATAATCCGGAAGCTGCTCCTCCACAATCTTCCAGAACCGCGGAGAATGGTTCATCTCACGGCGGTGGGCAAGCTCATGCACCACCACATAATCCTGCAGTTCCTCCGGCACCAGCATCAGCACCCAGTTGTAATTCAGGTTCCCCTTCGTACTGCAGCTGCCCCAGCGGGTCGCCTGCTGCCGGATCGCGATGCGCCCGTAGGTAACGCCCATCCGCGCGGCCCACAGCCTCGTCTTTTCCGTCAGCACGCGGCGCGCCATCTCCCGGTACTGCCGGATCTCACGTTCCGTGAAAATGGGCCTGTCCTCCATCTTCTCCCGCACCCGCGCCTGGTGTTTCCGAATCCAGTCCGCATGGCCTTCCACAAACTCGCGGATCTCCCGCACCGGCGTCCGCATGGGACAGCGCACAACGACGCGCCCGTCCCTCTCCACCTGCAGGGACATCGTCCTGCGGCGGGAACGGACGATCTCGTACTCCACGGAAGCGGCACGCGCCG
>CAYYHX010000045.1:10497-12158 GCA_964471835.1 uncultured Hungatella sp.
AACCGCCCTTCCAGCGCCAGAAACTGATCCAGCAGCATCCGGCTCACCCGCGCCCCGAACCTCGTCGCCGGATGATCCGCATAGTACATCGCATCGCTGAAATTCTTATGCATCATCACCAGCACATACGGGCCGTACGGCGTAAAAATGATGCCGCCGTCATTCCGGCAGGCGTTCATGCTGCCGCTCTTGGACGCCACCTGAAAAAGCACGTCGTCCGTATTGTCGCTGTCCATAAAATACTGCGGGAAATCTCTCGTGATCATGCTGTTGTAATGCTGCTTCTTAAAGATTTCCACCATCTGCGCGTCCGCTTCCGGACTGATCAGCTCCCCCTTCGCCAGCCTCGTAAAGATTCCGGCGTAATCGCGGGGCGTCGTGGTTCCCAGCCTGTCATACCGGTCAAAATGAATCGGATTGTAAAGCACCGTGTCCCGGCAGCCCAGCTTCTGAATACAGTCATTGATTGTATCCACGCCCAGATAATCGATCATGATATTGGTCGCAATGTTATCGCTGACGATGATCATCAGCGTCGCCGCATCCTTCACCCGCAGCACCGCGCCCGGGTCCAGCGCGATCAGCACGCCGCTCCCGTCCACATAATGATCCTCCCGGTACGTCAGCAACTCATCCAGGCTCGCCTTCCCTTGCTCGATCCGGTCAAACAGCGCCGCCAGGATATAGGTCTTCACGGTACTCGCCGTCTCGAATTTCTCATCTGCCCCCATGGAAATGATATTGCCGTGAAAGTCATCGGCATAGATGCCCGCGAACCCGTCATAGCTTTTCAGTTCCGCCTCAATCCGTTTCTCCAGTGTTAATCTCGCGTCCAATGTACTCCCTCCGTCATACAAACAGGCTTCCGACCGCCTTCATGCAGTCCGCCAGATCCTGCCGGTAGATGGGGCTGGCCGGATCAAGACTGTTGTATACCACGCCGCCGCTTCCGATCCTGCCGGTCGAATGGATGTACAGCCCCTCTCCCAGATACATCGCAACATGTCCGGGGAAAAACAGCAGATCGCCCGGCTTCCTGTCCTCCCTGCGGATCTCCTTCAGCGGAAATCCATCCATAATCTTCGCGTCCCGGTAGATCAGGATTCCGTTCAGCATATAGCTGACCGAAACCAGACCCGAACAGTCGATCCCCGCCGCAGTCTTGCCTCCCCAGCGGTACTGAACGCCCAGATACGTCCTGGCCGTATCCGCCACCGCCTTGCGGAACCGCTCCTCATCGGTAATCTCCGCCTGCGGCAGCTCCTCCAGCCACGCTCCTGCCTGGGAAAATTTCTTCTCCGCCAGGAACTGGTTCCGCATATATCCGACACACCCGTCCGCCAGCTGCACCCGCGCCCAGCCGGCCGTCTCCGACTCCCAATCCAGCACCTTCACCAGACTGCCCTGAAGCAGACTGGCCAGCCGCACGCCCTGCACCTTCGGCAGCGCGGTCACATCCGCACAGATCCCGCTGACCACGCGCAGGTCGGATGCCTCCCACGCTTTCGCTTCTTCAAGGGATACTTCCATCAAATCCTCCGCCGGAAGATACCCCGTGTAATGATAAAATGTACGCACAGGAAGAAACGTAGCCGGAAGCTCTCCAAACGTCAATGCCTCGTCTTCTATATCCGAATGCTTTTTCGCAGGTTTTCCTTCAT
>CAYYHX010000046.1:0-12098 GCA_964471835.1 uncultured Hungatella sp.
CGCCTGCTTCTGCGGAATCGTCTGGTTCGGGCGAACCGCCGCGCGGCGTCTTGGTTCCGCACGGGGCAATTCCGCGGTTACCGCTGCGGGTTTCCCGCGCACCGCATCTGTCGCAGCCTCTCTCGACTTCGCACGCGTTTTGTCGGCCGTAACTGCCTTGGATTCCAAACACACCTCATCGGACACGCTGCCTCCGAACTCCACACGCGCAAAATCTGCCGGGAACACTCTGGACTCCGCTCACATCTCATCGGTCGCATCGCCCCCGGGTTCTTCACGGATTGAATCCGCCGTGATCGCTCTGGGCGTCCTGGCTGCCGGAACCGTCGGTCTGTTCCTGTTCGACCGCCAGTGCTACCTTCCCTATAATCTGCAGTGCGCAGTCCTTGCGGTTCCGTTTTACTACGCGGCGTGGATGATGCGGCGCCATCTGCCTTTTTTCAAGCGCTTTGCCACCTGGTACGGCGCCATAATCAGTGCGCTTCTTCTGTACCTGATCCATGCAAAGCTTCACATCACGATTGATATCAGCACCATGAATATACCAGGGTTCTTTTACTTTCCCATCTCGCTGCTCGGCATCTATCTGGTGCTGGCTTTCGCGGCTCTGGCGGAGCGGATTCCGGTTCTTTCGAAAGGACTGGCTTTCCTTGGGAACCATTCTTTCGATATCATGGCCCTTCATTTTCTCGTATTCAAATTCATCGACCTGGCCTACGCCCGGTTTGCCGCCGCTTCCGTGACTGCGGAGAACCTGTCCGGCTTTCCCGTCGGGTTCCGAGGGGAACTGGGACCCATCTATCTCGTGCTTGGAGTGCTTCTGCCGGCACTGGCCGGATGGGGACTGGACAATGCCGTACATTTCCTTCTGCCGAAAAAACGATGATTTTACGGCCGGGCGGCTAATCAGCCAGCCGATCCAGAAACGGCGCAGGGATGTCGTCGCACTCACAGAAATCTCCGCTGCACTCACAGAGATTTCCGCTGAACTCACAGAAATCTCCGCCGCACGCCCGCTGTATTCGTCAGATATACCAGCGAGGCGTAATTGATATCAAACTCCAGCACGTCGCCCACATGAATCCGGTCTTTCACTTCTTCCACATCCAGAATCGTGTGATCCGAGGACGCGCCAATCACTTCGACGCCGGCCATCCGCGGCCGGATGTCCGTATAGCTGCCATAATCCGCCAGTCCCATGGCTGCAAGCGCCCGGCGTCTTACGCCCCGGTCTTCATAACGCCGTTTCCTGCCGAATGCGTCCGCCGCCAGTTCGCCCACGGGATAGCTTGGCTTATCCTTCACCTCGATAACCTCGGCTTTCAGCGTGAACACGTCCTTGTATGTAAAATCCATCCCGCAGTCCATAAAATCGCCGAGAAGCACGCTCTCGCCCAGACGCAGCAGATTCACACCGGACGGCATCGTACCTTTAAGAACCATGGAAAGCGACGAGGACGCGCCGCCGCAGACGTAGTCCAGCTTCCGCCCGATCGCCGCTTCGACCTGTCCGGAGATCTCCAGCAGATCCCGCATCTTCTCCGGTGTCGCTTTCACGGAACCGAAGCAGGTCAGATTCGTGCCGACGCCTGCCAGTTCCAGATGCGTGAGCCTTCTTTCGACCTCCACCGCCGCGTCGATCAGTTCCCGGCGGTCATAGAACCCCTCGCGCAGATCGCCCAGATCCGCCATGAGGAGAACCCGGTGCCGCCGCATGACATGTTCTGGCTCAGACGCACGCCGTTCTTCTGCCCGTACCGCCGCCTCATTCAGCGCCCGCAGCACCGCCGGTTCACTCTGCAGACTGAGATCGGCCAGTTCCGCGACATCATCCAGCTCGGAAAGCATGGGTATCCGCAGAAGCATCAGGGGCGCGCGGAGCCCTGCCTCCCGCAGCAGCCGAAGCTGTTCAATCCGTGAAGACGCGATAAAGGCACAGCCACAGCGCTCATACACCCACGCCAGTTCCGGCCATGCCGTAAATCCCTTGACCACACCCGCCACCTGGATTCCCTGCCCGGCGCACCGCGCCATGATCCGGCAGAGATTATGTTCCAGCTTCCCCGGAACAGCTTCCAGAACCGGGTATCGCTCAATTTCCTTTTCGATATTCCTGGTCATTCCTTCCCTAACCATCCGCGTCAGCTCTCGTCTTAATCAGATGCGGCTGCTCTTTCCTCCGCCAAGACACCGTTCGAGAACCATCTTCTCAAAAAAGTCTTTCCTAAAACCCGACATCCGTTAAAATGTTCTTTCCCAAAAATCCTTCCTTATAAAAGGAACCGCCCTTACCTGCTTGCAAATAACCGGGAAAACGCTCCGGTCACGCATCCAGTTCCTTATAATACGGACAGATATCCTCGTAATGCCCGTCTTTCATGCGGAATCCCCGCGGAATGACCCCCAGCGGAACGAATCCCAGCCGTTCATACAGATGCCTCGCATGAACATTCGTCGCCACTACCGCATTAAACTGCATGATCCGGAACCCATGGCGCCTTCCCTGCACGAGACTGTCCGCCACCAGCTTTTCGCCGATATGCCGCCCCCGCAGGTCGCGGCGCACCGCATAGCTGGCGTTGCAGATATGCCCGCAGCGTCCCACATTGTTCGGATGCAGAATATAGAGTCCCAGGATTTCACCCGAATCATCGTCCGCCACCCCGCACCATGTCTGCGACGCAAAAAATGCCTCTCCTTTCGCGCCGTCCAGATATTCTTCCTGCGGAAATGCGATTCCTTCTTCTACAACCTGATTCCATATATGGATCATCGACGGAAGATCTTCCCTGCCATACCCTCTGACCACAATTGCCATATTCTCATCCCACCTCTGCAAGCAAAATACTCTTACCAGACGTACGCGTTTCCCGAATCCGCCGCTTCACACCGCCGAACGGCCTGCATAAAATATACCGCGCTCTTTCGTGATGAATGCTTCATCTGTGTAAATATACCGCGCTTTCTCAGGACGGCCGCCGCTCCCGCAGCACTTCCACCCGGCACTCATGCCGTTTCGTGCCGTCTGATTTATGATACGCGATGCCTACGGCGAGGATACGTCCGGTATATTCCGGATTCTCCCCGAATTTGCCTTCCAGACGCAGGGCATAACCCCGGTCTTTGATCTGCCGAATGGCTTCTTCCGGCGTGTGATCGACCTTCAGCTCCAGGATGATCACGTCATCATCCTTCTTAAACGGATAGAAAATGAAATCCACATACCCCACACCGGCCTTGTCCTCCCGCTCGATGCGGTATGTATCGAGCGCTTTCAGATAAACCCAGCGGATAATTGAGGCCAGTTCCGCTTCATCGTTATAAACCTGCATCGGGCTGTGCGTATTGTGGGCATATTCCATCAGCTCTGCCATGGTTTTTACATCGCCGGCTTTCGTAGCCGCCAGCATTCGCCCCGACTCCTTCGTGAGTTTGTACACATTTCCCATCGAAGGCTCCCGCTGCACCACCTCGGCGAACTGATCCATCAGTTCCTTATTGGGGATGGAGACGTATCCATTTTCATAGTTCAAAAAGCCATAGACCACCATGGCGGAGAAGATCTCGTCCCGCGTCTTAAGCTCCATGGAAACGGACGCGTACTCCTGTACACGCGCGGGTACCGGATTGTCCGCCACCATCAGCGCCACATCATCCTTCACGGCATCCACATTGGCGCTGATATAGTTGAAAATCTCATCGTAGGGGCCGGAACTGGTCCAGTAACTTCCGAGCTGGTTATCGCTGAGCGCCCCGACCACGGACCGCGGATTGTAAAGCCGCCTGCCGCCCGCCGTCTGATAGCCGTCGTACCACACTTTCAGATCCTGACGGGTGATGCGGGGCGAAGGTTCCCTGCGCAGATATCTCCGGTACAGTTCGTCCACTTCTTCCTCGGAGAATCCGAAATATGCACTGTATTTTTCCCGCGTCGCCATCGAATATTCGAGGAACATATTGAGTTCCGACCCGCTGGAATACTTGGAGATCGGGAGGATGCCGGTCATATACGCCATTTCCACATAAGCTCGGTCTTTCAAAAGATTGCTCAAAAAGAGGGTGAACGCCTCCTTGTCCGCATCCGCAGCAAAATTCTGATGGTAAATGAAATCCCATTCGTCCAGTACGAAAATGAATTTCTCACCGCCGCAGTATTCATAGACCTTCGTCAGCGCGTCCCAGACCGCGTCCGTCTCCAGAATCCTCGCGTTCGGATAGGCGGCCGCCAGATCGTCCAGAAGAATCGCTTTTATTCTGCCGAGATACCGGGTGAAAGTCGTGATCTCGCCCGGCATCTCATTCATCGCGATGCGTATCACATTATGCCGGTTCAAATGCTTCCGGTACCACGGATAGCGGGACACCCGCAAAGTGTCAAATTCCTCGTGACTGTCCACGCCTTTACCGAAATAGGCGGCAATCAGATTGGCCATGACCGTCTTGCCGAACCGGCGCGGCCTGGTGATCGCCACATACTTGGGGTTGCTTCCTCTCGCTGCGACACGCGCTTCCTGCGCGGCCTTCTTCATCTCCAGAATCGGAACCAGCTCCCCCAGCATGTCGCTTTTATCCACAAAATATGTTAAAGAATAATCCTCCTGAAACAAGCCGTAGGCGCTTGTGCCGTTCAGATAAATCCCCATAATCTGAGTTTTCCCCCATGAAAGTATGACTACACTTTCTGCACGCTCTTGCCGGTCATCCCTTCGATAAATGTCCGGAATTCGTCCGGCGTACCCACGGTCATCCTGCGCTTGTCATAGACCTGGGCGTGGTTCTGGTTGAATATGAAGGTAAAATAGTGGTCGCTCTCCGCGATTGCCTGGATTCTGTTGTACTCAAAGGTGCTGACGCCAAGTTCTGTCGTAGAAGTAAAACAATCCTTTCCAAAGACAACCGTCGCCTTCATGGTTCCGGGAGCCATCCGCTTCAAGGCAAAGTACCCGTTGATGTTGTCTTCAAAAAGGAGCACCACGGCAAGCAAAACCGACAACGCAAACGTGATCATGTAACTCGGCGACAAGGAAAAATCGGAGACGACGGCAGCCAAAAAAGTCATGCCGAATGCCAACGCCACAACCGTCCATCCGAATATGCGGCTATGCTTGCTCTGCTTCGCCCGCACCGTCTTGCGCAGGGCCCTCGCCATCGCGGTCATCGATTCCCGGTCATGTTGGTTCTCGAACTTAAACAGCATATTGTTTCCTCCCTTCGAACTTTCCTAAATATGTACTCTGTTTTATCATGCAGGATGGCAAATCTATACGATAGCATCCCGACAGGACCGATGCGGTTCCGAAGGTCCGGCGGACAGGCCATGGAAGCAAGGCAAGTCATAGATGCTCAGATAGCGTCGTCTTTCCGGTCCGGCGCGCCCCCCGATAACGACCGCCGGAAAATGATCCGCCAGATACTCAAGCCGCCGTATTTCGCTCAATATACATACAGGCGCTGTCTCCTTTTCCCAACTCTCTGCTGCCTCCCATTATAGGATGCAGGCATCCAAAAGTCAAGACAACAAGGGAGTCTGGCAGGGTTGTCCGTATTTTCGAATGTAACAGTTCAGACGGCGTGAGAACCGGTGCCAAAACAGGCGTTAAACTTGCTTATAAGCATGTTTTGGCACCGGTTCTCACATCGGATAAACATCCGATGCTTCTTGCGCGGCCACCGGCCGCACAAGAAGATGTGCCGTCTGAACTGTTACTTTCGAATAAAAACCATTATGGCCCTGCGCGCCCGGACTGTCCTTTCACACATCTTGACAGGCACATCCGCTTTATGTTACCATTTCAGACAGCTTCCGCGGCCGATGCCGCCTCCGGACAGGCCGGGCCGCAAAAAATGCAAGAAAAGAGTGATAATTATGGATACCCTGCACGAAAAACAGGAAAAACTGAAAACATACCTTCGGGAATTGGGCAGTGTCGCCGTCGCATTTTCATCCGGCGTCGATTCTACCTTTCTGTTAAAGACAGCGCACGATGTCCTCGGGGAGAAGGCAATCGCGGTAACGGCCCGTTCCTGCTCCTTCCCGGAACGGGAACTGAACGAGGCCAGGGCCTTCTGCGAATCAGAAAAAATAGAACATATGATCGTCGATTCCGAGGAGCTTGCCATAGACGGGTTCCGGCAGAACCCCACGAACCGCTGCTACCTCTGTAAGCGCGAGCTGTTTACAAAAATCATCGGCATCGCGAAACAGCATGGCATCAGCTATGTCGCGGAGGGCTCCAACATGGACGACAACGGCGACTACCGCCCGGGACTTCTCGCGGTCGCGGAACTGGGCGTCAAAAGCCCCCTGCGGGAAGTTTCCCTGTACAAAGAGGAGATCCGGGAACTGTCGCGTGAATCCGGGCTTCCTACATGGAACAAGCAATCCTTTGCCTGCCTCTCCTCACGCTTTGTTTACGGGGAGACGATCAGCGAGGAAAAACTCGGCATGGTGGACAGGGCCGAGCAGTTCCTCCTCGATCTGGGCTTCCATCAGGTTCGCGTCCGCATTCACGGAACCCTTGCGAGGATCGAGATTGACCGGTCGGAATTTGCGAAATTCTGTGATCCCGCGGTCATGGACCGGATCGCGAAGGAACTCCACCGGATCGGCTTTCTGTACGTGACTCTGGATCTGGACGGCTACCAGACGGGCAGCATGAACCGCGAGATCCGGCCGGCGCCCTGATTCCGCCATGACTGCAGCCGCTCATGGACAATCCCTGCACGCCGGAAGCCAAAACGCGCCCGCACACCGCACCTTAAATAAACAGTTCATTTTTTTTCGGCTCGGAACATGCCTTCTTTATCGTAAGGGCCGCAACCGAAACCATGGCTTTGTTGACCTTCCTTGCCTTCTGAGGACAAATGGAGACGCAGCGCATACAGGAGATGCACTTCTTCCCGTCGGTCGCCCTGGGGGCCTTGGGATCGATCGCCTGTACGGGGCACCGCTTCGCGCAAAGGCCGCATTCCGTGCAGGCGGAACCCCCTTTCGGAACCAGACTGACGCCGCCGCCCTTCTTATAGGGCCGGTTCCCGGGGAGCACAGGTTTTTTCCCGTCGCCGCTTTGGAGTTTCTCATTGATTTTCCCTGCGAATCCGGCGAGCTGATCACAGTCCGCGCGGTCGGGCCGCCCGGTCGCGTACTGGTGCATGATGGAATGTTCCGCGACGGCGGAAACCGCGGCTATCACCTGGAATCCGCATTGTTCGGCGGCGTCCTCCATCTGGACCAGCGTGTCCTCGTAGGCGCGGCTCCCGTAAACTGCCATGAGGACGCACCGCGCGCCGTTCCCTTTGATCGCGCCGAGCCGTTCAAGAGCGGTCTGCGGGGCCAGACCCCCGAACGACGGCATCGCGATAAGCGCCGCATCCTCCGGCTGAAAGACTGTTTTGGAAAAATCTTTCCCCGCATCGGAGAGGTCAATGGTCTCGGCGGACGGCCAGTCTTTCGTGATTGCTTTCGCGGCTTTTTCCGTTCCTCCCGTGGGACTGAACAGGATCCGGACATATTTCATATGCGTATACCTCCTTTTCAAAGACAGGGACAGTATAACACATCCCATTCAATTCGTATACCCCAAAGACAGGGACAGCATAGCACATCCCATCCGATTCGCATAGCCCAAAGACAGGGGCCGTATCACACCTCCCATCCGATTTGCAACAGTTCAGACGGCATTCCGAAACACTGTTACATTGTAAGATGGATCATCCGAAACGCCGTCTGAACTGTCACATCAGGTTCGTATACCCCATGAGCGCCGCATCCACCTCTTTCGCGACCTCGCGGCCCTCGCGGATCGCCCAGACCACCAGCGACTGGCCGCGGCGCATGTCGCCGGCCGCAAAGACTTTCTCGACGTTCGTCCGGTAGCTCCCGGGGGCGGTGTCCACATTCGTCCGGGCGTTCAGCTTCACGCCGAAGGCGTCGGAGACGTACTTCTGGCTGCCGAGGAAGCCCGCCGCGATCAGTACCAGATCCGCCGGAACCTCGCGCTCGCTGCCCTCCACAGGAACCATCGCCGTGCGTCCCGTCTTCTCATCCTTCTGCGGCGTGAGGGACACCAGCACGGCGCCGCAGACTTTGCCGTCTTTGGTCTTTTTGAATTCCTTGACCGTCGTCTGGTAGACGCGCGGGTCGCCGCCGAACAGGGCGATCGCCTCCTCCTGCCCGTAATCGGTTTTCAGGATCCGCGGCCATTCGGGCCAGGAATTGTCCTCGGTGCGCCGTTCGGGCGGCTTGGGCATCATCTCCAGCTGGAGTACCGATTTGCAGCCGTGCCGGATCGCCGTGCCTACGCAGTCGTTGCCGGTGTCGCCGCCGCCGATGACGAGGACGTGCTTTCCTTTGGCGGAAATGTATCTGCCGTCCGTAAGGCGCGCGGCCGGCATGGATGTGTCCGCCGCGGGGAGGACATATGGCTCGGAAACCGCTCTCGCGTAAGGGCCGGCCGCCGATGCCGCCCTCTCCTTCGGCGCGGCCTTAATCGCCGCCGCGCATGCCGCCGCGTAGGCGGCGTCCCGCTCCGCCAGCAGGCATTTGGTCGTGGATTTGAGGAAATCCACCGCGAAACAGATTCCTTCCGCGTCCCTGCCCGGCACCCCGATATCGCGCGGGTTGGACGCGCCGCAGGCCAGGATCACACTGTCGTATCCTTTCAATATCTTGTCTGCCTTCTGCGCCCGGCCGACGTCCGCGCCGGTGACGAAGGTCACGCCTTCCGCCTCCATGACGGCAATCTTGCGCTCGATGATCTGCTTCTCCAGCTTCATGTTGGGGATGCCGTACATCAGCAGCCCGCCGACCCTGTCTTCCCGCTCGTAGACCGTGACACTGTGGCCGCGCTTGTTAAGCTGGTCGGCGGCCGCCAGCCCGGACGGGCCGGAACCGATCACGGCCACCTTCTTGCCGGTGCGGATCTTCGGCGGTTTCGGCCCCGCCAGACCGTCGGCATACGCCTTCTCGACGACGGCGTATTCATTTTCCTTAATGCTGACCGGATCGCCGTTTAAGCCGCAGGTGCAGGCCGCCTCACAGGGGGCCGGACAGACGCGCGACGTAAACTCCGGGAAACTGTTGGTGCGCTTCAGCCGGTTGTAGGCCTGCCGCCAGTTGCCGGTGTAGACCAGATCGTTCCACTCCGGGATCAGGTTGTTCAGCGGGCAGCCGGAGGCCATCCCCTTGATCATCATGCCCGACTGGCAGAACGGCACGCCGCACTCCATGCAGCGGGCGCCCTGCCGGCGCTGCTCCGCCTCGCTTAAGGGCGTGTGGAATTCGTTAAAATGCCTGACTCTCGCCTTCGGGGACGCCGCCTGCGACGTCTCCCTGTCATATTCTAAAAATCCGGTTGGCTTTCCCATGTTCTCTCCTCCTGCCGTCCTGTATTCGCGCAAATCACTTCGATCCGCACAGACCCTCCCCTACTGTCTCGTATTCGCATAGAAGGCTTCGATCTGCGCCTGCTCGCTGGACAGCCCCTTCTCCTCCATCTGCACGATGGTGTTCATCATGCGCCGGTAGTCGTGGGGCAGGATCTTCTTGAATTTCGGGAGATACTGCCCGAAATTCTCCAGAATCTCCTTGCCGCGCGCGGAATTGGTGTATTTTACATGCTCGACGATCATATCCTTCAGCTCCAGCACGTCGTATTTGTTCGTGACTTCCTCCATCGAGACCAGATCCTTGTTCAGCCGCTTGTAGAGGTCGTTCTTCTCGTCCAGCACATAGGCGATGCCGCCGCTCATGCCGGCCGCGAAATTCTTGCCGGTCGGGCCGAGGATCACCACGGTGCCGCCGGTCATGTACTCGCAGCCGTGGTCGCCCACGCCCTCCACCACGGCCAGCGCGCCGGAGTTGCGGACACAGAAGCGCTCGCCGGCGAGTCCGTTGATGAACGCCTTGCCACTGGTCGCGCCATAGAGGGCCACGTTGCCGATGATGATGTTCTTCTCGGCCTTAAACTGCACGCCCGTCGGCGGATAGACCACCAGCTTGCCCCCGGAAAGCCCCTTGCCGAAATAATCGTTGCTGTCGCCGGACAGTTCGAGGGTCAGCCCTTTCGGGATAAAGGCGCCGAAACTCTGGCCGCCGCTCCCGCTGCAGCAGATCGTGAACGAGTCTTCCGGCAGCCCGTCCGGGTACCGCTTCGTGATCTCCGAGCCGAAGATCGTCCCCAGCGTGCGGTTCACGTTGGAAACGTCGATCTGCAGGGTCTTCTTCTGGCCTTCCGCGAGCGCCGTCCCCAGTTTCTTCAGGAAAATGGTTTCGTCTACCGTTTCCTGCAGCCGGAAATCGAACGGCTGTTTCTTCGCGTAGCCCGCCAGCTTCCGGTCCGCGTAAGGATTTCCCAGAATGTTCGACAGATCCACGCGGGCCGCCCGCCCGGACGGCAGGTGCTCTTTCTTCTTCAGCAGGTCGGTGCGCCCCACCAGCTCGTCCACGGTGCGCACGCCCAGCTTCGCCATGTATTCGCGCAGCTCCTGCGCGACAAAATGCATGAAATTGATCACATATTCCGGCTTGCCTCGGAAGCGTTTGCGCAGCTCCGGATTCTGCGTCGCCACGCCGACCGGGCAGGTGTCCAGGTTGCAGACGCGCATCATCACGCAGCCCATCGTCACCAGCGGCGCCGTCGCGAAGCCGAATTCCTCCGCGCCCAGCATACAGGCGATGGCCACGTCGCGGCCGGTCATCAGCTTGCCGTCCGTCTCCAGGATCACCTTGTCCCGCAGGCCGTTCTTAATCAGCGTCTGGTGCGCCTCCGCGACGCCCAGTTCCCAGGGCAGGCCCGCGTTGTAAATGGAATTGCGGGGGGCCGCGCCGGTGCCGCCGTCGTAGGAGGACACGAGGATCACCTGCGCCCCGGCCTTCGCCACGCCGGCCGCCACGGTTCCCACGCCGGCCTCGCTGACCAGCTTCACCGAGATGCGAGCGTCGCGGTTGGCATTTTTCAGATCGTAGATCAGCTGCGCCAGATCCTCGATCGAGTAGATGTCGTGATGCGGCGGCGGGGAGATCAGACTGACGCCCGTCGTCGAGTGGCGGGTGCGGGCGACCCACGGGTAAACCTTGGTGCCGGGAAGCTGGCCGCCCTCGCCGGGCTTCGCGCCCTGGGCCATCTTGATCTGGATCTCCTTCGCGCTCACGAGGTAGCGGGAGGTGACGCCGAACCGCCCCGAAGCCACCTGCTTGATCGCGGAACATTTATTATTCTCCGCCGGCTGCGGCACGAGGCGCTCCAGGCTCTCGCCGCCCTCGCCGCTGTTCGATTTGCCGCCGATGCGGTTCATGGCGACGGCCAGCGTCTCATGGGCCTCCTGCGAAATGGAGCCGTAGGACATCGCGCCGGTCTTGAACCGTTTCACGATCGAGTCCACGCTCTCGACCTCCTCAATCGGCACGCCCCCGTTCTCGTCGAACTTAAAGTCCAGAAGGCTCCTCAAGTTCACGGAAAGCCCTTCCTCGTTCACAGCATGCGAGTACGCCTTGAACGTCTCGTAGCTGCCGGTGCGGGCGGCCTCCTGCAGCAGATGGATGGTCAGCGGATTGTACAGATGCTCCTCCTGCCCGGAACGCATCTTATGGCTGCCGGCGCTGTCCAGCGTCAGATCCACATCCAGCCCCAGCGGGTCAAAGGCCGCCGAATGCAGCGCGTCCACGTCTCTGGCGATATCGTCCAGCGTGATGCCCCCGACACGGCTGACCGTGTTGGTAAAATATTTGTCAATGACCTCCTTCGAGATCCCGATGGCCTCGAAGATCTGCGCCCCCTGATAGGACTGGATCGTCGAAATCCCCATTTTCGAGGCAATCTTCACGATGCCGTGAAGCACGGCGGAATTGTAATCCTCCACCGCCGCATAATAATCCTTCTGCAGCATCCCCGTCTCGATCAGATAGCGGATCGTCTCGTGCGCCAGATAGGGGTTGATCGCGCAGGCCCCGTAACCGAGGAGCGTCGCGAAATGATGCACTTCCCGCGGCTCGCCGCTCTCCAGAATCAGCGCCACGCTGGTGCGTTTCTTGGTCGTCACCAGATGCTGCTGCAGGGCGGACACCGCCAGAAGCGAGGGGATCGGCACATGGTTCTCGT
>CAYYHX010000047.1:0-11960 GCA_964471835.1 uncultured Hungatella sp.
CCATCACTCTAACATATTTCATTCCATAAAGCAATGGAATTTTTTGGCCTGTTTCTGCATTCTTATCGTCTGGCTGCAGCAATTCAGACGGCACATTTTCTTGCGCAGCCGCTGGCCGCATGAAGCATCGAATGGTCATCCGCTGCGAGAGCAGGTCTATCCCACACGTTATAACCATAGTCAAAGGGTTCCGATTTAATCCTTCAAAGCCGCGTATTTCCTGCAGATTAGCAGCGTCTCATTGCGGGTAAGTTCAACGGCTTCGTTGACTTTCTCAACATCCTTTTCGTTCGCAAAAAAACTGTCTTCTCCGGGATATCTTGTCGTATAGTAGTACCCGTCGATCCTGTCTATTGCATCTTCTGTTTTTTGTGAAATACAGATTCCCATATTATTGCCTATATACCGGATTAATTTCCGCAATGAATGTGTGCGGAGGACATTTTCCTTTTCCATGTCTTCCTCGTTTGTCTGCGGCACCGCAAGCACGTCAACGATATGTTTCAGATATTTTTCGCAAATATTTTGTCCAATGGAAGCGAGCGTTCCGTATTTCAGGCCGCTGGCATAAGCCTCGTGAAAGAACATGTAATCGTTTTCGGCAAAATCCAGATAAGACATTACGTTCCGCTTGTCTTCCAAAGTTCTTTTCCCTCCCTATTTACATTTTTGTAATATAAAGAATTGCTTTTCTGCCATTCAGCGCCGATTGCTACTTTCAAGTCAACTTCCGGCAGAGAACTGTCCGGCGGTGAAACATGCCCCTTCAGCCACAGGATCTCATCGTGCAAAACATGTTCGGGAGCATCAGAACTTACTTCCATGAATAGATCCACATCGCTTTTGTACTGCTGTTCCCTTCTGGCGCAGCTTCCGTAAAGAATCACGCGACTGACATATGGAGCAATACCTGAGCTTTGTATCTGCGATAACGCGAATTGAATCGACTGATTGCTTCTCTCCACTAAAGGCGAATCCGGCGGGCATTTCCTGATTCCGATCAACATGGCCGTCTGTCCTCCCTCCTATTCTTCCAGCCACGGCAGCGCGGGGGCCTCCGCCGTCTTGTCGCGCAGCATCAGGTCATTCACGGCCGTTGGATCACTTCTTCCTGCTAAAACTGATCTTATTCTCCTCCCCGTGGATCAGCCGGACGATATTCGACCTGTGGCGCCAGAAAGCCATCGCGGTCACGGCCGCCGACAGCAGATAAAACTCCGTCAGGTACTGCTGCCCCAGACCGTAGTCTCCGTGGCTGCCAAAGAGGACCATACAGACCAGAAATATACTCACGACCGTCAGCGACCCCAGAGAGACATAGCGCGTCGCCGCCAGAACCAGGATAAATGCTGCCAGACACAGAAGAACCACCCGCCAGTCCATGGCCGCCAGAAGCCCCGCCGTGGAAGCGATTCCCTTGCCTCCCTTAAAATGCAGATAGAACGGGAAATTATGTCCCAGGATCGCTCCGAACCCCGTATAGAGAACCAAAAGGTTCGCCATCTCCGGCAGCCGCTCCATAAAGACTGCACGCACGATCAGGCAGGGGATCAGCGTCTTGAGCGCATCTCCCAGAAAGACGATCAGCCCCGCTGTCGGACCCATAACCCGCATCACGTTGGTACTGCCGGAATTGCCGCTTCCGACGCTGCGAATATCTATATGGTGTGCCTTCGCATAGAAATATCCGGTCTGAATCAGGCCGCAGGCATATCCGACCACCAGACAAATGATCCGTTCCATTCCCTCTCTCCCTCCAAATGTTGCCCGAACCTCATCCGCTCTCCTTCGCGCCGCGTTCGCGGAGCATGAACCGCAGCGGCGTCCCCCTAAAGCCGAACGCTTCCCGGATCTGATTCTCCAGATACCGCTGGTAGGAAAAATGCATCAGCTCCTTATCATTTACAAATACCACGAATGCCGGCGGCTTCACGGCCACCTGGGTCGCATAAAAGATCTTCAGTCTCTTTCCCTTATCCGAAGGCGGCTGCTTCATCGCCGTCGCCTGGGTGATAATCTCGTTCAGCACGCCCGTCGCCACCCGCAGGTTCTGGTTCTGACGCACCATGTCAATCGTTTCGTAGAGCCGATTCAGCCTCTGTCCGGTCAGCGCTGAGATAAAAACGATCTCCGCATAGGGCATGAACG
The DNA here is from genome assembly GCA_964471835.1 of uncultured Hungatella sp. Lineage (GTDB taxonomy): Bacteria > Bacillota > Clostridia > Lachnospirales > Lachnospiraceae > UBA3402. The sequence goes on from CAYYHX010000047.1 coordinate 2,149, forward strand.
ACAATGTGTCCCGGACGCGGCGCGTAAACTCGTAAATCGTCTTATCGTTCTTCTCGACCGCGTCCCATTTGTTCACGGCCACGATCGCGCCCTTGCCCCGCTCGTGCGCGATCCCCGCGATCTTCGCGTCCTGTTCGGTAACGCCTTCCACGGCGTCGATAACCACGATCACCACATCCGCGCGCTCCACGGCGGCTACGGCCCGGATGATGCTGTAACGCTCCAGGTCTTCCTTAATCTTATTCTTTCTCCGCAGGCCCGCCGTATCGATAAACACATACTCCGTGCCGTTGTGAACCACCTGCGTGTCCACTGCATCCCTCGTGGTGCCGGCGATGGCGGAGACGATCATCCGGTTCTCCCCGACCAGTTTATTGACCAGGGAAGACTTACCGACATTCGGTTTGCCGACGATGGCGATGCGCGGGCGGTCGTCGTCCTCATCCTCCGTTGGGATCTCGTCAAAATGTTTCACGACCTCGTCCAGCAGCTCGCCCAACCCCAACATCGAGGCCGCCGAGATGCCGACCGGATCGCCGATGCCTAAATTATAAAATTCATAGACGTCATTGGCGAACTTCTTCACGCTGTCCACCTTGTTGACGCACAGGACAACCGGTTTCCTCGCCCTGCGCAGGATGTCCGCCACCTTGGAATCCGCGTCTGTCAGCCCCTGGCGCACATCCACCATGAAAATGATCACGTCCGCCGTGGCGATGGCGATCTCCGCCTGCTCCCGCATCTGCGTAAGGATGGCATCCCTGCTCTCCGGCTCGATGCCGCCGGTATCGATCAAAGTATAATTCCACTCCAGCCACGTGCAGTCCGCGTAGATCCGGTCCCGCGTCACGCCGGGCGTATCCTCGACGATCGCGATCTGCCGCCCCGCGAGGGCGTTAAACAATGTTGACTTCCCCACGTTCGGGCGCCCTACGATGGCTACGATGGGTTTGCTCATGTAAATCTCCTGTCTGTTTCTTTCTTTTCTGCTGCGATGCCGGAACACCGGCCGGCTGCCCCCCATTTGTTTCGGCCGATTCCGGCATTTTGTTCCGGTCAGCCCCGCATTTATTCCGCCCGGCTTCCCGCATTTATTCCGGCCGGCCTCGGCAGCTCGTATGCCGCATGCTCCGCCCGGCCTCCTTCCTCCGGCGGATAGAGTACGGCCTCCACAAAGTCCCGGCCGCTTGATTTTACAATATTCACCGGCACTTGTAAAGCATTTTCCACGTCTTCCTTCGTCACATCGTCCAGGAACACATCCTCGCCGCTGCGGAACATCGAGGCCGGCAGAAGCAGGCGGCTGCCCAGCGGCTTTCCCTTCAGCTGCCGGATCAGGTCGCGCCCGGTAATCAATCCCGATACCGTGATCATTTCCCCGAAGAATTCATTGGTGATCGGATATAAATGCACGTTACGGTTCGGATATTTCGCAGTAATCTCATCCAAGAATCCCTGAATATAACCGGCAGCCAGCTGCCCGGTCGCCACCGAGAGTTCCTCCGGCCCGGTGTCCCTGCCAAACCGCCCGGAACGTCGCCCCGCCTCATCATAGTCCGAACCGGAAACCTTCCCGGCACCTTTATCCCCATCCGCTCCCAGGAAACTCCCGGCGTCTTCATCTCCATCCGCCCCTTCATCCTCATCCATCCCGGCAAGCGCTTCCTGCACCTCCTCGGTCATCAGACGCACCATGCCGACGCCGTTCTCCAGCTGCGGGTAGCCGTCATAGCGCTCCGCTTCTGGCAGGGGCCGCCCCGCCAGGATATAGAATTCATCGCTCGCGTGGACAAAATGCGTCCCGTGCTCCGCGAAAAGTTTCCGCTGCCACCGCTCGATCCGGTCAATCACGCGCACCGCGTCCTCTGCCGTAAAGGGTTCGAGCGGATACAGACCCTGCCTGTATCTCGTAAGCCCAACCGGCACTACCGATACGCTCTCCATACACGGAATATAGCGGCTCAGATCGCCGATCGTCCGCTCCAGCTCCTCCCCGTCGTTGATTCCCTTGCAGAGAACGATCTGCCCGTTCATCGGCGTCCCGGCCCGGAAAAGCCGGTCAAGCGCCCTAAGCGACTCCCCCGCGAACCGGTTGCGCAGCATCCTGCACCGCAGCGCGGGATTCGTCGTGTGGATCGAGATATTGATCGGCGACAGCTTAAAACGGATGATCCGGTCGATATCCTTCTTCTTCATATTCGTCAGGGTGATGTAGTTGCCCTGAAGAAAGGAAAGGCGCGAATCGTCGTCCTTGAAATACAGCGTTTCCCGCATCCCCGGCGGCATCTGGTCAACGAAACAGAAGATGCAGCGGTTCGTGCAGGAGCGGTACTCGCTCATCAGCCCGTTCTCAAACGTCAGGCCCAGGTCCTGATAATTGTTCTCGATATCCAGCTCCCACTCCTCGCCGCCGGCCTTCTCCACCAGCACGATGACGGAATCATTTTCCAGATAATACTCATAATCGAAAATGTCTTCCGGGTCGTGGCCGTCAACAGAGAGCAGGCGGTCGCCCGGTTCAAGCCCCATCTCTTCCGCGATCGAGCCCGGTTCCACCGAGCAGATCACATGACCGCGCTTTTTCATCATCCCGTCTCCTCATGCCCCCGTTCCGCATTGCCTTCGCGTTAGCTTCGCTTTGCCTTTGCATTGCTTTCGCGTTGACTTCACATTGCCTCCTCGCTGCTTTCACATTGCCTTCGCTTCGCCTTTGCATTGCTTTCGCATTGGCTTCACATTGCCCCCCGCTCTGCCTTCGCATTGCCTCCGCGTTAGCTTCGCTCTGCCTTCGCATTGCCTTAGCGTCGGCTCCGCTCTGCCCCCTCATGCGGAAACGCACCGCTTTCCTTTCCGCATATTGCCGCAGCCAGGAAGCCGATACCGGAGCAATATCCATTTCCAATTTCAAACCGAAAAGCCGGAGAAACAGCACGTCTACAATCGCGCCTTCACGCCCTTGCCATCCCGCCTCGCGACCCGCAGGCGGTTCAGCTGGATCTCCTTCTTCCGGTACGTCACCACCTGATCCTCATTGACCAGATACAGATGCTCCACCCGGTCGTCCTTCTCCAGCTTCATCCCCCTGACGCCCCGGGAATTCTTCTTCATCTCCGTGATCTCCTCCGCCGGGAAGCGCAGGAAATACCCGCCCGCGGTCTGCAGCACCGCGTCGCCGCCCGATGCCGGCCGCACTGTCACCAGCCTGTCGCCCTCGGCCAGCTTCGTAGAAGCCACCGTCCGGTTGTTCGTGATGAACTCCTCCATCGGCACCTGCTTCACGAGCGCCTGCTCCGTGACGAAGATCATCTTCCGCCCGGCCAGCGTTTCCAACCCGCCCAGACAGAGGATGCGCTCCTTCTTGCCGTCGTATTTGCTGATATTCTCAATCGGCGTCCCCTTATCGCGCAGCTTGCCGAACGGCACCTCCGACACCTTCACCTGGTGCAGATAGCCGCTGTCGGTGAAAATGCAGATCTTATCGGTACTCATGCAGGCGACCACATACGCATTCTCGCCATCCGCCGCCTCCCTGTTCCGGTCGTAGGCCGGCCGGTCCAGCAGCTTGCAGTAGCCGAAGCGGTCCATGACGAATACCACCTCCTGGGCGGCCTCCGGCGTCTCCTCATAGACGGCCTCCCCGCTGTCCTCGATATCCGTCATGCGAATCATGGCGAATTCCTCCTGGATCGCGGCCAGGTCATCCAGGATCACCTGATCCATCGCCTCCTTGCTCCCCAGGATCCTCCGGTATTCCGCGATCTTCTTCAGCGTCCCGTCATACTCCTTCTTCAGCGCCAGAATCTCCAGGCCGATCAGCTTGTACAGCCGCATCTCCAGGATCGCCGACGCCTGTTTTTCGGTAAAATGAAGCTGCTTCGCGTCTTTTTCGAACCCTTTCGTGCGGAATTTGATCCTGCTCGTGTCGCCGGTCATCAGGCACGCCTTCGCGTCCTTCAGGTTCCGTGCGCCCCGCAGCACTGCGATGATCAGGTCGATGGCGTCGCAGGCCGCGATCAGGCCCTCCTGGACTTCCTTGCGGTCCAGCTCCCTGTCCAGCAGCGCCTGATATTTGCGGGTATTGTTCTTATACTGGAAATCCAGATAATTTTTCAGGATGCCCTTCAGGTTCAGCGTCTCCGGCCGCCCGTCCACGATCGCCAGCATATTGACGCCGAAGGTGTCCTCCAGCTTCGTCTTCTTATAAAGGATGTTCTTGATCTTCTCCACATCCGCGTCTTTCCTCAGTTCCAGGACGATACGGATGCCTTCTTTGTTCGACTGGTTGGAAATGTCGGTCACGTCCGGCAGCTTCTTCGACTCCACGAGATCCGCCACATCCGTCAGGAATTTGTTGATGCCCGCGCCGATCATCGTGTAGGGGATCTGGCGGATGACCAGCTTGTCCCTGTCGGTCTTCCGGCGGCCCAGCTCCACCTCCAGGCGCCCGCGCAGCCTGATCTTGCCCACGCCGGTCTCATAGATCTCCTTCAGCTCTTTCTTATTGGAAATGATGCCGCCGGTGGGGAAATCCGGTCCCGGCAGATACTGCATCAGCTCCTCCACCGTGATGTCGGGATTCTTAATGTAGGCGCGCACCGCGTCGATCACTTCGCCCAGGTTATGGGGCGGGATGCTGGTGCTCATGCCGACCGCGATGCCCTCGGCGCCGTTGACCAGAAGATTCGGGACCCGCACCGGCAGCACCTCCGGCTCCTTCTCCGTCTCGTCGTAATTCGGCACGAAATCCACGGTCTTGTCCAGATCCTTCAGATAGACTTCCTCGGTGAATTTCTCCAGCCTTGCCTCGGTGTAGCGCATGGCGGCGGCCCCGTCGCCCTCGATGGAGCCGAAATTCCCGTGGCCGTCCACCAGCGCCATGCCCTTCTTAAACGGCTGGGACATGACCACCAGCGTGTCGTAGATCGAACTGTCGCCGTGAGGGTGGTATTTTCCCATCGTATCGCCCACGATCCGGGCCGATTTGCGGTGCGGCTTGTCATGCCCCAGCTTCAGCTCGCTCATGTCATAGAGGACGCGCCGCTGCACCGGCTTTAAGCCGTCCCTGGCGTCCGGGATGGCCCGGGCCGTAATCACGCTCATGGAATAATCCACGAAACTGCGCTGCATCTCCTCAGAATACTCGGTTGTCAAAATCTTCTCTGCCATTCGCTCTTAATTCCTTACTTTCCTTTCGTGTGCCTCATCTGAAAATGCACATCATTTGCACACTGTTCAGATGCGCTTGTTTGTATGCCCGTCCGCGCCGCCGGACGGGGATTTTATCATTTCTTGTTTCTTGTGCCAGCATATCAGCTTCCTCGTTAAACGAGAAGTTATGGCAATCGATATTTCTTTTCTATTTGAAAATACATGATCATCATGGCAATCGTAATCACGACAACACCCATCACTACAAGTATAATGCCGGCTGAATTCTGCGCAAGAAATAGAAGCGGCATCCCGCATATCTCCAGAAGTATGGCGTAAACAAACCAAAGTATCGCAACAGAATGGTTATACTTACCAGTATCTCTAACATCAGGCGGTTTTACTCCCGCGAAAAAACCAACAGGGTTTTTTGATCTCCATGCCGAAACGCCGATGCCTAAAAGTAAAGCGCTTACCAAACTCCATATGACAAATGCCTTCATCATGATATTCCCTCCATTCGATTTCCGCTTTCAGGTTCTACATTCCTGCCGGCGAAATGCACCCCTTAATAGGTTCTACATTCCTGCCGGCGAAATGCACCCCTTAAAATGGGTTGGAATTTAACGGCGAATCCCATTTTCGTCAAAAGTTTTTCTAAGCGCTGTTTCCGTTGGAAAAATGGATCCGATGAGCGCAAAAAGTTGAATCATACAGATGATGCCGCCAGCCACGCCAATCACGTCAGATCCTTTGTTAAACACAAATAGCATGGGAATAATTGATATCGGAAGTAATGCCAGGCCGCATAGAAACCACAGCTTTCCGCAATACTTATGCGCAAATTTCCATGTTTCGTTGTTTTTCATGGACATCGCTGTGCGATAACCGAATACGGCATTAATCTTTTTTGGAGGATTGCTCATAAATCGTTTACCTAAAACAACCATTGTCAATGGGATCAATAAATCCATCAGAAACATGAAGATCCAAAAGCCCATCGGTTTTCACCTTCCTTTTCTCACGAAATGACGATTTTATCGCTTATCTGTAAAACTTACCCTCGTGAGATTATTATTCCTCGCATTTACCGCTCATACTTCATGCATCCCACCCGCTTCACGCGCCTCACGCGTCGATCTCCGCCTCATTCGCGTGGTCGTAGATGAACTGCCTGCGGGGCGGCACGTCGCTTCCCATCAGGAGTTCCGTGATCTCCGACGCCAGCCGGGCGTCCTCGATCTCCACCCGCTTTAACACCCGGTGCTCCGGATCCAGCGTCGTCTCCCAGAGCTGCTCCGCGTCCATTTCCCCCAGCCCCTTGTAGCGCTGCAGCGTAAATTCGCCGGTGTGCGTCTTCCGGTACCGCTCCAGCTCGCGCTCGTCATAAAGGTACTGTTCTTCGCCCTTCTTCGGTATTACCTTAAAAAGCGGCGGCATCGCGATATAGACATGCCCGTTATAGATCAGTTCCGGCATGAAACGGTACAGGAAAGTCAGGAGCAGCGTATCGATATGGCTGCCGTCCACATCCGCGTCCGTCATCAGGATGATCTTGTGGTAGCGCAGCTTACTGATATCGAAATCATTGCCGTAACCCTCGGAGAAACCGCAGCCGAACGCGTTGATCATCGTCTTGATCTCCGCGTTGGCCAGCACCTTGTCGATGGACGCCTTCTCCACGTTCAGGATCTTGCCGCGGATCGGCAGAATCGCCTGGTACATCCGGTTGCGGGCGGTCTTGGCGGAGCCGCCGGCGGAATCGCCCTCGACGATGAAAATCTCGCATTTCTCGGCGTCGCGGCTCTCACAGTTGGCCAGCTTCCCGTTGCTGTCAAAGGAGAATCTGGACTTCGTCAGCAGATTGGTCTTCGCCTTCTCTTCCGCCTTGCGGATCTTCGCCGACTTCTCCGCGCAGCCGATGATGCCTTTCAGCGTCTCCAGATTCCGGTCAAAATACATCGACAGCTCATCGCCGGTGATCGTAAAGACCGCCTTCGTCGCATCGGCGCTCGCCATCTTCGTCTTCGTCTGCCCCTCGAACATCGGGTCCGGGTGCTTGATCGCCACCACGGCCGTCATGCCGTTGCGGGTGTCCGCGCCCGTAAAGTTCGCGTCCTTTTCTTTCAGAATCCCCAGTTCGCGGGCATAATTGTTGATCAGCATCGTAAAGCGGGTCTTGAATCCCACCAGATGCGTGCCGCCCTCCTGCGTGAAAATGTTATTGCAGAAGCCGAGGATATTCTCCTCGAAGGTGTCCACGAACTGGAAGGCCACCTCGACTTCGATGTCGTCCACGGTTCCTTTATAGTAGACCGGATCATGGACCGGCGTCTTGCCCGCGTTCAGCTCCTTCACATAGGCCACGATACCCTCCGGCTCCGCGTAGACCTCCGTCTCCTCCTCGCCGGCGCGTTTATTCTCATAACGGATCGTCAGGCCGGGATTCAGATAGGCGGTTTCGTGGATGCGGCTCTTCAGCCAGTCGGCCTTGAAGCGCGTCTTCTCGAAGATCTCCGGGTCCGGCAGGAAATTGATCACCGTCCCGGTCTCCTTCGTCTTCCCCAGAACCGGCAGGAGACCGTTCTCCAGCTGCACCGTGGGCTTCCCCCGCGAGTACGCGTCATGGTGGATGAATCCGCCCTGGCAGACCGTCACGTCCATCCGCTCCGAAAGCGCATTGACCACCGACGAACCCACGCCGTGCAGGCCGCCGCTGGTCTTATACGCCTGATGGTCGAACTTGCCGCCGGCATGCAGCGTAGTCAGCACCACGCGGACCGCGGGCATCCCCTTCTTGTGCATCTGCACCGGAATGCCGCGGCCGTTATCCCGCACCGTGCAGGAGCCGTCCGCCTCCAGCGTCACGGTTATCTGCGTACAGTAGCCGGCCAGATGCTCGTCCACCGCGTTATCCAGAATCTCGTAAACGAGATGGTTCAGACCTTTCGTCCCCACCCCGCCGATGTACATGCCCGGTCTCTTGCGGACCGCCTCCAGCCCCTCCAGCACCGTGATGCTGTCCGCGTTATACTGCGCCTTTGCCATGAAAATGCAGTCCCTCCCTATCCTGCTGATCTTGAAGCATTATACTATACAATACATGGGTTCTGCGGCACCCGGCAGGGCGGTTCCCGCTTTCCGCCGCCGTACGAATGGATGCCGACTGACTGTTTTCCGCTGTACGAACCGGTTGCCGACTGACTGTTTTCCCGACGTACAAACGGTTGCTGCCTAATTGCTTTTCCGAGGTACGAACCGATTGCCGCCTGATTATTTTCCCGACGTACAAACGGTTGCCGACTGACTATTTCCCCGACGTACGAATCGGTTGCCGCCTGACTGTTTTCCCGACATACAAACGGCTGACGCCTGCTTGTTCTCCCGCCATCCGAAAGGCTGCCGCTTAATTGTTTCTCCGCCGCACAGACGGCTGCCAACTGCCTGTTCTCTCGTCGAACAAACAGTTGCCGCCTACAGGAATTCCACACGCCCATCCTCCAGATGGTACAGCGCGCCGCAGACCGTAAGACCATGCTCCTCCTCGCTGCGGATCTCCAAACTCTCCTCGATAACGCGCATACTGTGCCGCACGTTCAGACAGCATGCCCGGTAATCATCCGTCTCGTCGCCGATGGCACTGCGGATCTCATCGGTGATAAATTTAATGTATCCCTGGGGATCATGGTTGATCGCGGCGTCTACGGCCCCGCAGTGGTTATGCCCCAGCACGACGATCAGCCGGCAGCCCAGATGCTCCGCCGCGTATTCGACGCTGCCTAACTGGTGGTTATCCATCACATTCCCAGCGACGCGGATCACGAACAGATCTCCGATCCCCGCATCGAAGATGCTCTCCGGGATCACCCGCGAGTCGGAGCAGGTGACGATAACCGCATAGGGCGCCTGCCCCTCGCGAAGCGTCTGCACCCGCCTTTCCCTGGAAATATCGCCTCCGGCGGTGTCCGCCTCCAGATACCGCCCGTTGCCCTCTTTCAGCCGCGCCAATGCTTCGGCCGCCGTACATGGAACCGCTGTATTCATCTGCATCCTCCCGGATCCCTCCTGTCTGTTCCAAGTTCCATCTTGCGGATGGAATTTCATTTCCATCTTTTCAACAAGTATAGCATCCCATCCAAATCAATGCAAGCACGATATTATAAGGGGATGGCATCCCTGAAGATGGCATTCCCTATGCTTATGAATCAATCTCTCAATGGGATCCGGAAAAGAAACAGGCCCGCCCCATACGTAAATACCTTGGACGCATCGATCCGGATACCGGCGCGATCATCCCTGCCGCCTGGAACCTGTGAGCGGGGAAACTTTTGCAAAAATGAAAAAGGGGAAGAAAAATGCCGTGCTGAAAGCGAAACTGCGTAAAAGCATGGATGATATCGTGGATACATGTGCGCAAGTGCAGGACAAGAAGGAGAAGGACCAAAAGCTGCAGGCGCAGATCCGTCAGAATTATCAGAATTCCTCCGTCCCATCATCAAAGGGCCCCTCGTACCATAGTCCCAAACAACCGCGAGAGGACAGGGCGCAGGCCCGGAGGCCAGCCTGGGCATGAAGGGTACCGGCGCAAAATACCAGCCGCTGTTTCCGAAAGGCGTCCGGCTGGAAGTGAATTATGATGAAAGCATCAAGGCAATGGCCTTCCT
>CAYYHX010000048.1:0-11090 GCA_964471835.1 uncultured Hungatella sp.
CAGATTTATGTATCCGCTCTATTTGTTATGCAAAAAATCAGCTGTGAATAGTAACTGACAGGTCATTCCGGCATGACAGTTCAAACGGCGGGAGAACAGGTATAAAAACAGGTATTACGCTTGTTTATAAGCATATTTTTACACCTGTTTTCACAGCGGATGTTTGTCTCCTTGCGCGTCCGCCAGCCGCTGAGGAAGTACACCGGATATTATCCTGTATTCATCCGGTGGAGAACGGGCGCAGAAACCGGAGCTGCGCTTTGTTTATAAGTATGCTTTGGCACCCGTTCACACATCGGATTGTCACCCTGTTCTACAGCGCCGCGTCCAGCGCGCCCGCCAGAACTTTCTTGTCCTGCATACCGATGAACTTGGCGGCGACTTCCTCTCCCTTGAACACGATGAATGTGGGGATCGACATAACGCCGTATTTTGCCGCCGCATCCTGGTTCTCATCCACATTGATCTTGCAGACTTTCACCCTGCCTTCGTATTCGCCGGCCAGCGCTTCCACCACGGGAGCCATGGCCTTGCAGGGCCCACACCAGTCCGCGTAGAAATCCACCAGAACCGGCATATCCGCCTTGTATACTTCTGCCTCAAAATTCTCCGCTGTTAATACTTTTGCCATATTGCAATCCTCCTCGATTCGTTTGTTGGCAACGGTTCAGACGGCTGTTCGAACCGTTATGTTGTGTTATGCTTGTGTTACGGTTAACCATAGTTTACTCTATTTTCCGCCTGGATGCAACCAGTTTGCAGATCGGTTTGCCTTCGGCTGCGAATTTCTCCTCATATTCCGTCATAACATTGCCTTCCGCGTATGCGCTGTGGTGCAGATCAAAGGTAGAATGAATGATCTCCCACCCCGCCGCGGAGATGGATTCCAGCGAATATTCAAACAGCGGACGGTTATCCGTCTTAAACTCGATCACGCCGTCCGGCGTCAGTATCCTGTCATAAACTGCCAGGAAGCGCGGCGACGTCAGGCGGCGCTTCGCGTGTCTTTCTTTCGGCCAGGGATCAGAAAAATTCAGGTAAATCCTCGCCGCTTCGCCGGGGGACAGGATATCCGCCAGTTCCAGCGCATCCCCGCAGAGGAAACGGACATTGGGGAGGCGCTCCTCCTCCTGCTTCTGCACTGCCTTTAACAGCACGGAAGAATATCGTTCCACGCCCAGATAATTCACCCGCGGGTTCCGCCGCGCCAGCTCCATCAGAAATTTCCCTTTTCCCATGCCGATTTCCACATGGATCGGATGATCGCTGCCGTAAACCTCCGTCCAGCGGCCCCTCTTCGCCTGCGGGTCCGAAACGGCGTAAACGCTTTCCGCAACCTGCTGTTCCGCACCGGCGATGTGGCGTAATCTCATAAAATGTCCCCGCTTTCCCTGCCTGTCCCTTCCGGTTCTTCACGGACAGTATAGCATCCTTTTCCCTTCGTTTCAACCGATCGTTTCCGTTCCGTCTGCTTCCATTTTTTTACTTCCTTTCTTTGCTCCGTTTCCCTCGTTTTTTCCGCGTCGGCTCGGACCGCCCCTTTTTTCTTCCTGTTTCTGTAACTGTTCTCCCGCCGTCTGAGCTGCTTCTTTATTTCCTGTCTTCTTTTCTCTGGTTTTTTTCCGGCTTTTGAAAATTTTTAGTGCATATTTTACCGATTGATAGTATAATGGAAGAAAAGTGTTCCGCCGCGCCGCGTCCGGCGGGTGAGGGCCGCACAAACGATACGGAATCGCCGAGAAGGAGGGTATCATGCCAGCACCAGTTTCGGGTAATAATTGGGAAAAGATCCGCCAGGGTCTGAGGGACGCCCAGCTCTTAAACAGCCAGAGAAGATACAATCTGTCCATGATCAAATGCCGTCAGACACTGGAATTCATGGTAAAGGATCTGTGCGATAAGGCCTCTATCATTACGACGAACGCGAATCAGGATCTTGCCTCCTTGATTGACGAGCTCTATTCCAATCGCCAGATCAGTAAAACTACCTGTGAACATTATCACAAGATCCGTATTCTCGGCAATAAAGCTGCGCATGAGGGCAATGAGAACGCTTACGATGCCAATCAGGCGTGCCAGCTTCTCTCACACGAAGTGGTTACGTTTTCGAAAGATTATATGAATGAGGCGCGGCTGGAATCGCAGCAGCACAACTCCCAGCAGAGGCCGCAGCAGTACGGCTCCCAGCAGAGAAGTCAGCAGCGCAGCTCCCAGCAGGGGCAGCAGCGTCCTTCTCAGCAGAGACCGCAGCAGCGAAGTTCTCAGCAGGGGATTCAGCAGCGTGGTTCCCAGCAGGGGGCACAGCAGCGCGGTTCTCAGCAGAGGCCGCAGCAGCGTCCGCAGGGCGGGGATGGCGCGGCGCGGAGCCGGTCCGGCGCCGCAGCGTCTTCAACCAGGAGCCGGCGGCGTTCCCAGGACGGGTTCCCGCTGTCCAGTACGGATCTGATGCGTATCGCCATCGTAGTGGCTGCAGTGATCCTTGTGATCGTGCTGGTTCGTTTTCTGCATTCCGGGGATTCCTCAACCGATGAGTCAACGGAAACCTCATCGACGGAATTCATGACCGATGAGTCAACGAGCGCTCCGGAAGATACGGTTCCTACGACTGCGGCACCTGAAACCATGGCCGAGACGACCCCTGCGCCGGTCTATAAAACCACCGACTACCTGAATGTCCGTGCGGAACCCAGCACCAACAGCCGCCGCCTGGGCGTCCTGGAGAGAGATACCGTCGTTACCTACATCGACGATTACGACGAAAACTGGGCTATCATCGAGTATGAGGGTACGCAGGCTTACGTGTCAAAAGAGTATCTGGTCCATGACTGATTCGGAATGGAACGGCCATTTATGAAAAGAATCATTTCCGTTCTTCTATGTCTCATCTTGGCATTCTCCCTGATTCCCGCGCAGGACAGCCGCGCGGAGGGAGAATGGCCGGAGGACGTGAGCATCGAGGCCGAGGGCGGTATCGTCATGGATGCCGCGACCGGAGCAATCCTTTACGGCAAGAATATCCATAACGCCTATTATCCCGCCAGCATCACCAAGATCCTGACGGCTCTTATCGTGCTGGAAAACTGCGGACTGGATGAAACGGTCACATTTTCCCATAACGCGGTCTACAATGTGGAGGCGGGCAGCACCAGCGCCGGCCTGGACGAAGGCGATACGCTCAGCGTCCGCGACTGTCTCTATGCCCTTCTTCTGAGATCCGCCAACGAAGCGGCCAACGCGCTCGCGGAACATGTGGCCGGCAGTATGGATGCCTTTGCGGAGATGATGAATGAAAAAGCCCGCTCTCTGGGCTGCGTGGATTCCCATTTTGCCAACCCCAGCGGCCTGAATAACGAACAGCATTATACTTCCGCCTATGACATGGCGCTGATCGGCCAGGCGGCGCTCCAAAACGAAACCTTTATGAAGATCGATTCCACGCTCTACTATGATCTGCCGCCCACCAAACGGAACCCGGAAGGCATGCGCGTCTATCCGGGCCATAAGATGCTGAAAAAAAATATGCCGGAATATTACAGCGGCTGTCTGGGCGGCAAGACGGGCTATACGTCCCTCGCCGGCAACACCCTTGTCACTTTCGCGGAACGGGACGGCATGCGCCTGGTTGCCGTCGTGCTGAACGGCCATCAGTCCCATTACAGGGACACAAAAGCCCTTCTGGATTTCGGATTTCAACATTTCCAGACCGTCCGGGCGGAAGATTTCGATTCTTCTTTTTCGGCGATAGAAAATGACCTGGTGATCGCGGGGCTTCCCGCAGCGGAATTTTCCGGCCTGCAGCTGGATCCGGCAGGAGCGCTTACGGTTCCCCGGCAGGGCGACCCTTCCGCTGTCACGTCTTCCCTGACCTACGATCTGGAGGAGGACGCCCCGGACGGCGCCATCGCGCGGATTGATTATCTGTGGGGCGAACGGAAACTGGGGAGCGCCTATCTAACCCTCAACACGGTCGGAACAGGCACCGCCGTCATTCCGGATTCCATGATGGAGGAAATCCGGGATATCACACTTGCGACGAAGAGCAGCGGGGAACCATCCGCATCCGCGGAGACTTCAGAACGCGCGCCCTTCTATATCCCGCCGGTTGTCTTTACCATGCTGGGTATCCTGGCGGCGCTCGCCGTCGTGTTCGCGGTCTTTGTCGCGATCCGGTCCTATCAGGAAAAAAAAGAAACGGAGGCCCGCATACGCAGACGGAGAAAGCGCATGACGCGTATGGGCGGCGGCGTATCATCTGCCGATATCGATCTGGAAATGGAACGGCGGAGGAACTATTATACGGCCAAACGCTCCCGCAGGAGAAGACGCAGACCGTAATAGAATAGACGCATTTTCCGGCGGCTGCCGGCCGTGCTGCCGCTGGTGCTTTTGCCGGCGACTCTCCCTAGCCACTGTCATGCCTCTCTGGCTATTCCCCACAGCCCCCGCTATGCCCTTTCGGCTGCTCCCCACAGCCACTTCCGTGCCCTTCCGGCTACTTTCCCACAGCCCCCGCTATGCCCTTCCGGCTACTTCTCACAGCCTCGCCGTGCCTTTCCTATCGGCTCGCGGCTTCTGCTCCCGCTACAGCCGCTTCCCACAGCTTTTATGCGTCCTCCGGCATCTCCCGGTGTTCCCGCCCATGCTCCCGTTTCTTCATTCGCAGTTCTTCGCGCTTCGCGAACACCTCCCGAGCCGCGGCCTCATCCACCAGCTTCATCGTCTTGACCACGAAGATGTGTCCGTCCTCTTTCTCCCGCTTCCGGATGCGGATCTTGCCGCGCACATAGCCGTGTTCCGGACACACAGCCAGACAGAGATACTGTCTGGAATTCACCGCGAACCACTGGAACTTTTTCCGGAGCATCCGCCGGCACTCCCGGCATACCATATCCGTCACATTCTTATCCGCCAGCGCATCGTCCCGCGAGGGGAATTCCCGCGACACATATTTCAGATAGGTCGGAAACAGCAGCCGGATTTCTTCGGCCGCACTCTGCGGCAACCGGTAATAGTCCACCGACAGATAGTCCTTAAGCACCTCGAAATCCAGCGCCTGCATCACTTTTCCGGTATAATAGGCGTCGTCCGGCGCACGATGGAACGGCCGTTCTTCCGTCAGGCCCAGTTCCTCCACCGCCCGGTCCAGAGACGGTTTCTCACTGCTCTCCCCCATCTGGAGCGCATACATTTTCTGCACATCATAGTAGCATAACGGAAACGCGAACGGATTCTCAATTCCATAGAAATCCAGGTTCCGCTGAAGTTCCGCCAGATCCATCGAACCCCAGGTGCAGAATATGGCGCCTTCGCCGCACCATTCGAAGAAATCCCGCACGGCGTCCGGAAAATATTTGCCCTGGCTGACCAGATCTTTCATGCGCAGGCGCGTGACCTGGATAATCCGGTAATGCAGCTGCATGTACACCTGCGGTGTCACCAACTGGTGGTATTCGGACACAACCGACAACTGTTCATCCAGCTTTACCGCTCCGATCTCGATGATCTCAAAGGGGAAATGCTCGATGGAATTCTCTTTTCCGTCCGGACTCTGGTTCCATTCCAGATCAAACACAATGTATGTCGTGCTGTTCATTCCGTGCCCTGCCCATTCAGACTGTGCGATTCCTGCGCGGACAGTATAGCACAGTTTCCGGCCGGTGTACAGCGGCTATGGATGTAAAATCACACTCTTTCGCGTTCGAATAGTAACCGTTCAGACGGATCAAGAATGATTGCTTCAAATATTGTAAGTTTCCCGTTATAAATCTTCACTGTTTCGTTCTTGTATTTTATTATTTTTTTTTGTATAATGTAATTTGTAAGCAGACAACCGGGCCTGTAAACAGACAGTCAGGCTCCGGTATTTGACCATGTTATGACATCTCCTGGGAAAGGACTTCGAAGATTATGCGGAAAACTACTTTTCATCGTGCGGCTGCACTGGCACTCGCATTTATTGTCGCTTCCACAACACCGGCTGCCCCCGTCCGGGCAGCGGTTCTCCGGACACCGGCTGCGGACGGTGTCGTCACTTACGGCAACGGCAATGCCGTTATTGACGCTTCCCACGCCTCCGACGGTTACATCATGATCAAGTATTCCGGCGGGGCAGGCAGAATCAAGGTCCGCATCACCAAGGATACCCAGTATACTTATGATCTGAATGTTTCCGGCACTTACGAAACATTTCCTCTGACGGAAGGAAACGGCACATATTCCGTCGCGATTTTCGAACAGGTCGAAGGAACGATGTATGCACAGGCGGTTAATCAGTCGATCAGTGTTGTCATGCCGGATGACAAAATGCCGTTCCTGTATCCGAACCAGTTCTGCAGCTACAACGCGATGTCCGCGGTGGTAGGTGTGTCCGATTCCATCTGCAGCGGCATCACCGATCCCCTTCAGAAGGTCGCCGCAATCTATAATTACGCGGTAAACAATCTAACCTACGATTACAATAAGGCAGCTACTGTCCAGAGCGGATATCTTCCCAACATTGACAATACGCTGGCAACGCAAACTGGCATCTGTTTCGATTATGCGTCCATGATGGTCGCGATGCTGCGGCTGCAGGATATCCCTTCCAAACTGGTCATCGGCTACACCGGCAGCCAGTACCATGCCTGGGTCAGCGTTTATACCGACGCCCAAGGCTGGATCGACAATGTTATTTTCTTCAACGGAAATGAATGGCGCTTCATGGATCCAACCTTTGCCTCCACCGGCAAAGGCAATCCGGCCATGATCGAGCATATTAAAAACTCCGCCAATTACTCCGCGAAGTTTACCTACTAAGGCAACCGGAGGGCAGCGCAATGGCACAGGCAAAATCACCGTTTAAGGGGCTGGCCCTGGCCGGTTTCTGTACGCAGATATCGCTTCTGTTCCAATCCGCCGTTCCCATCTATGAGGGACTGGCGGTCATGGCGGAAGATGCGGCCGATGAGAATGAGAAGAAGATCCTCACCGGTATGTCCGATAAAATCCGGACGGGCAGTTCTTTCAGCCAGGCTGTCACCGAAGCTGGCTGCTTCCCGCCCTATATGGTTGAGATGATCGTTCTGGGTGAACGCACCGGTACGCTGGACGTGACCCTGGAAGGACTCTCCGATTATTACGAGCGTGAAACCAGACTGGCAGAGAACCTGCGCAGGGCGCTTACCTATCCCGCCATGATGGTATTCATGCTTCTTGTCATTTTGTTCATCCTGTTCACGCGGATCATGCCGGTCTTTTCCGGTGTGTACGAACAACTGGGTGCCGCGATCCCTTCGGTTGCCCAGGCAGCGATCCGCGTCGGCGGTGTCCTGAGCGGCATTTCCCTGGCCGTTATCATCGTCCTGGCCGCTGCCATTGTCATTGTACGTTTCTTGAACCGCAGCGGCAGGCAGCCCGCTTTCGCCGCGGCAGTCATGAGTTTTATTCGTTCCCATTCAAATATCAGCCGGATGTCGGCCCTGCGCCGGTTCTGCAGCACCATTTCCGTGACGCTGCGCTGCGGTCTGCGGCTGGAGGAGGGCCTGAACATGGCGGAGAAGCTGGCAGATCATCCGCAGGTATCCGCTGCCATCAGAAAAACCAAAGAACTGGTTCTCCAGGGCAGCAGTTTTTACGATGCGGTGAAGGACGCGGAACTGTTTTCCGGCTTTGATCTGCAGCTTCTGCGTGTCGCCAGCCGCGCCGGACAACTCGAAACCATCCTGCGCAAGCTGGCTGACGATTATGACCAGAAAACCGAGGACGCCCTGGATTCGATGGTGGCGCGCTTAGAGCCGGCCATCGTCGCAATCCTGGCCGTAGCCGTAGGACTGGTACTGCTGTCCGTCATGCTTCCGTTAGCCGGCATTCTGTCCGCGATCGGTTAATAGTTAAGGAGGCATTGCCTATGATACATGTAGTCCGCCAGAAGAAGAAATTTCCCCTCATCGGCCTGTTGGTTTCCGCGGCGTTGGCCGCGGGTTTCCTCTATTTGTTTACGGCAGGTATGGGCAGAGTCGCTGAACGAACGAAGGAAGAAAACCGGAACGCCCTGGTGGAAGCCATCCGGCGCGCCTCCGTGCAGTGTTACGCTATCGAGGGACGTTATCCCCCCAGTGTAGAATATCTGGAAGAACATTATGGCATTTCCATTGACCGGACAGCCTATAACGTGTTCTACAGCGGATGGGCTAGCAATATCATGCCGGACATCACCATAATCCCGGTTGAAGAGGAGGAGGAGTGATGGCGAACGCAAGGCCTTTCAAGCGGCCCTCCCGGGGGGCGGAACAGTTGTTTCCGGCTTTGTTGTTTTTTGTATTCTTGATCTGCACCATGTTCACAATTCTGATCGGCAGCCGTGTCTATGAGAATATCCGCAACCGGGATGATATTTCCTTTGAGACAGACACGGCTCTGGCCTACATCACCAATAAGGTTCGTCAAAGCGATAAACAGGATGCCATTGAAATCCGCGATATAGACGGCTGTTCGGTTCTGGTACTGCTTTCCCGCTATGGTGATACGGATTATGAAACCTGGATTTACGAGAGCGGCGGCCAGCTGAAACTCAGGGAATTGTTCTCGCGGACCGACAGCGGACTGGGCGTGGACGACGGACTAGATATCATGGACTGTCAAACGCTTCTGTTTTCAATCGATGAACAGCCCGGCGGCGACCGCATCCTGACGATATCACTGGGCGATGGGGGCGAAGCCAGACTGCTTCTCCGCAGCAGCCGGGAAGGGGGCGCGTCATGAAGAAAAAACAATCGCGTCCCTCCTACGCGTTTCTGCTGGAAATGGTGTGGGTCTGCGCGTTTTTCCTGATCTGTGCCTGCATCTTCGTCGTGGCATTCGCGAAAGCGGAACAGATGAGCCGCAAGGCGGAAACGTTAAATAAGGCAACGCAGGCGGCCTCAAACGCGATGGAAGAGGTTTATGCCGCGTTTGATGAAGCGGTAAGTGAAACGGATTTCGATATCGCGGCCGGAGGCGGAAGCGGTTTTGCGGCAGCGGCGGAAAGCATCGCCAGTGCATATTCTACGGATACCTACACGCTCAACATCCGTACGGGCATAGCTGACGGGCTTCTGACTGTCGTTATCGAGGCGGCCGATCTGCGGGACGGCGAGACGCTTTGCACGCTGAACGGCGCACGGGCGGCGGCACTGCCCCAGGTGCGGGCAGATACATGCTTCCCGTATGCCGCCGCGGATACGGCACAGACATTCGCGGCGACGGAAACGGATATAACGGAAAGGGGACTGTCATGAAGAACCGTATCAGTATCGGCATCTCCTCAATCGTTCTGATCTTCCTGATTTTATGTCTGGCGGTATTCAGTCTGCTAAGTTTAAGCGACGCGAAACGGGCCTTGTCTTTCTCGCAGCGACATACGGATGCCGTCCGTGTCTACTATGCCGCGGATGCGCAGGGCCAGACCTTTATCCGCGACTACAGAAAGGCTCTGGCAGACGATATGCGCGATTCCGATTCAAAGGGAAAGGGTGTTTCTGCGCTGATTCCCGCGGATACGGCACTGAAAGCCGCGCAAGCGGCAGCCATGCCGCTGCCGGAAGGATATGTCGTATCTGTAACAGAAGACAATGCTCTGCGCTGCGACGTGCCTTTGGAAAACGGACAGACGCTCCGCATGGAACTTGATTTGTCCGGCATGGAAGTTCTGTCCTACTACATTTTCAACAGTACCGATTATGTTATCGATACGCGTTTGCCTGTGTTCGGAGCGGACATGGCACAGTAGAAACGATAATAATTCAAGAAAGGAAGATTTCCATCATGAATATACAAGATATTTTAAGACAGGCCGTCGAACAGGATGCCTCCGATATCTTCATGATTCCCGGCATCCCCATTTCTATGAAAGTCAACGGCCAGATCCGCCCGATGAACGATGAGCGTATCTTCCCTGATGCCATGGACAGGCTGATCACCGAAATCTACGAGATCAGCAATCACCGCAAGATGGACCGTATCCTGAACAGCGGCGACGATGATTTTTCTTTCGCTGTTCCCGGTCTTTCCCGCTTCCGCGCCAGCATCATGAAACAGCGCGGCTCGCTGGGCGCGATCATCCGCATCGTCCGGTTTGAACTTCCGGATTATACACATCTGGGCATTCCGGACGAGGTCATGAAAATCTCAACACTGAAAAAGGGCCTGGTTCTGGTAACGGGCGCAGCCGGCAGCGGTAAATCTACAACACTGGCTTGTGTGATCAATAAGATCAACCATGAACGCAGCGCGCATATCATCACATTGGAAGACCCCATCGAATATCTGCACCGTCATAACAAGTCCGTCGTGACCCAGCGCGAGATCGGGCAGGACACCGACAGCTATGTCAACGGTCTGCGCGCTGCCCTGCGGCAGGCCCCGGACGTCATCCTCTTAGGCGAGATGCGCGATTACGAAACAATCCGCATCGCCATGACCGCGGCGGAGACGGGACATCTGGTCATCTCTACCCTGCACACCGTCGGCGCAGCCAATACCATTGACCGGATCGTGGATGTCTTTCCTCCGGACGGCCAGCAGCAGATCCGCGTTCAGTTGTCCATGGTGCTGCAGGCGGTTATCTCCCAGCAGCTTCTGACTACAACAGACAACAAACTGGTGCCTGCTTTCGAGATTATGTACCTGAATAACGCTATCCGAAACATGATCCGGGAGAACAAGATCCACCAGATCGACAATGTGATCGCGACCAGTATGTCAGAAGGCATGGTCAGCATGAATAACAGCCTCCTCCGGCTGTTCCAGCAGCGCAGGATCGACAAAGAAACCTGCATTAGCTGCAGCACCGACCCGGATCAGATGCGGATGCGGCTGATCTGACCGGCATACCGGATCACAAAGTCACGGGTTTACACGGTACCCCTCGCCGATATCCTTCATCTCCACCTGCGGGTCGTTCGCGCGGATCGTACTGCCCCGGCAGTACAGGGAGTAGATAGCGCCGCCGGTCCGGTCCGCCAGCGCCGCCGCCGCGCCCGCGTCAAATTCATCCGCGATGTAGACCGGAAGCAGCGAGAGCAGGATATCCGCGCAGCTCACGCCGCCGTCATAGGAATACGCTAACAGACTGC
>CAYYHX010000049.1:0-10890 GCA_964471835.1 uncultured Hungatella sp.
GTAAAAAGCAAATATATTTCCACTGCGATAATAGGCAGCCATCTGATCATTCTTTTCATTTCACCCTGTTGATGAACTGTGCTGACTCCCATCACCGCTCTACTCATCACACATTTTCTCCCACATTTTAATGATCCTTCTGCACATTACCTTTGGATTCTTTTCGTTTATTATAAAGGTCTTCGCCCGTTCCCCGACCTCCAGCCGCTGCTCTTCGGTCATTTCGCAGATCTCCATGATCTTCTCCCGCAGGGCCTCGTCGCTTTCGTCCCGGGCATACTGGATGTACTCTGCGTACTCCGGTGGATCACATGGCAGTTTATGAGCGATATACGGTTTACCGGAAGCAAGACATTCCATGGTTTTGCTTGGAAAACTATATTTGGCAAATTTCTGTTCGGAGGTCCTCGGACTTATCAAAACCGTAGCTTTTTGCTGCCACATTTCAACTTCCTCCGGCGTGATCATACCTAAAAACCGAATACGATCATCCCGATCTAAATATCGCCGGATCATCTCATCGTTTTGACCATAACCAGCCATTACCAATCTGTAACTATTGTCATTTATCTGACTGAAGGCTCGCAACATGTGTTCAATACCATAGTCGGCTCCCAGATATCCCGCATAAAAGACCAAATTTTTTTCTGAATCTTTCAATCGTTCTCCTGGCAACCCCTTTTTATGCTGATAAAAACCCTCCATAACCACATAAGGCTTATCTAAAACATCGATCGCTTCCGCCATTTCTGACGATAAAAAAACAAAACAGTCTTCTTCATGTGCCATTTTATCCAAAAACTGACCAAGCCGCCTCACTGCTCTGGCATGCAGATCATTTCCGGCAACTGTCACGCCATATTTACCATGCAGATCCCCGATCACATCACAAAGCATGATACTGGGATATATCTTGCGCAAGAGAAGCAAACAAAGCGTTTGAGGGATGTAGGTGTTAAATGTCAAACAAACAATATCCTCGCCTCCGCATTCCTTAATTCTTTTTCTTGCGTAATGAAATACCTGAAATCCGGCGGACAGATAATTCAGCCATTTAAGGTTCAAAACGCCAATGGAGATCCCACATACCTTGCCATTCATTACAAAAGGCTCTGATCTTATAATAGCATCTGGATATACCGGGTAGTGTTTGACACGGGGAACATTAACAACAAAAACATCCATTCCATTTTGCTGCAGTCCGAGAAGCAGATTCTCCTGAAACTTATGTCCGGAAACTGCCCGGTGTTCTTTTCCTTTTTTCAGATCTTCATGTATATCTCGAAACATTGTCGGAGAAAAAATAACTTTCACTTGATCATTCTCCCTTAACCGATCTCAACTTTTCAAAATCTCCCTTTCTTCCAAAACAAACCTCACAGATCCGTTGGCAGACCAGCCTGGCTGCTTCACCTGTCTCACAGCCGCCGAGTCTCTCATAATGGCGCCTGCGATCCGTGGCATACTTCTCTTCGTCAAACTCCAGGATGCTTTTTTCCAATTCATCATTGTTTGTGGAACGCGGGAACGGCCATTCCTCCACCGGGGTATAGACTTCTGTTGTTTCTATATAATGCTCAAGATCGACCGCAAAAGTAAAGCACGGCTTTCCCGTGAGCATGAAGTCCCACATGGAAGAAGAGAAATCATTGATCATGGCATCCGCGATCAGCAGGAGGTCCTGCATGTCCTCATGATCAGAAAGATCCAGCGCGCCTTCGGGAAGCAGATCGCGGTTCGTCACAAGGGGATGCAGACGGAAAGCGAATCTCCACTTTCCTCCAAACCGTTTTTCCATAGCCGCGGTCACTCTCTGCGGATCGATCCCATAGTCGATGGCTATACTCTCCTGATAATAGTCATCCCCCGGTTTTCGGTATGTCGGGGCGTAAAGGATCAGCCGGTCGTCTTCCGAAAGCCCCAAACGCCTTCGGATCTCCATCCGCTGCCCGGCGTCTGGATGGAGCAGCCGGTCGTTTCTCGGCATCCCGATCTCCCAGAACGATCGCCTTGGGATCAGCATGGATTCTGAGATAACCTCCGTGAACCGTTTGCAGGTGGATAGGAACACTCCCGTCTTTTTCGCGGCCAGGCGGAGATCTTTGCGGAACAAGGGCGTATTCCCGTACATATAGATGCCGCATTTCTTATACGCCCCGCCGCCATGCCAGGTATTGATAACATACTGGCACTTGCGTAAGGGCAGATAAGAAAAGCCGCCGCTGTTTGTCAGAAAGACCCGGGATGTCATGGCGTAAAAAAAGTATTTGATCGAGTTATATCTCACAGGTATCAGCCCTTTTGCCCGCAAGCCGGGATACTGCCCGGCAGACCGGACCGAATAGATGATCTGAAAAGTCCCGGGAAATGTTGAGAGCAGATATTCCGCAACCGCTTTCGGGTTGCCGGAATACTTTTGCGCCAGGTCATTGTGTAAAAAGACACGGTCATCCTTCACCGGAAAGATCCGCAGCGGGAACAAAAGCACCAGCATGATCGTTTTTTTCAGATACCGTATCCATTCCGCCATTCTCTTTTCTCCTCGGGCTCCCGGCAGGAACACTATTTCCTCCACACCATCTTATTGACCACACCCGTATATCCCTGGATGATCCTCACGACCTTTCCGGAGACATTCTCATCCAGATAATCCGGCACAGGGATCCCGTGATCCCCGTTCCTTCCCAACTCCACCGCTGTGTCCACCGCCTGCAAAAGACCTTCTTTATCGATGCCCGCCAGCACGAAACAGCCCTTATCCAGCGCCTCCGGCCGTTCCGTACTGGTGCGGATGCACACCGCGGGGAACGGCCTGCCGATGCCGGTAAAAAAGCTGCTCTCCTCCGGCAGCGTCCCGCTGTCCGAGACGACGCAGAACGCGTTCATCTGCAGGCAGTTATAATCATGAAAACCAAGAGGCTCGTGCCGGATGACCCGCCTGTCGAGCCAAAACCCCGACGCCTCCAGACGTTTCCGGCTTCTCGGATGGCAGGAATACAGCACGGGCATGTCATACCGTTCCGCCATGGCATTGACCGCGGTGAACAGACTCGTAAAATTTCTCTCCGTATCGATGTTCTCTTCCCGATGGGCGGAGAGCAGGATGTACCGCCCCTTGGCCAGTCCCAGTCTGGCATGTATATCACTGTCCTCAATCTGCTCCAGGTTTGCCCGCAGCACTTCCGCCATCGGGGAACCCGTCACAAAGACGCGCTCTTTCGGGAGTCCGCATTCATGCAGGTATCTCCGGGCATGTTCCGAATAAGCCAGATTGACATCCGAGATGATGTCCACGATCCGCCGGTTCGTCTCTTCCGGCAGGCATTCATCCTTGCACCGGTTGCCCGCCTCCATGTGGAAGATCGGGATATGCAGCCGCTTCGCGCCGATGGCCGACAGGCAGCTGTTCGTATCGCCGAGAACCAGAAGCGCATCCGGTTTTATCTCTTCCATCAGCGTATAGGAACGGGAGATCATATTCCCTATGGTTTCTCCAAGGTTGCCTCCAGCGGCGTTCAGATATACATCCGCTCCATCCAGTGAAAGATCCTTGAAAAAGATCCCGTTCAGCTCATAGTCATAGTTCTGCCCCGTATGGCAGAGGATCGTGTCAAAATATCTGCGACACTTTTTGATGACCTCCGACAGCCGGATGATCTCCGGCCGCGTGCCGACGATGATGAGCAGTTTCAGCTTCCCGTTGTCTCGGAACATACCATTGCCTTGGAACATACTGTCCCCCAGTCAGACTTTTTCCATGAACGTGTCCGGTCTCTCCGGATCGAACCGCTCGCTGGCCCACACCACTGCCACGAGGTCTTCGGTCTCCGATAAATTGATAATGTTGTGAGTGTACCCCGGCAGCATATGCACCGCCTTGATCTCCTCGCCGCTGACCTCAAGATCCATCACTTCATCGGAGCCGATCCTCCTCTCACGGATCAGCCCGTGTCCTGACACCACGATGAAGAGTTCCCACTTGCTGTGGTGCCAGTGCTGACCCCGGGTAACGCCCGGCTTCGAGATATTGACGCTGATCTGTCCGCATTTTTCGGTCTTTAGCAGTTCCGTAAAACTCCCGCGGGCATCTGTGTTCATCTTCAGTGCAAAAACGGCCTTTTCTTTGGGCAGATAGGAGAGATAGGTGGAGTAGAGTTTCTTCGCGAAAGAACCGTCCGGAATCTCCGGCATCAGGAGCGTCGCCGGCTGCTCCTTAAAACATTCCAGCAGACCCACGATCTCCCCCAGCGTCGCCCTATGTGCGGCAGGCACAAAGCAGTAGGGGCCATCTGCCGTTTCGACCGGAGCCATGCCCTCATACCGGCAGCGGCGCGGCCGGCCTTCCAGAAGATCCAGCATCCCCCGCACCAGGTCGTCGATATACAGAAGCTCCAGCTCCGTCGCCGGATCGTCCACCGTGATCGGGAGGTCATGCGCCATGTTGTAACAGAACGTCGCCACCGCGGAATTGTAGCCGGGACGACACCATTTCCCGAACAGGTTCGGGAACCGGTAGACATAGACCTTTGCGCCCGTCTCTCTCTCATAGGCAAAGAAAAGTTCCTCCCCGGCGAGCTTCGATCTGCCGTATTCACTCCCGCGGTATCGGCCGGTCAGCGCGGCCTGGACAGAACTGGAGAACATCACCGGACAGGTATTGCCATGCGCTCTCAGGGTATCCAGCAGCGTGGAGGAGAAGCCGAGATTTCCTTCCATGAACTCCGCGCTGTCCTTCGGCCGGTTGACGCCGGCCAGGTGGAACACGAAATCCGCCTTTTTACAATAGCCGTCCAGCGCGTCCGGCGCGGGATCCGTATCATATTCATAGACCGCATCGATCTTCAGCCCGGGCCTCGTATGGTCTTTCCCGTCCCGCAGGGCTTTCAGGCTCTCCACAAGGTTCCGCCCCACAAAACCTTTCGCGCCGGTCACAAGGATGTTCATTCCCGTACACACTTCCAGTCTTTTAATTCTTTCTGCACATGATCCGTCGCCAGGACCTTCTTTACCACTCCGTCAACATCGAGCCGGTCCGTGTTATGGCTGGTGTAAGCCTCGTCCGCCATGGTATGCACCTGCCCCTTGACAAAGAACCGGTCGTAGTTCAGGTCCCGTCCGTCCGCCGCGATCCGGAAATATCTTCCCAGATCCTCACTGCGCATCCTCTCCTCGCGGGTCATCAGCGTTTCATACAGCTTCTCCCCATGCCTCGTCCCGATGATCTTCACTTCCGTTCGACCGAAGATCTGCTGCACAGCCTCCGCCAGATCGCCGATGGTGGAGGCGTCCGCCTTTTGAATGAACAGGTCCCCCGGCCGCGCGTGCTCCATGGCGAACCGTACCAGTTCCACCGCCTCGTTCAGATCCATCAAAAACCTCGTCATCTCCGGGTCCGTGACCGTGATCGGCCTGCCGTTCCTGATCTGGTCGATGAACAGGGGGATCACGGAGCCGCGGCTGCACATGACGTTCCCGTACCGCGTGCAGCAGATCACCGTGCCTCCCCGCTCCGCCGCCACCCTGGCGTTCGCCGAGATGACGTGTTCCATCATCGCCTTGGAGATGCCCATGGCGTTGATCGGATAAGCCGCCTTGTCCGTGGACAGGCAGACCACCCGCTTCACGCCGCAGTCGATGGCCGCGTGCAGCATGTTGTCGGTACCTTCCACGTTGGTGCGCACCGCCTCCATGGGGAAGAACTCACAGCTGGGGACCTGCTTCAATGCCGCGGCATGGAAGATGTAATCGACCCCGGGCATGGCATCGTACAGGGACCGGATGTTGCGAACGTCCCCCACATAGAACCTTACCTTGTCCGCATAGTCGGGACACTGTGCCTGAAGTTCATGCCGCATGTCATCCTGTTTCTTCTCGTCCCGTGAGAAGATACGGATCTGCCCGATATCCGTCTGTAAAAAATGTTTCAGCACCGTATGGCCGAAACTCCCTGTCCCGCCGGTGATCATCAGGGTCTTATCCTTAAACACTGACATCTGCGTCATCTCCTGTCCTCTGCCTTTCCTGTGTCCTTCCGTGTCTCTTCTATGCCCTTTCCGGTGCCTTCCGGGTCTCCGGATACCTGATCCATGACGCCTGACACCTCGTATCCGGTCATGGCAGCGATCTCGTTTTCCAGTCCACGCATAAACGTCTCCTTCCGGAAATGCTCCCTGAAGTACTTCCGTCCCGCAGCCCCGCAGCCCGCATACTTTTCCGGGCTGCATATAAAATCAAACATCAAAGCCGCAAGACCTTCCGCGTCCCCCGCTGCCACGCAGGCGCCGCACCCGGATTCTTCGATCACTTTCCGGGCTGACCCGTTGATCATACCGATCACAGGTTTTCCCGCGGCCATATACCCCTGTACCTTCGACGGCAGCGTCAGTCCGACCCTGCTGTCTGCCCGCAGGGAGACCATACACACATCGGCCAGCCGATAAAATCCCGGCATTTCCTCCACCGGTCTCCTACCGTAGAAATAAACGATCTTTCCCAGATCATGCTCTTTAACAAATCTATGCAGTCCTTCTGCCGCCGAGCCGTCTCCTACAAAATGTACCTGGAAACCCGGAACATCACGGAGCTGTTCTATCGCACGAAGCACCGTGATCAGATCCTGCGCGATACCCAGATTGCCCAAAAAGACAAAATCCACTATCCCATTGTCTTCCGAAAAATCTTCTTGTAAGTACGCTTCATCGGCAAATGCTGGGAGGTACACCAGCCGGTCCGGCGGGATCCCGTGTGTCTCCTGCAGATACGGGAGAAAACTTGCAGACTGAACCCCGATCCGGTCTGCCGAACGGTACACCATGCGGCTCACGCGGTCAGCGAACAGATAGACAGGGTTATTCTCACTTTTTATATATACCTTTATCGATTCCGGCCAGAGATCGCAGCAATACAAAAACAGAGGTTTTCCATATTTCTTCGCGTATTTCCGTCCGGGCAGTCCCATCAGGACCGGGGAAAGCTGATAGACAAACACCAGATCAAAACAGGCATCCAGCTTTCCTACTTTCCATAAAGACGAAAGAAGAAAACTTATGTAATTCAATGCCAGACAAAACGCGCCTTTTTTTCTTCCGATTTCGAAACACCGCAGTACATGCACACCGTTGATCCACTCATCCCGGTGTCCGTGCTTGTACTCCTCCGGTACGGTTCCCTCCGGATAATTGGGCAGTCCGGTCAGTACCGTCACCTCGTGCCCGTCTGCCGCGAGCTGCTCACAGATCGGCGTGATCTGAAAATTCTCAGGATGATAATGCTGACAGACCGTTAATATCTTCATCGTTCCTCTGATCAAGTATCCCTTATTACATTCATATTATTTACTGCAGACGTCATCTGTCACTTCACTGCTCCCTTGTCTGACTTGAAAAGGATCCCCTTTTAATGTTACCTCACTGGGTCTTTTGCATCTCACTGTTCTCTGTGATCGATTTACTGATATCCTCCTCGAACCCTTCCGTGCTCTCTTTCATGAACATCACCTTGATCGTCTTCATGATGATCTCGATGTCCAGCAGCAACGAATAACTCTGGATGTACATCAGATCCAGCTTCAGCTTGTCATACGCCGTCGTGTTGTACTTCCCGTATACCTGCGCATATCCCGTCAGCCCGCCCTTCACTCTCATCCGGAGCGGGAATTCCGGGATCTGCTCCGTATACAGCTTCACATGCTCCACACGCTCCGGCCGTGGCCCCACGATGCTCATGTCCCCCTTCAGGATGTTCAGAAGCTGCGGCAGCTCGTCGATCCGCGTCGCCCGTATGACCCGCCCCACCGGCGTGATCCGCGGGTCCCCGTCCGTCGCCGGGATGGAACGTCCTTCCCTCTCCGCGTCCACGACCATGCTGCGGAACTTGAGGATTGAAAATACCTTCCCGTCCTTCGTGCACCGGTCCTGACGGAAGAACACCGGGCCGCCGTCGCACGCCTTGATGGCCACCGCCGTCACGAGAAGGACCGGGGATAAAAGGACGAGCGCCGCCAGCGACAACACGATATCCATCAGCCTCTTGACCACCAGCTGATCAAAGGACAGTCCCGTGTTCCTGGACAATAAAAGAGGCGTGTCGAACATGTGCATGCTCTCCGCGCTTCTCAGTAAAATGTCTGATATCTTCGGTACTGTATACGTCCTTACGGACTGACTGTAACAATATTTCAGTATCACATTTCTGATATGGGACGGGAGGTCGCAGATGACTACTCCTTCATATCGACTGATTTTCTGTTTGATCGCTTCAAACTCGGCCGGGGCTCTTTCACCGGTCCCTCTGCTTTCCGTTTCCTTGCCGTCAAGCGTGTCCCAGTCTGCGTCCGCACGGATATGTACCGCTTCCCCAACCACGAACCGGTCATTCCTGGTGTTCATCTTCCCCATGAGGCTGGCCACCGGATGCTCCCCGTAAATCAGGAGGACACGCCGCGGTGGGTACAGTTTCCTATATATCCTGGTACCGGCCGTACTCCAAGCACAGAGCGCAAGGAACTCCGCCGCCGTCATGGCCAGGAGGGGCCGCACGTCCTGGAAATGCTTCGTCAGCAGCGTGATCTGCAGATAGATCATGAGATTGGCGCACAGCGTCGCCAGGGTCTGGGACTAGATCATGTCCCTGGTCCTCTGGATACCGACCTTGAAGCCCCCGTATATGACGTTGAAGATGACCAGCAGGAGTCCGTACACCGCCACCATCAGCCAGTGGCCGGTGCGGTTGTACGGGACTTCCATCTTCTGGTTATAATAAGTCAGCCATACGTACCAGTAGAGTCCCATCTGTACGGACAGGATGACCATCCCGAGAAAGAATTTTACAATCCGCTTATACCGTTCATATCCGCGTTCGACTCCTCCGGTTCCGTTGGTCTCGCGGTCACAGCCTCTCATGCCGCTTCCACCTTCCGTGGACTGCCGCGAAGGACAACTGCCTGAAACGTTTGAATCCTGACGAGCTTTCCGGTTGTTCTATTCCCTACTGATTTCCGATCCCGATACCCCCCCATTATCTCCGGATTATCATCAACCGCGGGGCAAGCAGTTTCTGTTGTCATTCCTACACCTGTTTCAGTCATTGTTACCAACCCTGTTCCAGCCATCGTTCCGGCCACTACATCTACCGTTTCTCTGATTTCTGATTCCCGTCCAACAGCTGTTTCGGCAACGATCCCCGCCGTTCCTTTAATTCCCGTTTCCCACCCCACAGCTGTTCCGGCCGCTATTTCCGTCATTCTTCCGGTTCCCGATTCCTGTCCCTCGGGCCCTGTTCCTGCAGCTGCCTCTGCCGTCACCTGCCCCGCCGCGACCCCTTCCGTGCTCTCCGGCAGGAACAGTACCTTCACCGTCGTAAACATGATCCGCAGGTCCTCCACGATGCTCGGGTGCGCCAGGTACATCAGGTCCATCTGCAGTTTGTCATACGGCTCCGTGTTGTACTTCCCGTACACCTGCGCATAACCCGTCAGACCCGCCTTCCCCTTCAGCCGCAGTTCAAACTCTGGCAGTTCCTCCATGTACTGCGCCGCGATCTCCGGACGCTCAGGACGAGGCCCCACGAGGCTCATGGAACCGCCCAATACATTAAAAAGCTGCGGCAGCTCGTCGATCCGGCACTTGCGGATGACGCGCCCCACAGGCGTGATCCGGTCGTCATTGTCCCCGGCGGACAACCTGGCGACCCCGTCCTTCTCCGCGTCCACCCGCATCGAACGGAACTTAAGTACCTCAAACTCTTTCCTATCTTTCGTCAGACGCTTCTGCTTATAGAGTACCGGACCTCCGTCGCATGCCTTGATCGCGACAGCCGTAACCAGCATGAACGGGAATGCGACCGCCAGCGCCAGCCCCGCGATCACGATATCCATCGTCCTTTTTGCAATCAGATATTCTGCCGGCGGGTTCTGCCAACACACATTGAGGATCGGAAGATGCAGCATGTGCATCTGCTTCGCCCCGCTCATGATCGTGTCCCCGATCCGCGGGATCACATAGATTTCGATTCCGTCCCGGATGCACCGTTTCAGGATGATGTTCCGCTCATGGCTGCGGATTCCGCTTAAGAAGGCAACTTCCATGCCATCAATGATCCCCGGATTCTGAAGGTACTCCGCCACGCTGGCTGTCACCTGGATGTCAAACTTTTTCCGCAGACCGTATTCACTGACCACCGTCTCCAGCCCGGGCCTGTGGTCATAGATCACCGCTGTCTTCTTCGGCGGAAAGACCACGAAATACCATGCCCTCGCCGCCATCGTCCAGACTCCGGCAAGAACGGCCTGACAAAAGAATGTAAGCAGGAGCGGTACTGGATGCGGGATATGCTTTGTTAGCAGAAAAGTAACCACATATAGGATCAGGTCCGTGATCCCCGCTGCCAGGATCTGGCTGTAGACCACCTCCGAGGCCCGGTTGATCGAGATGACCAGCGCATCATATACCCCGCAGTACGTTATGTAAATGACCGCAAACAGCGCGATGACTGCCCAGTTGCCTCTTTTGAAGAAGGGAGAATAGATCCGCGGTGCGTAGTACAGGTACCAGCACGCGGCAAAAGAGGCCGTGACCAGCGCTATATTCAGCGCCTTCACGGCCTTAAGTCCCAGATCATGTTTTACATCTGCCAAAACACAGCATCCCCCTGCACCTTTTACTATCCAACAGCAGTTATCAGGATTCTCCTATCTCGTAACCTCGATTACCTCGGTTATATTTCCCCTATCCGCCTCAACTTAAATATGAATCATTGCCTTTTGCCTTCTTCCCGTATCCATCTATGCTGAAACAAATGAGAAAACTCAATAAATTTGAATATCTTACAGCCAGCCTTCCGTCAAAAAACCGCAGCCCTCTGCCTCCCGGCGGTCTCTCCCTGCCGGATCAG
>CAYYHX010000050.1:0-10587 GCA_964471835.1 uncultured Hungatella sp.
GGCATATCCGATACGGCGCTTTGGATCGATACCGCGACTCAGATGACGCATGTGGGGCTCAATGAGGACGGTGTCGAGGCGGCCGCATTCACCGATTTGGCCATGACGGGCGCGGCGATGCCGCAGGAAAAGGCGGAGATGATCCTGAACCGGCCCTTTCTGTTCGTGATCCGCGACAGATACTGCGGATACGTTCCCATTTTCATCGGCGTCTGCATGGACCCGTCGCAGGAATCCTGACAGCTCAGATGAATTGCGCTGCCCTCATCCCGCCGCGGAAAAGGGATGTGAGGGAATGGGTTACGCAAAAGTCAACGGAATCCGGTACGCCTGGAGCCGGCAGGTTTGTAGAAATCTCTGCTTGTATTTCCCCGGGAACGGGTATATAATGTTGCCGGACTTTGGGGAAAGAAGATGTGACAAAATGTTTTTGCTGATCTTTGCGGTGTGGCTGATTTTGAACGGAAAGATAACGCTGGAGATATGCGTTTTTGGACTGGTTCTGTCAGCCGCACTTTTTTGGTTCTTATGCCGGTTCATGGATTACAGCCTGAAGAAAGAGATTATGGCGTTCCGGCTGTTTCCGATGATGGTCCGTTATCTCTGGGTGCTGATACAGGAGATCGTGAAGGCGAATATCACGGTAATCGGCATCATTCTTTCACCGGAACTGGAGCCGGAACCGGCGCTGGCGTATTTTGACACGGATTTGAAGAGCGATCTGGCCAGGGCGGTGCTGGCGGATTCGATCACGCTGACGCCGGGAACGATCACGGTTTCCGTCGAGAAGAATACCTTCTGCGTCCACTGCCTGGACCGGCAGCTGGCCGAAGGGCTGGATGATTCGGTGTTTGTAAAACTCCTTGAGGAAATGGAAGAGAAGGTGGCGGGGAGATGATCGGACACGCGTATGATATCCTGCTAGTTGGCGCGATGATCGTGCTGGGCATCCTGATCATTGTCAGTATCGTTCGCTCGGTGCTGGGACCCGGGATCTCGGATCGCGTGATCGCGGTCAATATGATCGGAACGATCATCATCATGGTGATCGCGATTCTGTCGGTGTATCTGGACGAGGGCTACCTGGTGGATGTGTGCCTGATCTACGCGATGATCAGCTTTCTCAGTGTGGTCGTGCTTTGCAAGGTCTATACGGGCGTGTATCTGCAGAGAAAGCACATGAAAGCGAACCTGGAGGCCGTGGAGGACAACCTGCAGCACCAGGAGGAGGCCGGGGAGGGCGACTTGCAGCAGCGGGAGAGGACTGCGGGAAACGACCCGCAGCATCCGGAGGCCACCATGGAAGACGGTTTGCAGCACCGTGAGGAGACTGTGGAGGACAACTCGCAGCACGCGGATGAGACTGTGGGAAACGACTTGCGGCACCCAGAGAAGGCCCAGGCGTCGGTGAATTCGGGAGCCGGCGGTGTGGGTGGAGCGGCAGAGGACGGGAATTCGGCAGATCCGGCCGGAATAACGAAAGCGGAGAACGAGCGGCCGCAGAAGGAGGCGCGGTGATGGTCTGGGAGTGGATTCGTTTCATTACGGCGGCGGGGCTTCTGCTTTTAGGGATGTTTTTTGAGATACTGGCCGTATTTGGCGTCCAGAAATTCAGAAAGGCGCTGAACCGGATGCACGCGGCGGCCATCGGGGATACACTGGGAGTTCTGTTTATCTTTCTGGGACTGATGGTCATGCGCGGATTTACGATGGATTCGCTGAAGCTGTTTCTGGTGATCCTGTTTTTCTGGATGGCGTCGCCGGTTTCCGGTCATATGATCAGCCGGCTGGAAGCAATGACGAACCAGAATCTGGGAGAGATCCATGTAATCCATATGGGGGAGGCCGCCGGACCCGGCGCGGAAAGAGATACTGCTGCGGGCGAGGGCGCAGGGATGCAGCCTGGTCCGGAGGGGAAGCCTGTGGTGAACGCGGAGACGCAGTCGCGTGCGGAAGGGAAGCCTGCCGCGAACGCGGAGACGCAACCGTGTGCGGAAGGGTTGTCTGCCGCGAACGCGGAGACGCAGTCATGTGCGGAAAGACGGTCCGATATGGGAACACAATCCGCAGGACAGAAGGAAATTCCGCCGGAGATTTCCGCCCGGAGCGGAAAGGGGGACGTAAGATGAAATTTTTTGAAATCCTGCTTTTGGTATCCCTGATCGTATGCGCCGTTTCGGTGGCGGTGATCCGGGATCTTCTGACGTCGATTATCATTTTTATGTCGTACAGCCTGATCATGTGCGTGATCTGGGTGCTTCTGCAGTCCCCGGATCTGGCGATCACGGAGGCCGCCGTGGGCGCCGGAGTCACAAGCATCCTGTTTTTTGTGACGCTAAAAAAGATCCGGGCGATCCGAAAGAAGGAGGACCAGGATGAGCAGGCTTAAGGAGAATTATGAAAACAGCCGCTACCGCCGGTTCAAACGGTGGTATGACGGCGAGGTGAATCTGCTGGACGGGATCATGGACGCGAAGGTGCCTGAGTCGGATAGCCGGACGGGTGTTCGTGCATATGAATCCGGGATGGCAGAAGCAAGGATGGGGACAGAGTCGGCTGCGAATCCGGCGAAAACGACGCGGACATCCGAAAACGGGTTATCCGGAGACAGCCGGAAGGCAGACTTTGAGGAACGCCGCAGGGCGTCCGAGGATGTCTACGGGCCGGATGTCTGGCCGCAGCAGACCGTAATGGATTATGCGGAGTGGCGCAGGTACGCCCAGCAGGCGCTGGAAGCCCGCATCCGGCATTCGGTTATCGAAGATGAGTGGGGTTACGCGGGGGACAGCCAGACGGGAACTGTGCCAGCCGGCCGTTCCGGCACAGCGAATGTCCGGACGGAAGCAGAAGCGAAGGGGCAGCCCGGAACGGCAGCCGCCTGGACAGGGACAGAAGCGGCAGGTCTGACAGAAGCAGGGGATACTCTCACGGGGGCGTCTTTGAACGGCAAGTCCGGGTCGGTTCGTCAGACCGGAGCCGATTCCGTCCAACCGGATACTTCCTTGCCTGACCGCTCCGAAGCCGTTTCCGCCCAGCCAAATACTTTCTCGCCCGGCCGTTCCGGAGCAACCTCTGTCCGGCCGGATGCCGTCCCCAGCGGCGTGGACGTGTTCCAGAAATTCTATGCCGTGATGGCGGTAGTGCTGTGTTTCGGGATCATCGCCGTATTTCTGTGGACGACGGTGCATCTGCCGCCGTTCGGCAGCGCCAACAACCCGGCCAACAATGAAGTGCCGGCCCGCTATATCGAGAAGGGCGTCGCCGAGACCGGCGCGGTCAATTTCGTGACCGGCATGATCCTCGATTACCGGGCGTTCGATACCTTCGGCGAGTCCTGCGTGCTGTTTATCGCATCCTGCTGCGTGCTGGTGCTCCTGCGCATCGACGCGTCCGACGGCTCCAGCCGCGCCAGATCGCGCGGCCCGCAGGAGGACGACCGTCTTTTCGAGCCGAAGAATGACGTGATCCTGCAGCGCGCGGCCTTCTTCCTGGTGCCGCTGATCCTGGTGTTCGGCGTATACATTGTCCTGAACGGCCATCTGTCACCCGGCGGCGGCTTCTCCGGCGGCGCGGTGCTCGGGAGCGGCCTGATTCTCTATCTGAACGCGTTCGGCTTCGCGAAGACGGAGCGCTTTTTCACGGAGAAAGTGTACCGGCGGGTCACGCTCTGCGCGCTGACCTTCTACTGCTTCGCGAAGAGCTATTCCTTCTTCACGGGGGCGAACCATCTGGAAAGCGGCATCCCTCTGGGGAAGCCGGGCGCGATCTTAAGCAGCGGCCTGATCCTGCCGCTTAACATCTGCGTGGGTCTGGTTGTCATGTGTACCATGTACGCGTTTTACACGCTGTTCCGGAAGGGAGGAATGTAAAATGGCTCCGGGTGTTCTTTCGAATTTGGAGGAGGAGGCCGCCATGGTCCTCTTCGGCATCGGGTTTACCATGCTTCTTCTGCACCGGAACCTGATCAAGAAGATCATGGGTATGAATATCATGGATACCGCCATCTATCTTTTTCTGGCGGCGAAAGGTTATATCGAGGGGCGGGGCGTGCCGATCTTGACCGACGGCGTCCAGGACGCTTCCGCCTATATCAATCCGGTGCCAAGCGGGCTGGTGCTGACGGGCATCGTGGTCAGCGTCAGCACGACGGCTCTGATGCTGGCGCTGACGATCCGCCTCTATGAGCGCTACGGCTCTCTGGATCTGGACCGGATCCTGCTCTCCATGAAAATGGAAGAGGAGGAGCAGCTATGAGTTTTGTGCAGAATTTTCCCTTCTTCTCCATCATCATCGCGATGTTCTCCGGGATCGTCTCGTCGGTGCTTTCCGGCAAGAAGGCCCGTTGGGTCAGCCTCGCGGCGATCTCGGTGACGACGCTTCTGTCGGCGGCGGTTCTGGCGTTCTGCCTCCGGACCGGACAGAGTTACGTCTACATGATGGGACATTTCCCCGCGCCCTGGGGCAATGAGATCCGGGCCGGCGTGCTGGAGGGACTGACTGCGCTGCTGTTCGGCGTGATCATGCTTTTTTCGGTCATCGGCGGTCTCCATTACACGGAGGAAGATGTGGAGCCGGGCAAACAGAACCTGTTCTACATCATGATCGACCTGATGCTGAGTTCGCTGCTGGCACTCATTTATACCAATGACCTGTTTACGGCCTATGTGTTTGTGGAGATCAATACGATCGCCGGCTGCGGCCTGATCATGATAACCCAGACCGGGCGCAGCCTGACGGCCGCGTTCCGCTATATGGTCATGAGTTCCCTGGGTTCCGGCCTGTTTCTGATCGGGTTAAGCCTTCTCTACGATGTGACCGGCCAGCTTCTGATGAGCCCGGCGAAGGAGGCGGTCAGCCGGATCGTGGCCGACGGGAGCTATGAGGTGCCGCTTCTGGTGATCGTGGCGGTGGTCAGCGTCGGTCTGGCGATCAAAAGCGGCCTGTTCCCGTTCCATTACTGGATTCCGGATACGTACGGCTACGCGACGCCCACGGCCAGCGCGGTGCTGTCCGGCCTGGTGTCGAAGGGATACATTTTCCTGCTGATCAAATTCTACTGCCGTGTGATCGGGACGGAGAATGCGGCCCGCAGCCATATCCTCAACGTCCTGTTCCTGTTCGGCGTGTCTGGCATGATGATCGGGTCGGCCCGGGCCATCATGCAGTCGGACACGAGGAAAATGATCGCCTATTCGTCGGTGGCTCAGATCGGCTACATTTACATGGGGATCGGGCTGGGGACGCCGGCGGGGCTGATCGCGGCCATCTTCCATATCTTCTCCCACGGGGCGACGAAGGCGCTGCTGTTCATCAGTTCCATGGGGCTTTACAGGGCGTCCGGGGACAGGACGGATTTCCTGGCGCTTCGCGGCAGCGGCTACCGCAATCACCTGGCGGGCGCCGGCTTTCTGGTGGGGGCGCTGTCCATGGTGGGGTTCCCGATGCTGGCGGGGTTCATTTCCAAGCTCCTGTTCGCCACCTCGGCCTTCGAAAGCCCGCATAAGCTGCTGATCACGCTGATCGCGCTGGCGGTCAGTACGATACTGAACGCGATCTATTTTCTGCGGCTCCTGATCGGTCTGTACCGGCCCGCGAGGAGCGGCAGCTATATGGAGCCGCTTCCGGGGGATGGACGGTCCGCCGCGCCGCCGGCGGAGAACCCGTGGACGATGCGGGTCGCAATCGTGTGCTTTATCATATTGAATCTGGTGCTTGGACTGTTCTCGCAGCCGATTGTCCGCGCGATCACGGACGGGCTGGCGATGTTTGGATAGAGGGAGGTAGGGGGAAATGAGAATCTTGCTGCCGGTGTTCTGGCCGGTCGCGGCGGGAATAGTGCTCCTGCTGTTCGGAAGGGCCGGAGTTTTCCGGACGGAGACTGAGCCGGAGGGTGCCGGGGATTCCCGGAGGAAGGCTGAGCCGGAGGGTGCTGAGGTTTCCCGGACGAGGACTGAGCCGGAGGGTGCCGGGGAAACGCGGGAGTGCGTGACGGCATTGGATCTGTTTTATATGGCGGCTCTGGCATTGGAAACCGTCCTCGTGGCGGCGGCCGCGGCGGGCGGCGGGAGTGTGCGGCTGTTTTCCATTACGGATACGCTGACGCTGGGGCTTTCCGTAGACGGCACGGGCAGCCTCTTTGCGGTGCTGACCGCCGTCATGTGGCTGCTGACCGGCATCCATTCGGTCGCCTACATGAAGCATGAGGCAAACGTGCGGCGGTTCTACGGCTTCTATCTGATCGTGGCCGGCGTGCTCGTGGGACTCGATTTCTCGGCGGATCTGGTGACTTTCTATGTATTTTACGAAATGATGACCCTGACATCGCTGCCCCTCGTGCTTCACGAGATGACGAAGGCGGCGGTGCAGGCGGGTCTTAAATACCTGTTCTACTCGGTCGGCGGCGCATTTCTGGCGCTGTTCGGAATCTTCTATCTGGCAAGTACCGGCTGCGGCCTGGAATTCGTCGCCGGAGGGCGGTTCACGGCGGAAATGGCCGCGGGCGCGCCTCTCCTGCCGGCGGCCGTATGCTGCATGATCATCGGTTTCGGGACCAAGGCCGGGATGTTCCCGCTGCACGGATGGCTGCCCATTGCCCATCCGGAGGCCCCCGCTCCGGCCAGCGCGGTGCTGTCCGGCGTGATCACCAAGGCCGGCGTTCTGGCGCTGGTGCGCATCGTCTATTTCCTTGTGGGGCCGGATGTGCTGCGCGGCACCTGGGTGCAGGCGGTCTGGATGGTGCTGACGCTGCTGACCGTATTCATGGGCTCCATGCTGGCGTACCGGGAGAAACTGCTGAAGAAGCGTCTGGCGTATTCGACCGTCAGCCAGGTTTCCTATGTGCTGTTTGGTTTAAGCCTGATGAATCCTGACGGATTCGTGGGCGCGCTGTCCCATGTGGTGTTCCACTCGGCCATCAAGACCTGCTTGTTCCTGTTCGCGGGCGCGGTGATCGCCGTGACCGGCTGGAAAGAGGTGGGAGAGATGCGTGGGCTGGGGCGCGTGATGCCCTTCGCGCTGGCCTGCTACACGCTGGCGTCCCTGGCGCTGATCGGGATTCCCCCGGCCAGCGGATTTGTCAGTAAATGGTACCTGGCGACCGGGTCGCTCGCCTCCGGAACCGGCGGGCTGGGCTTCGCGGGGCCGGTGGTTCTGCTGATCAGCGCGCTCCTGACGGCGGGTTATCTCCTGCCGCTGGTCATTCAGGGATATTTCCCCGGGGCGGATTTCGACGATAGCGAGATCCGTAAGAAGGGGCTCGCGAAGAAGGAGCCGCCGCTTTTGATGCTGGTTCCGATCGCGGCGCTGGCCGCGGCTTCGCTCCTGCTGGGATGCTTCCCGCGGCCGCTGCTCGCGTTCCTTGAGAAGATCGCGGCGGCGGTGATGTAAGGTGGGCGGAGGCGTATTTGTCATGGATAATGCCGTGGGAACGGAGGAATCGATTTATGTATGATCGGTGGCTGGCGGCGCCGGTATTTCTGCCCATTGCGGGCGGTGTGGCGCTGCTTGCGATGAACCAGTGGATCAAAAAAGAACGGAAGGAACGGGCCATGCAGTGGCTCGTGGAGGCGCTTGTGCTGGCCAACAGCCTGCTGATGGCCTGGCTGATCATTTCCTGCAGGGGCGTGAGCGGAAGTCTGGTGCTGTTCCGCCTCTACGGGCAGCTTACGGTCATGTTTAAGCTGGACCGGATGGGGAGCTTCTTCGCGGGACTCGTGGCGTTCCTGTGGCCTTTGGCGACGCTGTATGCATTTGAATATATGGAACACGACGAGAGAAGGCCGTCGTTTTTCGCCTTCTACACGATATCCTACGGCGTAACGCTGGGCGTGGCTCTCTCCGGGAATCTGGTGACTATGTATCTGTTCTATGAGATGCTGACTTTCGCTACCTTTCCGCTGGTGATGCATCCGATGACCACGGAAGCGGCCCGGGCGACCAGGCAGTATCTGTATTATTCCATCGGCGGTGCGGCGTTCGCATTTATCGGGCTGGTATCCGTGCTGTCCTTCTCGGCAATCGGAACCACGGAGTTTGTGCCGGGCGGGATGCTCGATCTGGCCGCCGTGGCCGGTCGGAAAAATCTGATGCTGTTCCTCTATGTGCTTGCGTTCTTCGGCTTCGGCGTCAAGGCGGCGCTGTTCCCCCTGCACGGGTGGCTGCCGAAGGCGGCGGTGGCGCCTACGCCGGTGACGGCTCTTCTGCATGCGGTGGCGGTCGTCAAATCCGGGGCGTTCGCGGTGCTGCGGTTTACCTATTTCAGTTACGGGACGCAGATCCTGAAGGGGACGTGGGCGCAGTGGGTCGTGATGGCGGCCGCCCTGGTGACGATTACCTACGCGTCCACGATGGCGGTGAAGGAGGTTCATTTCAAGAGACGGCTGGCTTATTCCACGATCAGCAATCTTTCCTATATCCTGTTTGGCGCGTCGATGATGAGTCCCGCGGGGCTTGCGGCCGCGCTGATCCATCTGCTGGCTCATGCCTTTATGAAGATCAGCGCTTTCTTCTGCGCCGGCGCCGTGATGCATAAGACGGGGAAAACTTATGTCTATGAGCTGGACGGCATGGGGTACCGGATGCCGGTGACATTCCTCTGCTTTACCATCTCGTCCCTGTCACTGATGGGGATTCCGATGTTCGCGGGGTTTGTGAGCAAATGGAGTCTCTGCGAGGCGGCGCTTCAGCTTGGAGCGGAGATGAACGGCGCGGCGGTCGCCGGAATCGGCGGAGAAATGGGTGCCGCAGCCAGTGCTGCCGGGACAGGCGGTGCGTTGGGCGCCGCGTTGGACGGACTGACCGGCGGAGGAACGGGCGCCGCAGCCGGTGCTGCCGGGGCGGTCGGCAGGGTGATGCCGTATATCGGCGTGGCGGTCATTCTGTATTCAGCCCTGATGACCGGAATTTACATGCTGAGCGTGGTGGTGCGGGCGTATTTCCCGTGGGTTGTGCCCGCGGTGCGGCAGGCTGCCGGCCAGGCCGTGAAGCAAAAGCGTCCGGCCGTGGGCAGGAGAGCGAAAGCGGCCCCGGCGATGAACCAGGATCCCGGCTGGCGGATGCTGCTGCCGCTTGTGATCTTCGCGGCGGTGATCCTACTGATCGGCGTCCACGCGGGGCCGGTACTCGCATTTCTGGAAACGATAGGAGGGGAAGCGGGATGAATCAGGTGTGGATGGATGTGGTCATCCCCGGCTTCTGCGGTCTGGGGATGCATCTGAGGCTGGACGGTTTCCGCCTGGTATATTGCCTGATCGCGGTGTTTATGTGGACGGTCAGCGGAATCTTTTCCCGTGAATATATGGCGCATTACGCGAACAGGAGAAGGTATTACATTTTCTTCTGGGCGACGTTCGCGGCGACGGTGGGCGTATTCCTGTCGGCTAACCTGTTTACGACGTTTATTTTCTTTGAAATTATGTCATTTACATCCTATGTGTGGGTGGTGTTTGACGAGCGGCCCGCGAGCCTTAGGGCGGCGGAAACCTACCTGGCGGTGGCGGTCATCGGCGGTATGGTGATGCTGATGGGGCTGTTTCTGCTGTATGATCTGTTCGGGACGCTGGAGATCGACGAGATCAGCGTGCTGGCAGAGCAGCTGCTGGGGGATCCGGTTCCAAATCAGAACGGCCCCGTTCTGCCGGTATACGGGGACGAAGGCCGGTGGAATGTTTCCCGCATCCTGACGCCGCGGGAGCAGCTCTATACGGCGGGCGGTCTTCTGCTGTTCGGGTTCGGGGCCAAGGCGGGCGTATTTCCGCTTCATATCTGGCTCCCGAAAGCCCATCCGGAGGCTCCGGCCCCGGCGAGCGCGCTGCTGTCCGGGATTCTGACGAAGGCGGGCGTGTTCGGCATCATCGTGGTGTCCTGCGGCCTTTTCGGGGCGGATCAAGGCTGGGGTCTGCTGATCGCGGGCCTTGGCCTTGTAACCATGTTCGTGGGTGCGCTTCTGGCGGTTTTCTCGATCAATCTGAAGAAAACCCTGGCCTGCTCATCCATTTCCCAGATCGGCTTTATCCTGGCCGGAATCGGCATGGCCTGCCTGCTCCGCAGCATCGGCGAAGGAAATGCGCCGGCGGTGCGGGGGGCGTTTCTGCACATGGTAAATCATTCGCTGTTCAAGCTGGTGCTGTTCCTCTGTGCGGGCGCGGTGTATATGAACCTGCATGAGCTGGATCTGAACGCGGTCCGCGGGTTCGGACACGGGAAGCCGGTGCTGGCATTCTCGTTCCTCATGGGCGCGCTCGGCATCGGCGGCATCCCGCTGTGGAGCGGATACGTCAGCAAGACATTGATCCATGAGAGCATCGTGGAGTACATGGAAGCCGTGGGCGGTCCGTGGATCTGGCATCTGGCCGAGTGGGTGTTCCTGTTCACCGGCGGCATGACCGTGGCGTATATGCTGAAGCTGTTTGTGGCGCTGTTCGTGGAGGAGAATGCGGACCGCGGAAAGCAGGAGCGCTTCGATGCAATGTGCAGCGCCGTCGGCCGGCGGATGCGGCGGGCGGGGACGCGCGCGGCGGTGAGTGAAAGTCAAACACCGGAAGTGACTGTTGCAAAGAGCGGCAGCCATACGTCGGAAATGTCTTCTGC
>CAYYHX010000051.1:0-10561 GCA_964471835.1 uncultured Hungatella sp.
GAAGAGCAGAAGCGGCGGTACTGGAATGCGTAGCAGAAGCCAATCGAGGGGCGTTGGGACGGAAGAAATGGCGGTATCTGAAACGCATAGCGGAAGGAATCATGAGATGCCGGAACGAACGAAGCGGCGACCCCCGGACGCTTGACAGGAGAAAATGCGGGGCTGTGGAGTGACGATGACGGCCGAACCGGAACGCTTGACAGAAGTAGTGACGTGGCGTTGAAATGGAGAAAATAGCGACTCCCGGACGCTTGACAGGAGAAAATGCGGAGCTGCTGCATAACGAAAATGGCCGAACCGGAACACTTTGCAGGAAAAATGAGAAAACAGCACCATCGATGTGCTTCACGGAGGAAGTATGGATTCAACAGGACGGGAATATCTGCGCGAAAAGCGGCGCATTGTAATAAAAATCGGCTCTTCATCCCTGACCCACGCGCAGACCGGCGATCTGAACCTTCTGAAGATCGAAAGGCTGGTGCGGATCATCAGCGATCTGAAAGGTTCCGGCCGGGAAGTGGTGCTTGTGTCTTCTGGCGCGATTGCGGCAGGACGTCAGGCCCTGCATCAGCAGGGGAAGCCGGACAGCCTCGCCCGGAAGCAGGCTCTGGCGGCGGTAGGGCAGGCGCGGCTGATGATGGTCTATCAGAAACTGTTCGCCGAGTACAACCAGGTGGCGGCCCAGGTGCTTCTGACGAAGGACACCATGGTGAACGATGCGTCCCGCTACAACGCCCAGAATACCTTCGAGGAACTGCTGGAACTGGGGACGGTGCCGGTTGTCAATGAAAATGATACCGTTTCCACGTCGGAGATCCCGATGGTGGACAACTTCGGCGACAACGACCGCCTCTCGGCTATCGTGGCGGCCCTGATCGGCGCGGATCTGCTGATCCTTCTCTCGGACATCGACGGTCTCTATTCGGATGATCCGCGGAGCAATCCGCATGCGGAATATATTGACACGGTCCGGACGATCACGCCGGAACTCTTGCGCATGGGGAAGGAGACAGCCGGCAGCAGCATAGGAACCGGCGGCATGGCGGCCAAGCTGGCGGCGGCCCGTATCACGACGGACAGCGGTTCCGATATGGTGATCGCCAGCGCGGAGGATGTGGAAGTCATTCTGCGGATCCTGGCGGGAGAAAAATGCGGAACGCTGTTCATGGCCCATGAAAATCAGGATTTTGATTTGATGGATTATCTGAAGATGGGATATTAGCGGGAATCCGGATGACTCTTGATTAATCCGCCGGTGGTGTCGGAGAGGAACGGGTACGGGAGGGGAATCCGGTGGTGCGTGTCCTTTTATCGAGATTTTGCTCTTATGAATGAGAATTGTCCCCGATTTTTTGCAGAATCGTTCCATAATAAAGAGAGATCGTAATAAAGAGAGAAATTCAGAACAAACGGAAAGTGCGGAACGGAACAGCGTCCGGACGAATCCGGCCGGATAAGGAGTGTGGAGTGAAAAGGGAGTGGGTGCTGATGATGAAGAAACGGTTATGCGCCATCTGTGCGGCGGTGTTGGCTGCCGGTGCAGCTTTGGGAGCTGGTGCAGCGCCGGCTGCCGGGGCGACGGTGGGAGCTGGCGCAGCGCCGACTGCCGGGGCGACGCTGAGCGCCGGGGCGGCGGGAAGGCTGGAGCGCGGCCCGCAGGGGGACGTGTACGAGCCATCCTTTGACGCCGGGAAATTTGTGCTTCCAGAAGACGCGGCGATTCTGGTGGTCGTGGAAGGAACATTCGGGACGGAATGTTATGTACATGCGTTTGAGAAGGGCGAGGAGGAATGGGAGAAACAACTGGAAACAACCGGTTGGTTCGGCCATAACGGGCTGAGCAATAAGCGGACGAGTGGAGATAAGACGACGCCGATCGGTGTATTCCAGATGAATACTCCTTTTGGACAGTCGGAAGCGCTGGAGGGGTTCCCGGAGAACTATATCCGCGTCGATTCGTCCTATCTGTGGGCGGATGACACGAATTTGCTGTGCAGGGATCTGAGCAAACACGGGGAACAGGTCGGTACGGCAGGCTATTGGCCCATGTATGAGTATGTGATCGATATGGGCTACAACCGGAACGCGGTTGCGGACAAGGGATCGGCGCTGTTTCTTCATTGTAAGGAAGAAAATGAGGACGGAACCGCCGGATGCGTGGCGATCGGCCGCGACGAGATGATTGAAATCATGCGGCTCTATGGGAAATACGGCGACGGGAAGTGCTACATCGCGCTGGCTCCGTTCGGAACATTTGACCAGATCTATGAAACCTTCGGAACGAATGACGGGCTGTCCCCGGAGGGAGATTTTGCAAAAGAATAAATGTCCTTCCGCAGAACCGGCTCTGACAGGAACATTCGGGCAGAACCGCCGGGACGAACCCGGGCGGGAGCGGCTGCGGAAAAGGAATACCCCA
This sequence comes from uncultured Hungatella sp., assembly GCA_964471835.1. Taxonomy (GTDB): domain Bacteria; phylum Bacillota; class Clostridia; order Lachnospirales; family Lachnospiraceae; genus UBA3402. Next base: position 2,420 of record CAYYHX010000051.1, read on the forward strand.
TATAAAGACTGGCGAAGGCCTGGCCTTTTGACCTGCGATCCGCCTGACTTTTTGGAGATGCGTTTGGCTTGACTTTATCCCGCCATTTGTTATAATGAATGGAACTGAATAGCATACGCTTTTGCGCCGGGAGGCGCCGGCGCCGTCTGGCGCTGAGGGAACGCGACTGAAACTGTCGGACTATCCCAGTAACCGTGAAGCAGACGAACGGGCAGCAAGTCACTGCCGCAAGGTGGGAAGACGCCCAAGTAGGATGAAGCCAAGCCGGGAGACCTGTCTGCGTATGAAACACTTCTGGGGTTGGGTGGGGACAATGTAGACCTGCAAAGGTTTGCTTTCTTTTTGTTGCTCTCCAATTCGGGGGAGCAGCTTTTTATTTGATGCGAAATAAATTGCGCCCATGGTCTGGGATGGCCGGGGCCGTCACAAGTGCTCCTTCTCTATTCAGTAAAAAAAGAAAGGAGTACGGATCATGAAACGTACAAAGAAACACACAAGATGTCTGGCGGCAATCCTTGCCGCGCTGCTGCTGGGCCTGACCGCCTGCGGCCAGGCCGGAAGCGTGGAATCTTCCGCATCGGGTACTGCCGAGACGGTTCAGGCCGGAAGCGGGGAGCAATCTGCAACGAGTACTGCCGAAGCAGCTCAGTCCGAAAGCGGGGACTCCTCCGCAACGGCCACTGTCGAAGCAGCTCAGTCCGGAAGCGTGGAGTCTTCCGCATCGAATACTGCCGAGACGGTTCAGGCCGGAAGCGTGGAGTCTTCCGCATCGGGTACTGACGAAGCAACTCAGGCCGGGGGCGTGGACTCCTCCCCATCAGGTACTGCCGAAGCAGCCCAGGCCGGAAGCGTAGAGTCTTCCGTGCAAAGTTCTGCCGTCACGGTCACTGACATGACCGGCCGGGAGATTACCCTGGACGAGCCGGCGACCCGGGTGGTGGCCCTGACCCCCTCGGACTGCGAGATTCTCTATGCCATCGGCGCCGGCGGCACGCTGGTAGGCCGGGGGGAATATTGTGATTATCCTGCCGAGGTGCTGGATATTCCCGCTGTCAATTCCGGTTCCGACACGAACATCGAGCAGATTCTGGAGCTGGAACCGCAGGTGCTGCTGATGAGCACCATGGCCCAGACCGAGGAACAGGTTCAGCAGCTGGAGGATGCCGGGATCCGCGTCGTCGTCAGCGACGCCCAGGATATCGCGGGAACCTACACCGCGATTGAGATGATCGGCGCGCTGATGGGGAAAGAAGAGGCCGCTGCGTCCGTCGTGGATGGAATGAAAAATGCTTTCGCCGAGATCGAGGCCCGGGCCGACGGCGACGGCAGCGAGACCATTTATTTTGAAGTTTCTCCCCTCGAATACGGTCTCTGGGCCGCCGGTTCCAACACGTTCATGGACGAGGCGGCGGCGATGCTCGGTCTGACGAACTGCTTTGCCGATGTGGACGGCTGGGGTTCCGTCTCGGAGGAACAGGTGCTGGAGCGTGATCCCGATTACATTGTAACCATCACCATGTACTATGGCGAAGGCCCCACCCCCGAGGAGGAGATCCTCTCGCGTCCGGGTTGGGAAAATGTCACGGCGGTGAAGAACAATGCGATCCTGAATCTTCCCGATAATGAACTGTCCCGGCCCGGCCCCCGGCTGGCGGACGGCGCGCAGGCGCTTTTTGATTTCGTATACGGCGATGCGGACTGAGAATTCGCTATCCATGCTGCATGGCGGAAATGTATGGGATGGCGGGGATCCCGGCCGCTGGCTGGACTTTTCCGCCAGCCTCCGGCCGGAGGGACCGCCCGAATGGGTGGAAGAGGCGCTGAAGGATGCCATGGCCGATGTGAGGTACTATCCCGACTGGGCCATGACGGCGGCAAGGCAGGGCATCGCGGCGTATCTTGATCTTCCGGAGGAATGTGTGCTGCCCACGGCGGGCGGCGCGGCCGCCATCGACCTGGCGCTCTCCCTGCGGAGAGGAACGGTGTATGTACAGCCGGTCACATTCAGCGAGTATGCCCTGCGCGCGGCGGTCCACGGCCGGGGAACCGGACACTGGGACGGCCGCTGCGGTCCGGGCGATACGGTGGTGCGCTGCAATCCCGATAATCCCACGGGACACGCCGCGGCGCGCACGGAATTGCTGGAACTTTCGGAGCAGATCGCCCGGCAGGGCGGCGAACTCGTGGTGGACGAGGCATTTATCAGCTTCTGTCCGGAGCGGACGGTATGCCGTGATGTCGGCGGGGGCCTGACGGTGACGGGTTCCCTGACCAAAACACTGTGCATTCCCGGTGTGCGGCTGGGATATGCGGCAGCGTCGCCGGGCGCCATCGCGCGCATGGAAGAACGCCTCCTGCCCTGGTCCTTAAGTGCGTTCGCGTCGGCGGCTGCGGCCCGCCTGCCGGAGCATAAGGAGGAGATCCGCCGGGACGCGGCGCAGAATGCCCGGCGGCGGGCGGCGCTGGCGGAGGCGCTTGCCGGCCTCGGCGCGTCGGTTCCGCCGTCAGAGGCCAATTTCCTGCTGGCGGATTTTCACAGGGACATGGGCGCGGCGGTCCGTGCGCTGCGGGAGGAAGGGATCCTCGTGCGGACCTGCGCATCGTTCGGCCTGCCGGAGAATTTTCTCAGGCTGGCGGTGCGCACGGAGGAGGAAAATGAGCGGCTCATCCGCGTCCTGCGCCGCTTGTTGGAGGGATGATATGCGCGGAAAATCATTGATGATCCAGGGAACCGCCTCCAACGTAGGCAAAAGCGTGCTGTGCGCCGCGATCCTGCGCATCATGAAGCAGGACGGGCTGCGCGCCGCGCCGTTCAAAGCCCAGAACATGGCCTTGAATTCCTTTGTGACCCGGGACGGGCTGGAGATCGGCCGCGCCCAGGCGACCCAGGCGCAGGCGGCGGGGATCGAACCAGATGTGCGGATGAATCCCGTGCTGCTCAAGCCCACGGGGGACCGGCGCAGCCAGGTCATTCTTGACGGCCGGCCTGCGGGAAATCTGTCCGCCGAGGAATACCAGCGCAGAAAACCCGCGCTCCGCGGACATATCCGCGATGTCTATCAGTCGCTGGAGAACGATGTGGACTGTGTGGTGATCGAAGGGGCGGGAAGCCCCGCGGAGATCAACCTGCGGGACGGCGACATTGTGAACATGGCTATGGCGGAGGCCGCCGACGCTCCGGTCCTGCTCGTAGGGGACATCGATCCGGGCGGCGTGTTCGCATCGCTGCTGGGGACGATGATGCTGCTGACCGATGAGGAACGCGCCCGGGTAAAAGGCGTGATCATCAATAAATTCCGTGGGGATATCAAGCTGCTGGAGCCGGGGATCGCCATGCTGGAAGAACGGATCCGCGTCCCCGTGCTCGGCGTCATACCATGGATGGATGTGGAACTGGAAGACGAGGACAGCATCACGGACCGCTTTGAACAGACGCGCGGCACGGGGGATTTGTCCGTAGCCGTGGTGCGTCTCGCGCATATTTCCAATTTCACGGATTTTCAGGCTCTGACTCTCCAGCCGGGCGCCCGGGTATACTATGCGCAGTCCCCGAAGAAACTGGAGGGCGCCGATCTGGTGATCCTTCCGGGTACGAAAAACACCATCGAGGACCTGGCCGAACTTCGCCGGCAGGGAATGGACGAGGCCATCCGCCGCTGCGCCGCCCGCGGCTGCATGGTGCTGGGCGTGTGCGGCGGCTATCAGATGCTGGGGCGGACGCTCAGCGATCCGGAACATGTGGAGTCCCGCATCCCGTCCCTGCCGGGACTGGGGCTCCTGGATATGAGGACCGATTTTTCGCAGAAAAAGACCACAGCGCAGGTTACAGGCACGGTGGACTGCCCTGACGGATGGCTCTCCGCCCTGAACGGCACCACTTTGGAGGGCTATGAGATTCACGCGGGCCGGTGTTCCTTTGGGGAAAATGCGGTACCCTGGCTGCGCATAAACGGACGGATCGACGGCGTGATGAACGCCGAAGGCAATGTGCTGGGAACCCATCTTCACGGACTGTTCGATGACGGGCTGCTGTTCGGTGCACTGGCGGCGCATATCCGGGAGCGGGAATTTGACTGCACCGCGGAGCCGCTTGCGATGGAAGAACTTCGGGAACGGGAATTTGACTTCACCGCGAAGCCGCTTGCGATGAGGGAAGTCCGGGAAAGAAAACCTGACCGCACTGAGAAGCCGCAAACGATGGAAGAACTTCGGGAACGGGAATTTGACCGCACCGCGGAGCCGCATACGATGGAGGAATTCCGGGAGCGGGAATTTGACCGTATCGCGGAGCCGCATACGATGGAGGAGTTCCGGGAGCGGGAATTTGACTGCACCGCGGAGCCGCATACGATGGAGGAGTTCCGAGAACAGGCATTTGACCGTACCGCGTCGCCGCATACGATGGAGGAATTCCGGGAGCGGGAATTTGACTGCACCGCGGAGCCGCTTGCGACGGCAGAATTTCGGGAACGAAAATCTGACCGCACTGAGAAGCCGCAAACGATGGAAGAACTTCGGGAACGAGAATTTACCCGCACCGCGGCACCACTCACGATGGCGGAATTCCGAGAGCGGGAATTTGACCGCATCGCGGCGATTGTCCGGGCCAGTTTAGACATGGAAGCCGTGTACCGGATCGTGCGGGGTGAGGAGTAATGATGCCTGACGTGCTGCTGGCCCTGCTGCTCGGGTGTGTCCTGGATCTGCTGCTGGGCGATCCAAAATGGCTGTACCATCCGGTCCGGCTGATCGGCCGGTTCATCCGTTTTGCGGAAAGCCGCCCGCGCCGGCGCGGCGGAAATCTGCGCCGGAGCGCTGTGCTGCTGGCTATTTCCACCGTATCCCTGACCATGGCTGCGGCCGCATTGACGCTCTGGCTTCTGTCACGGCTCGGGCGCGGGTTTCTTCTCGCGGGAATGGCGCTGTTCGACTGGATGGGACTGGCCGCGAAAAGCATGGCGCAGGAGGCTCTTGGCGTGGATCGCGCACTGGAGAAAGGCATAGAAGCCGGACGGTCGCAGGTGGCCCGCATCGTCGGACGCGATACCCGTCGGCTCGATGAAGCGGAGATCATCTGCGCCGCGGTGGAAAGCGTGGCCGAGAATACCACGGACGGCGTGATCTCACCGATGGTGTACGCCTTTCTGGGCGGGCCGGTCCTGCTGTGGGGGTTCAAGGCGGCCAGCACTCTGGATTCCATGGTGGGCTATCTCGATGAGAAATACCGGGATATCGGCTGGGCGGGGGCGCGGCTCGATGATGTGCTGAACTTTCTCCCCGCGCGGCTGGCGGCCGCCGCCATGTGCTGCGCGGCCCGGCTCACCGGACTGGACGGAAAGAACGCCTTGCGGATCGTCAGGCGCGACCACGCGAATCATCTGAGCCCGAACTGCGCCTGGACCGAAGCCGCCGCCGCGGGGGCGCTCCACATCCGGCTTGGCGGCGCCCACGAATATTTCGGCAAGGCGGTAGAGAAACCGTTCATCGGAGATGCCGACCGCTTCCCGGAGAGGGAGGATATCCGACGCAGCGTGAAACTGATGTACGGGACGGCAGGGCTGGTTCTGGCGCTTTTGATCGCCATCGCCTTGCTTTTGGGAGGAAAATGATCTCGCCGGGACGGGGAAGGGCCAGTGAGTTGGCGGCCCGCCATCGCTCTGCTTTTGTGAGGAGGATAATCTCGCCGGGGGCAGGGAAGTGCCGGAGAAAGAGAAAACCGAGTAGACCTTTGCACCCTGTTTTTGGGAGGAGGATGATTATGGAAGCCAGCGAACGTTTCTTTCAGAACCGGGCCTGCCCGTATTTCCCGTGCCATCGGGGGATCGAGGAGAAAGACTTCAACTGCCTGTTCTGCTATTGCCCGCTGTATATGCTGGGCCGTGGCTGCGGCGGCGACTGGTGCTTCAATGCGAAGGGGTACAAAAGCTGCGCGGACTGCACATTTCCGCACCGACCGGAAAACTATGACCGGGTGCTTTCCCGCTGCCGCGACATCATGGCCGTGATCGCCAGAGCGGACGGGAGTGAAGGAAAAGCATTGACTGCCGGCATGAATAGTGAAGAGAAACATGACTGTGACTATCCTGGCAGACAGGAAAAAGTGCAAGACTGTGACCGCCATGGTGAACAGGAGTGACGGAATGGCTGTGATTGCCAGGGTGGACGGTGAGGAAAAACATGACCGCGACGGGCCGGGCGAACAGAGGAAAGTGTATGGCCGTGACTGCCATGGTGGACAAGGAAGAAATGAGTATGACCGTCTGGATAGATAACAGGGAAAAACATGACTGTGACCGTCAGAGTAGACGGTGAGAAAAAACATGACTGCGACGGTCCGGGCAGACAGAGGAAAGTGTATGGTCGTGACTGCCATGGTGGACAAGGAAGAAATGAATATGACCGTCTGGATGGACAACGGAGAAGAACATGACTGTACCCGCCATGGTGGACAGGGAAGGGATGAGTATGACCATCTGGATGGATAACGAGGAAGAATATGACCGTGATCGCCGGAAAAAACAGAGGGAAAGGCATAATTGTGACCGCCAAGATGGATAGTATGGAAGGGTATAACTGTGTTCGCCGGGCTGGCAGAGGAAAAGACATGACTGTACTGCCAAAGCTGACAGGAGCAATGGTATAACTATGGATTCCAGAATAGGCCCTCGGAATCCTGAACCTACCAGCCAGATTCATCCGGTCGGAGTGAACTTTGGCAAGCAGATTTTATCCGAAATGGGTCAGATGGACTAAATTGGGGGAATTTATAAAAAAGGATCTCAGAAGTCTTATAAAATAAGGATTAGAGATTCCGAGAGGCTATCAGAATGGACAGGAGGAAACGTGCCAATGAAGATACCATCTCGCCAGTTTGACGGCGCGGCCCGGGCGGAGGCGCTGGCCCGCTGGGACCGGATTGCGAAGCCGCTTCATTCGCTGGGCGCTTTCGAGGATCTGATCGCTCAAATCGCCGGTATTCAGGAGACAGCGGAGATTTCCCTTGCCCCGCGGTGTGCGCTGGTCTTTTGCGCGGATCACGGCGTGACGGCCGAGGGGGTCGCCCAGTCGGACAGCAGGGTCACGGCGCTGGTGGCGCGTTCCATCGTGGAGCGCACGTCCAACGTCAGTATCATGGCCCGTTCCGCCGGGGCGGACGCATTTGCGGTGGACATGGGTATGACGGAAAATGTGCCGGGCGCCATGTTACGGAAGGTCGCCTGCGGCACGGCGGATATGGCTCTGGGGCCGGCCATGAGTCGGCTCCAGGCGGAACAGGCAATCCGCGCCGGCTTGGATCTGGTCGGCGAGATGAGGGAGAAGGGATACCGGATGATTGCCGTAGGCGAAATGGGCATCGGCAACACCACCGCCTGCGCGGCCATGACCTGTGCGCTGCTGGGCCTGCTGCCGCAGGATGCCGTGGGGCGGGGAGCGGGGCTTTCCGATGCGGGTCTGCGGCGTAAGATCGAAGCGGTGCGCCGGGCCTTGGCCGTCAACCGCCCTGATCCCGGCGATCCGCTTGATGTGCTTGCCCGGGTGGGCGGCTTTGAGATCGCGGGTATGGCCGGAGCCTTTCTTGGCGGGATGCTTTACAGGGTGCCAATGGTTATTGACGGCGCGGTTTCCGCCGTAGCCGCGCTGACCGCGGTACGGATGTGCAAGGAAGTCCGGGATTTCCTGCTCCCTTCTCACATGAGCCGTGAGCCGGCGGCCCGTTTTCTTTTTGAGGCGATGGAAATGAAACCGATCCTGGAGGCCGGTCTGGCCTTGGGGGAAGGCGCCGGGGCCGTGCTGCTGTTCCCGCTTCTGGATGCGGCGGCGGCAGTCTACGGGAGCATCCATACCTTTTCGCATCTGGGTATGGCTCCCTATCAAAGACAGGAGGATCTGTCATGACAATCTTGCTGACAGGGGGAAGCGGCTGCGGAAAGTCCGCCTTCGCGGAGCGGCTCATCGCCGCCATGCCCCGCGAGAACCGCATTTATATCGCCACGATGCAGGTGTGCGACGACGAATCGAGGCGGCGGGTAGCCAGGCACATCGTGCGGCGGGAGGGACTGGGGTTTCGCACGGTGGAGCAGCCCCGGTCGCTCGGCGAGGCCCCTGTCCCCGCAGGCAGTATCGTGCTGCTGGAGGATCTGC
>CAYYHX010000052.1:0-4931 GCA_964471835.1 uncultured Hungatella sp.
AAGAGGCTTCGGCCTCTTTCTTTTATTTTGCCAATTAAAATTTTACACTAACACTTATTTCTGGTTCAGTGTTTTTTGGATTTCAGAAGCCATTATTTTAGGCAATTCCGTTTTGATGGTATCTTCTGTTAGTTGGAGTATTTGCTTCTCCTGTAATTTCTCTTTAAATCTTTGCCTTTGAAGATGATAAGAATAGTATGGATTATTAAGGTTTAGTTCCCCATAAAAGGCGAGAAAAAGTTTTTGTGCGGGGAGCATATTTCTATATTGGTTTATAGTTACTACTGTTGATTGCATTATGGAAGGCCTTTCATTTTTTAATATTAGGTAACAGAAGAGAAAAAGCATTGCCGCAGTGTAAAGAAATAAGGCAATATTTTTTCTGTTCTTGTGTGAGTGTCTGGAAATACCATATAAATATCTTATACATTTTGTCTCCTTTTGCTGTTGATTAAATCGACATTGTTATAAAATTTGACTATATTGTGTTCTCTCTTGTATCTTTTATAAACTGAACTTTCTGACAGGTGAGTTTTGGGAGAGAGGTTTAATTTTTCTTTTGTCTCTTTTGTGCCTATCTCATTGGCAAAATAAGCGGCTAAAACAGGCTTTGCGGATTCATAGTCTATTGATGTATTCTGTTGATACTTGTCAACATTATAGGTTCTGTGATGAATGGCGGCGTGGCAGCAGGCGCATAAAAGAATTAAATTGTCATAATCATCCGTGCCGCCTTTTTCTTTTGGCGTCAAGTGGTGGATTTCCAAAAAATCATTGTTTCCGCAAATAGCACACTTGTTTTGCCAAAAAGATTCCAGTTTTCTTCTTGTGGCTTTTGTTACCATATTGAAATCACTCCTTTCAGAGATATTTCAAAATGGCGGCAGGATAATTATAGAAAGTTGTCCTAAAGGATTCAAAAATTATAGAAAATAGTGGATATATCTAGAAAAGGTATAGAAAGTTGTTGTCCGGCAAATTAAAGGGAAGAATAGCGGCAGATTCAAAGAAAAATCTTGAAAATAGGGAATTTGTGAGGTAAGATGAGAGGGTAACAAGGTACACTTTTCAGAAAGTACACTTTAGAAAGGGAAAAGGATTGTAAGTAAAGAAAAAGTACACTTTTCTTCCACTCAAAAAGGGAATAAACCATTTCTGATTCATTCCCTTCCTTTTGAGAAAACCGTTAAAATAAGCGATTTCGCTTAACCAAAGTACCTCTTCAGCAGTCCCTCAAACGCCTTGCCGTGTCGCGCTTCGTCGCGGGCCATCTCATGGACGGTATCATGGATCGCGTCCAGATTCAGTTCTTTCGCCCGTTTCGCCAGATCGACTTTGCCGGCGGTCGCGCCGTTTTCGGCGGCTACGCGCAGCTCCAGGTTCTTCTTCGTGCTGTCGGTGACAACCTCGCCCAGAAGCTCGGCAAACTTCGCCGCGTGCTCCGCCTCCTCATAGGCGGCCTTCTCATAGTACAGGCCGATCTCCGGATATCCCTCCCGGTGGGCGACTCTCGCCATCGCCAGGTACATGCCGACTTCGGTGCATTCGCCCTCAAAATTCGCTCTCAGATCCGCAACGATGTCCTCGCGGACTCCCTTCGCCACGCCGATGCTGTGCTCGGCCGCCCAGGTCAGCTCGGACTTCTGCTCCTCGAACTTGTCAGCCGGCGCCTTGCAGACCGGGCAGGACTCCGGCGGGGTGTCGCCCTCATGTACATAGCCACAAACCTTGCAAACCCATTTCTTCATAGTGAATATCTCCTTTTCTTTTAATATTTTACCTTCATGTGTGCTGTGTTTCCGGAAAATGCTGCCTGCAGTTTCGGATAAATAATAGGAATAATTCCTGTTATTATCTTAGCATAAACTTCTCCGTCTGTCAATCGGAAATTTTATTTTCTGTGGCCGCAGCCGCGGCAACCTTCAGGCAGTCCCGGCAGACGCCGTAAAAATACGTGATATGGCTGTCGATCCGCCCACCGCAGTGTTCCTGCGCCATGGCATTTACCTGCGTGAAGATGTCCATCGGAAGATCCGTAACCTGCCCGCAGTTCCGGCAGATAAAATGATAATGGGGGCGGGTGTCCCCGTCAAACCGCTCCGGGCCGTTTCCGCAGTTCAAACGCCGGATCTCGCCGATGTCCGCCAGCAGATTTAAGTTCCGGTAGACGGTGCCAAGGCTCACATTGGGAAATTCCTCACGGACGCTTTCGTAGATCGCGTCGGCGGTAGGATGGTCGTGTCTTTCCATGAGGCAGTTCAGGATCGAATCCCGCTGGCGGCTGTGTTTCAGTGTTTTCATAGCAGCTTCTCCATGCGTGCATTTATCAATAATGATTATTGTTATTGATTATACTCGAGAGACATCATTTTGTCAAGGTTTCCCATCCGTTTCACGGGAGAATTTCTGCAGCAGTTCTTTGGCCATACGGATGAATTCCTCCGTGGCCCGCGACATATAATGCCCTTTGTGGTAGCCGATCCCCAACACGCCGTGCGCCTTCGGATGGTTCAGATGGTACAGGCCCATGCCGGCCGACTGCATCATCGCGCGGCGCCACTCATCATTTTCGTTCATGAACATTTTCGGATAGAAGGTGGCGCCCATCCCCTTGATCGCCAGGGCCAGCACCGTTTCGATGTTCTCCGTCTCAAGTACGACGGGCGGGGTGATCTGGGCGTCCTCGAACATCTCTTCCGCCAGCGTCCGCACCCGGTTGCCGGCATTGTTGAGCAGGAACGGGCAGTTGGCCAGGAGCGTCAGGTCCGCAGAATGTTCCAGCCGGGCCTTGATTTCGGGGACATGGCCGGGATACAGCTTTTCCAGCAGGGCGTCCGGTACGATCAGCAGGATCTCCTCCTCGCAGATGGGCACCGTTTCGATATTCTCGCCCTTGATCGGCAGCATGTCGATGATCAGATCCACCTCGCCGTGAAGCAGGTCCGCGTCCAGTTCCCGCGTGTTGCCCTCTTTCAGATGCAGCTCGATGTTGGGAAACTGGTTCTGATAGACCGGCAGGATCTCCGGCAGCACCCGCCGGCCCCGTGTGTGGGACATGCCGATGGTGAGTTTTCCTTTTGAAAAATCCTTGATATCCGCCAGTTCCCGGTAGGTTTCGTTCCGCAGATGCAGGATTTCCTGCGCGTGTTTGGCCAGCATCTGCCCGGCATAGGTCAGCGTAAGCGGCGAGGTCCGGTTGAACAGGGTGATATCGAATTCTTTCTCCAGGTTGGCGATGTGGCTGCTTAAGGATTGCTGGGAAATGTTCAGCCTCCGCGCGGCTTTGGTGATGCTTGATTCTTCCGCCGCCACGAGGAAATATTCCAGATTCAGAAAATTGATCATAATGCGCCTCCCGTGTGTTTTGCCTGCTTTCAGAACCCTGCCTCGTGCGGGCCGTCCAGAGCCAGCGACGGAATATAAGGAATCAGCTTTTTCACGGAGGTGTTGATCACCAGTTCTTCCGGGAAATGCATTTTCTCCAGAAGCGCGGCGCTTCCGGCGTGGTTCCCCACGTCCGACGCGACATGGGCATCGCTGTCCATGATCACGGGCGTGCCGTAATGGACGCACCGTTCGAGCAGGACGGCGTAATTCTCCGGGGCGCCTTTCCGAAAGGCACGAGGAGATAAGGAAGCGTTGTTGACTTCCAGAAGGACGTGGTGTTCCTTCGCCGCCGCCGCGACGGTATCCGGGTCGAGGGGAAAGCGGGAATCATCCGGGTGGCCGATAATCTTCACATAGGGATTTTTCATGGCATTTACGACGGCGGCCGTATTCTGCGCCACGGTGCCGGCCGTAAAGCAGGGGGCATGGATGCTGGCAATCGCATAGTCCATCCTTCTCAGGCTGGAAGGCAGGAGGTCCACATGCCCTTCATAATCCAGAATATTCAATTCACACCCCATCAGAATCCTCACCCCGTAGAGTTCGTTGGGGATCACCTTAAAGTTGATGAAATACAGTTCATGGGGCGCCCCGCCCATATGCGGCCCGTGATCCGTGGAGCCGAAAACCTTGAGGTTCCGTTCGGAAGCGGCGCGGGCCATCTCGTAAAGGGTATTGTAGGCGTGTCCGCTGGCGATCGTGTGCGTGTGCAGATCCATGACGTCTTTCATAAATGTTCCTTCTTTCTGTTCCCCTTCTTTCTGCACCCAAAAACATCAGAAGCACCCCTAAAAGGCGGTTTCGGGCGGGGAAATTGTACGTTTTTTAATATATCACAAATTTTTTTATAAAACCATTAAAAAAATAAGGTAGAAATTTGATTTTTATAGTATAATGAGATTATACGCCGTCCACAGGACGAAAAAGGGCGTGCATGATGTCAAATATGCAAGATGGAGGAGTTACAGACATGAGTGAAGAAATGCTGAAAGCACAAACAGACAATAATGAGACGGAGACCGCCGCCGAGAAGACGGAAGCCGCGGAAGCGCCAGCCGAATCTGCCGCCGAGAAAGCTAAGGTCGCGGAAGCGCCAGCCGAATCTGCCGCCGAGAAAGCTGAGGCCGCAGAAGCATCGGCAGAAGCTGTCGCCGAAAAGACGGAAGCCGCGGGAGCGTCGGTAGAGACCGTCGTGGAGAAGGCCGAAGCTGCAGAAACAGCTGTCGAGGCCGCCGTCACAGAAGCAGTAGCCGAAGCTGCCGCGGAGAAGACGGAAGCCGCGAGAGCGTCGGTAGAGACCGTCGTGGAGAAGGCCGAAGCCGCAGAGGCGCCAGCCGAAGCTGCCGCCGAGAAAGCTGAAACCGCAGAAGCGCCAGCCGAAGCCGCTGCCGGGAAGGCGGAAACCGCAGAAGCGCCAGCCGAAGCCGTCGTGGAGAAGACGGAAACCGCAGGAGCACCGGCAGAAGCTGCCGCCGAGAAAGCTGAAACTGCAGAAGCGTCAGCCGAAGCCGCTGCCGAGAAGACGGAAGCAGCAGCGGCGAATG
>CAYYHX010000052.1:5031-7156 GCA_964471835.1 uncultured Hungatella sp.
ATGGAGGACTTCAAGGATGAACTGGAGAAGTCCTACAAGGAACATGCGAAGAAGCGCAGCCGAGGTTTCGTGGATGACGGTTCCAAGAATGCCGAGAAATGGGAAGAGCTGCGGCAGATGATGGAGGATAAGGCAGTTGTCAATGTGAAGGTCAAGGAGATCGTCAAGGGCGGCGCGATTGCCTTTGTCGATAACATGAAAGCGTTCATTCCGGCGTCCCAGATCGCATTGAATTATGTGGAGAAGCTGGATGATTTTGTCGGACAGCACATTGATACCTACATTATCACGGTAGATCCGGAGAAGAGAAGACTGGTTCTGTCGGCCAGGGAGCTTCTTCGCGAGCGCAGGGACGCGGAGCGCAAGGCGAAGATGGAGAAATATGTTCCCGGCGCCGTCGTAGAAGGCGTTGTGGAGAGCATTAAGGATTACGGCGCTTTCGTGAGGCTGGAGGATGGCGTTTCCGGTCTTTTGCATGTGTCCCAGATCAGCCGCCAGAGGATCAAACACCCCGGCGTCGTGCTGCAGGAAGGGCAGACTGTGAGAGTAAAGATCCGCGACACCGCGAATGGCAAGATCAGCCTGACCATGAGAGCCCTCGAGGAAGACGAGGACAGGCCGCCGAGAGAAAGAGAACCGCGTGAACAGCGCGGGTCCCGTGAGCCGCGCCAGCCGCGTGAACAGCGTGAAGGACGCGAACCGAAGGAAGGGCGCGAGGAGAAGAGCGATTTCCATTACAAGAATTCCGCTCCGGTTACGACCGGGCTGGGCGATCTGCTCAAGGATCTGAAGTTATAAGTATTACGGCAACTTTAGCAAGGAGGGATACGCATGACCTATATCCCCAAAACCTATGATCAGATTGACCAGTGGAAATCACTGATGTTCATTTACAATTCTGCCCTGAAGCAGATGAACGTGAAGATCGAGGTATTAAACAGCGAATTCGTACACATTTACAACTATAACCCCATCGAGCATGTGAAGTCCCGGCTCAAGACGCCGGAGAGCATCGTCAAGAAGCTGAAACGCATGGGCTGCGAGGTGGATACCTTTAACATGACGGAGAAGCTGAATGACGTCGCCGGCGTCCGCATCATCTGTTCCTTTACATCGGATATCTACCAGATCGCGGATATGATCTCGCGGCAGGGTGACATCACGGTGCTGTATGTGAAGGACTACATCAAGAATCCGAAGCCCAACGGCTATAAGAGCTACCACATGGTGGTGACGATTCCGGTCTATCTGACGGAAGGACCGGTGGAGACGAAGGTGGAGATCCAGATCCGGACGGTGGCCATGGATTTCTGGGCCAGCCTGGAACATAAGATGTATTACAAATTAGGCGGCGACGCGCCGGAATTCCTGCAGGCGGAGCTGAAAGCCTGCGCCGATGTGGTGGACATGCTGGATGCGAAAATGTATTCCTTAAATGAGTCGATCCTCCAGTGGAATGCGCGTGAGGATAAACAGAAGCCGGAGGCGGACGAGGGATTGCCTGCCGCAGAGTAGAGGGAACGCGGCCCGGAGACTTTAGCCGGGCCGCTTTGCCGCCTCTTGTTCGATTATGCGGGATGATAGAAATGTATCACAGAGAGGGGAGGAGCGGCTAAGCGATGAGAGTCGTACTTCAGCGGGTTGCCGGGGCCAGTGTCCTGGTGGACGGCTCCGTGGTCGGGGCGATCGGGCGGGGATTTCTCCTGCTGGTGGGTGTTTCTGACGAGGATACGCCGGAGATCGCGGACAGGATGACAGACAAGATCTGCCGCCTGCGGATCTTCGCGGATGAAAACGGCAAGACGAATCTGTCCCTGGCGGACGTAGGCGGCGAGCTGCTGGTCGTCAGCCAGTTCACCCTTTACGCGGACTGCCGCAAAGGCAACCGCCCCGGGTTCACGAGGGCCGGCACACCGGATCACGCGAACCGGATCTATGAGCATGTGATCGAACGCTGCCGCGGTTATGCGGATAAAGTGGAGCATGGTATTTTCGGCGCGGAGATGGAGGTTCGTCTGGTAAATGACGGGCCGTTTACGCTGGTTCTGGACAGTGAGGAACTTGGTATCCGCGGGTGAGGCGGACGATGCCGTCGCCGGGTCGTTTTCAGCAGCGCCGCCGGGTC
>CAYYHX010000052.1:7256-10517 GCA_964471835.1 uncultured Hungatella sp.
GAACGAAACTGAACGGTATAGAATCGAACAAACTGGAAGCGAACGGAACGGGACCGGACAGATGGAACAAGGAGAACGGAAATGACAGGAAAAGAGCTGCAGGAACAGCTGACATGGAAGATTCCGCACATCGCGGCGAAAGCCCCGGAGCAGATCGGGGAGGCCGCCGCGTTTTGCGAGGGATATAAAGAATTTCTGGATCACGGCAAGACGGAGCGGGAATGTGTGAAAACGGCGGAAAAGCTGCTTACGGCGGCCGGTTACACGGTCTTCGATGAGAAGAAATCCTACACGCCGGGCGATAAGGTTTACCGGATCAACCGCGGCAAATCCATCCTGGCGACAACCTTCGGCACGAGTCCCATCGAGGAAGGAATCCGCATTAACGGCGCCCATATCGACTCCCCGCGGCTGGATCTGAAGGCCAATCCGCTCTATGAGAAGGACGGGTTTGCCCTTTTTAAGACCCATTATTACGGCGGAATCCGCAAATACCAGTGGGCCACGGTTCCGCTGGCCATGCACGGCGTCATGGTGCGGAAGGACGGCGGAGTGCTGGAATTCGATATCGGTGAGAATCCCGGCGATCCGGTATTCTGCGTCACGGATCTGCTGCCCCATCTGGCGGCGGAGCAGAATGAGCGGAAACTGCGTGACGGCATCAAGGGCGAGGAGCTGAATATCATGGCCGGTTCGCTTCCTTTTGAAGAGGAAGAGATCAAAGAGCCGGTGAAGCTGAAAATCCTTCAGCTTCTTCACGAGCGGTTCGGCATGATCGAAGAAGACTTCGCCAGAGCGGAGATCGAGTTCGTGCCGGCCGCGAAGGCCGCAGACGTGGGATTCGACCGCAGCATGATCGGGGCTTATGGACAGGATGACCGGGTCTGCGGCTACGCGGCGCTGATGGCAGAGATCAGGACAATGAATCCGCGGCACACGACGGTTACGGTGCTGACGGACAAGGAAGAGATCGGTTCCGAAGGCAATACGGGCATGAACGCCACTTATTTTCAGGACTATGTGACATATCTGGCGGAGCTGGAAGGCGCGAATCCGAAGACCGTGTTCGCCCGTTCCATGTGCCTGTCCGCGGATGTAAATGCAGCGTTCGACCCAACATTTCCACAGGTGTACGAGGCGAGGAATTCCTGCTATCTGAACAAGGGCTGCGTGCTGACCAAATTTACGGGCTCCCGCGGCAAGGGCGGGGCCAATGACGCCAGCGCCGAGTATATGGCGCGGGTGATCGGCATGATGGAAAGAGCCGGCGTGTTCTGGCAGGTCGGCGAGATCGGCGCTGTAGACGCGGGCGGCGGCGGAACCATTTCCAAATTCATTTCCCGTCTGAACGTGGACGTCGTGGATCTGGGCGTGCCGATCCTCAGTATGCACTCGCCCTTCGAGCTCTCCTCGAAGCTGGACGTCTACAATACATACAAAGCGTTTGCGGCGTTCTACCGGGAAGAATGACCCTGCCGCGCGGACGCCGGACCGCATATATTATATTTTGAAGGAAAAGGGATAAGTCATGAAGAAAATGATAAAGATCGGCCTGTGCAGCCTTCTGGCGGCTGCCATGGTCATCGGCTGTTCAAAGCAGGAGGGTGCCGGAGGCACATCGGGCTCAACCGTGAAACTTGGCGAATATAAAGGGATTACATATACGCCTCAAACTGTCGAAGTCACAGATGAGGACGTGGACGCGGAAGTCCAGAATCTTCTGCAAATGTATCCGACACTGACGCCCGTAGACCGCGCCGCCCAGCTGGGCGATACGGTGAATATTGATTATGTGGGCAAGATCGACGGAGTAGAATTTGATGGCGGTTCCGCGACCGGCACGAATCTTTCCCTGGGTTCAGGCACATTCATCGACGGATTTGAGGACGGACTGGTGGGCGCGTCCAAAGGAGATCAGGTAGATTTGCGTCTGACATTTCCGGATCCGTACCCGAACAATCCGGATCTGGCCGGCAAGCCGGTCGTATTTGAAGTGACGGTCAACGAAGTGAACGAATCACACCCTGCGGAGTTAAACGAGGAGTTCCTTACCGCCTATACGAAATACACTTCCGTGGATGAGTTCATGGCGGATACCCGCAAGCAGCTGGAAGAGTATGCCAAAACCCAGGCCGAGAATGAGAATAAATATAATATTTTCACCAAGGTCATGGAGAATTCTGAGATCACGGTCAGCGAGGAAGCTGTGCAGGCGTATTATGATAATCTGTACGAAACCTACAGGAAACAGGCGGAACTTTACGAGATTGATATGGAAACGCTGATCAGCTACTACGGTATGGATCAGGCGGCATTTGAAGAACAGCTGAGGACCCAGGCGGAAGAAGCGACGAAGCAGGAGGCGCTGGTCAGGGAGATTGCCTCCAAGGAGAAGATTACCGTGGAGGACGCGGACCGCGAGGCGCTTGCCGAGGAATACGGCTATGAGAGTGTGGAAGAAATGGAGGAAGACGCCGGCGAGGATATGGTGGAAACCGTTATCCTGATGGATAAGGTGCTGGATTTTCTGGTTGCGAACGCCGTGGCGGAATAAGAGGGAAAGATGCTGCATCGTCAGAATTACCAGAAGGGGATGCGGGACGGCATTCCCGTCATGCTTGGATATTTTGTGGTGTCGATCACCATCGGGATCGCTGCCAGAGGCGCGAACCTGACGCCCGCGCAGGCCACGATCATGTCATTGACCAATCTGACCAGCGCCGGACAATTCGCGTCGTTTGCGATCATCGCAGCGGGGGCGCCGTACCTGGAAATGCTGATTTCCCAGGCGGTCATCAACCTGCGCTACTGCCTGATGTCCTGCGCCCTGTCGCAGAAGGTGGATCAGGCGATGCCATTCTATCACCGCCTGATCATGGCGTTCGGCATCACGGATGAGATTTTCGGCCTGGCGGTCGGGCAGAAGGGGAAACTGGACCCCTGGTATATGTACGGGGCGATGAGCGTGGCGATTCCCGGCTGGACGCTGGGGACGCTGGTGGGAATCCTGTCCACCGGCGTGCTGCCGCCGTCGATCCTGAACGCCATGAACATGGCTCTCTACGGCATGTTTATCGCGATCTTTATGCCGGCGGCGAGGGATAATCCGATCCTTCTGCCGATTATCTTCATCTCTATGGGAGCCAGCGCGGTGTTCCAGATGCTGCCGGTCTTTGATTTTATCTCTTCGAGTATGAAGGTCATCATCCTGACGCTGGTGATCTCGCTGGCGGCGGCGGTGCTGTTCCCGGTAAGGGAGGA
>CAYYHX010000053.1:0-9919 GCA_964471835.1 uncultured Hungatella sp.
GGAGAGCGTTCGGTTCGCATCCGAGAGGTCGAGGGTTCGAATCCCTTCGTCTCCATTTTGTTTTACATAATCATTCTGTTCCACATAATCATTTTTATCACATTTTTACACAATATATGCGAACACCGGAAATGTGTCCGCATATTATTTGTGTGACATCCTTCTTGTCGTGTCCGCATTTTCCTGTATCTGTATCTATCTTGCCGCGGCTGTGCCGCTAACCGAATACCCCGCGCAGGACCTCCTCCATCTTCTCCACATCGATCGGTTTCGCCAGGTATCCATTCATGCCGGTCTTCATCGCCTTCTCCTTGTCTTCCTCGAACGCGTTGGCCGTCATGGCAATGATCGGAATGTTCCCAAGCCGCGGGTCCTCAAGTTCACGGATCAGGCGCGTCGCCGCATACCCGTCCATGACCGGCATCTGGATATCCATCAGAACCAGATCATAATACCCCGGCTCCGACCTCTTCACCATCTCATAAGCCTCCTGGCCGTTCTCGGCACATTCTACGACAAAACCGGCATCCCGCAGGATCTCAACCGCAATTTCACGGTTCAGTTCATTGTCTTCTGCCAGCAGGATACATTTCCCCACAAAACTGTCCTCCGCCGCTACCAGCGGCTCCGCATCCGGTTCCCCGGCCGTCAATCCCAGGCCGCGCTCCAGCGCGTGGTGCAGATCCGACGCGAACAACGGTTTGCTGACGAAGCCGGTAACGCCCGCTTTCCTTGCCTCCAGCTCGATATCCGCCCAGTCGTAAGCGCTCATCAGGATGATCGGAGAATCATTTCCGACTATTCCGCGGATCTGACGGACCGTTTCTACCCCATTTATCTCCGGCATGGCCCAGTCCACGATATAAACCTCGAACGGATCGGACAGCTCGATGGCCTCCTCGGTGCGCACCACAGCCTCGCGGCCGGACAGCGTCCATTCCGCACGCATACCGATCTGGCGCAGCATCTTGGAAACGCTCTGGCAGCTGACCAGATCGTCGTCCACCACAAGACCACGCAGATTCTTCAGCTCCGCGATGGCTTTCACCTCCCGGTGTTCTGCCGCGAAACGCAGCTCCAGGTTCACGATAAATGTAGTCCCCCTCCCCTGTTCGCTCTCCACCTCGATGGTACCGTTCATCATATCCACAATATTCTTAGTGATTGCCATGCCAAGACCGGTACCCTGGATGCCGCTGACCGTAGAGGTACGCTCCCTCGTGAACGGATCGAACACCGTCTTCATAAACTCCCGGCTCATACCGATCCCCGTGTCGCTGACACGGAACTCGTAAATGCCTGTATCCTTCTTCCTGCCGGGCTTCTGGGTGACGCGAATCGCCACCTTGCCTCCTGAGCCGGTGAATTTGATCGCGTTCGAAGCCAGATTCAGAAGGATCTGGTTCAGACGCAGCCGGTCGCAGAATACCTCCTCGTCGGTGACGTCCACCGTATCGATAAACAGCTCCAGATGTTTGGCGTGAATATCAGACTGAATGATATTGCGGAGGCCCTGCAGGATATCGGCAAGATTCTCAGGGCGCTCCTCGATCGTCACCTTTCCCGACTCGATGCGGCTCATATCCAGCACATCATTGATCAGCGAGAGCAGATGGTTGGATGCCTGGCTGATCTTCGCCAGATAATCCTTTGCTCTCTCTTTATTGTCCAGATGAGTCGCTGTCAAGGCCGTATAACCGATAATGGCGTTCATCGGGGTGCGGATATCGTGGGACATGTTGTTGAGAAATGAGGTTTTGGCACGGTTGGCGGCGTCGGCCGCCTTTAAGGCATCGGACAGCTCCTGTGTCTTCGCCTCCAGTTCGCCGGTTGCCAGCGCTACTTTCTGCTTCAGCTGACGCTGATTGCGGATACGCGCGGCCAGCATGGCCAGCAGGAAGAGAAGCAGAAGGATCAGCACCGTTCCCATAACGCCGTAAACCGGATAGCGGTACAGAAAGGCAGTCAGGCTCATCTCCCTGCTGCGCCCCGCGTCGATCTCCGCCGACACGATCGCATCCATCTCCGCCTCGCTGAGACTGTCGATTCCCTTGTCCAGCAGGGACAGCAGGTAATGCCCGTCCTGAAGTCCGGCGCCCACGGCATAGGAGATCTGCGCCTCTCCCATCACAGCATCAGCCAGACGGTTGCGGACGTCATCCTGGACATACTGTTCGGCGCAATACGAATACAGGAAGGTCGCGTCAGCATTTCCATCCAGTACCGCACGAACACACGCGTCATACGAATCGCACCGAATCAGCGACTCCTCCGGATAACGTCCGGTTACATAGTCCTCCAGGGTATCGGACCGCTCCACCAGCGCCACACGCTCCACATCGCCGTTAAAACCGTCCAGTGTCAGCCTCGCAAAATTTGTGCTGTAATATGGAGCCGTAATCTTATAGCCCTCGGTTTCCGCCTGGTAATAGCTGCCGGAAAAATCCAGCACCACATCGGCCTCACCCGCGGCCCGCTTCTCATAATACTGTTCCCGGTCCTCCACCGGAATAAACTCATAACGGATCGACAGCCGTTCCGCCAGCTCCGCAAAGAGCGCCGGAAATACACCGTGCGCTTCCCCGTCTTTGAAATAGGAATACGGAGAGCGGTCGGGATTGACCAGCAGCCGCAGGGATCTTTGGGACGCCTGGAGATCTTTCAGAAAATCTCTCTCTCCCGCGTTCATCACAATCTGCCCCGACCGGTCCGTCGAATAATAGGCATCGTGAAGCGTGTTGCGCCAGTTCGGGTCATTCAGATCCATCTCATCGATAGCGGCGTTGATCCTCCCCATCAGTTCGGCGCGGTCTTTCCTGACACACAGATAGAACGGACTCGCGTCAAATGATTCCAGAATCCACTCATTTTCCGGCACCCGCAGGCTTCCGGTCACTATGGCGTCCACTTCTTCCCGCTGAAGAGCATCGGTCAGTTCGTCCTGTTCGGCAAAATAAACCGGCTTGTATGTAAATCCATGCTCCCCGGCAAAGCGTTCAAAATTGGCGTTCTTCGAATTGGCCTCAAGCATTCCGACCGTAATGCCGTTATATGTGGAATAGTCCCCTTCCACCACAGTCTGGCTCCCTGCCTTCACGGTCATAATCGTGGAATTATACCCGATATTCTGATCAGAGAAAAGAAATTCCTCCTCCCGCTCCGCGGTTTTCGTCACAGAAGTGACCAGATCGACTTCTCCGCTGCGAAGCAGATCAAGCGCTTCGGCATAAGAACCGTCATAGCCTACATACTCATACGTCCAGTCGGCGTAACTGGCCAGTTTCTGCAGAAAATCATAGCCATAGCCACTGCGGCGGCCGTTCTCATCCATGACGTGATAGCCGGAAAAGGCGAAGAAACCAACTTTGAGTACATCTTCTTCCGGTTCGGCGGCCGGCACGGCAAAGCAAAAACGCGCCGCAAACAGGACAGACAGCAGAAAACACAGCCGACGTTTGATTCTCATATCCACCTGATCTTCCTTCCTCATACTTTCTTCTCCGCTGCCATCACTGCCAGGGTCCTCTCGCCATCTGCCATTTGCGGAACACCGGAAAATAGGACGCCGGTGCTCATCCGCACGGCTCCGCCTCCCGGTCCGTGCCGGCGTCCGCATTCCGCCATTTCTCCTGTCTTACAGCGCCGCCGTCACGAAAATGTCATAGATCGCCCGGATCGCCGCCTCAAAATCCGCGTCCTTCACGCCGATGATGATGTTGCGCTCACTCGACCCCTGGTCGATCATTTTCACATTGATCCGCGCGTGAGCCAGCGCCGAGAAAATCCTTCCCGCGGTTCCACGCGCCGCCCGCATCCCGCGCCCGACGACGGCGATCAGCGCCAGATCCGATTCCATCTCCACATAATCCGGCTCCACCTCCCGGTGGATGCCGGCGATCACGGCCTGCTCATAATCCTCAAACTCCGACTGGTGGACGAAGATCGTCATCGTGTCGATTCCGGAAGGCATATGCTCGATGGAAATGCCATACCTCTCGAACACAGACAGCACCCTGCGGCAGAACCCCACTTCTGAGTTCATCATGGCCTTCTCCAGAGTCACCGAGCAGAAACCCCGCTTGCCCGCGATGCCGGTAATGACGAACTTCGGCTTGCGGCAGGTGCTCTCGACAATCAGCGTACCCCTGTCCTTCGGGCGGTTCGTGTTGCGGATGTGGATCGGGATCCCTTCCCTGCGCACCGGGAAGATCGCCTCCTCGTGCAGGACGTTAAACCCCATGTACGAAAGCTCGCGCAGTTCGCTGTATGTGATGGTGTCGATGACCTGCGGATTCTCCACGATATGCGGATCCGCCACCAGGACGCCCGATACATCGGTCCAATTCTCATAGAGATCCGCCTGGACCGCGCGCGCCACGATCGAGCCGGTGATGTCGGAGCCGCCGCGGGAAAATGTCTTCACGCGCCCGTCCGGCATGGAACCGTAAAATCCGGGGATCACCGCGCGTTCCGTATTCTCCAGCCGTTCGGCAAGCTCTTTGTTGGTCTTCTCGGCATTGAAAACACCATTCTCATCGAAAAACACCACATCCGCCGCATCGACGAACTCATAGCCCAGATAGTCCGCCATGATCAGGCCGTTCAGATATTCCCCCCGGGACGCCGCGTAATCGCGCCCCAGCTTTTTCACAAAATTCTCCTCGATCCGGTCAAATTCGTAAGCCAGGTTCAGGTTCAGTTCCAGCCCGTCGATGATCTCGCCGAAGCGCTCCTTGATCTTGCCAAGTATCTTCTTATACGATCCGCCTTCAGCCGCGATGTCATAGCACTGATAGAGAAGGTCCGTCACCTTTTCGTCATTGTCCCTGCGCCTGCCGGGAGCGGAAGGAACCACATAACGCCTGGATTTCTCCGCCTTGACGATGTCTGCCGCCTTCTTGAACTGTTTCGCGCTGGCGAGAGAACTGCCGCCAAACTTGACCACTTTTTTCATAATCTTTTTCTTCCTCTTCTCTCTGTCACGTCAGATCGGTCTGACCACAAAATAATAACCCAGGAAGGCGCTTCTGTCAAGCGCATCCGCAAGTCCGCAAGTCCGCAGATGAATGGATATAAGCAAGTCCGCAAGTCCACGGATGGATGTAAACGCATCCGCAAGTCCGCGGATGGCCGCGGATGGATGTACGGTTGATCAACTTACCATTCGCATTGCCGTTGGCAGTTTCTCCCGTACATTGCTATAACAGGAAAGGACACGCCGTTCACGAAAGGCACATTTCTTCCTTCCCTTCCTGTCGTGTCCTCATCATTTCTTATAACCGCATCCAAATGCAGTATATTTTTTTGCGCATTCTTATTTCCCGCATGGCACCATGGCACACGCGGCGGATCACAGCTGTTCATCACAGCTTCCCATCACAACTTTTCCATCGCCTCTTCGATCTGCGTCTCGGAGGCACGCATGGCCAGGATCGTCTTCTCCATCAGCTCTTCCAGCGTCCATCCCAGCCGCTCGGCTCCGGTCCGGATCACATCGCGGGAGCAGCCGGCGGCAAACCGTTTGTCCTTAAATTTCTTCTTCAGGCTTGACACTTCCAGATCCGATACGCTCTTCGACGGCCGCATCTTCACGGTGGCCCCGATCAGACCGGTCAGCTCATCCGCCGCGAACAGCACCTTCTCCATCTGGTGTACCGGCTCGACATCGCAGCAGATCCCGTATCCATGGCTCACAACCGCGTGGATCATGTCCTCTCCCACGCCGCCGTCCCGCAGAAGCTCCGGCGCTTTGATACAATGCTGCTCCGGATAGAGTTCAAAATCAATGTCATGGAGCAGGCCCACCTGTCCCCAGAATTCTTCCTCCTCCCCGTATCCCAGATCCTGCGCAAACCAGCGCATGACGGCCTCAACCGTCAAGGCATGCTGAATATGAAACGGTTCCTGATTGTATTTGCGCAGCAGCGCAAATGCCTGCTCGCGCGTAAGATTGCTCTGCATAGTTATCCCCTCCCGTGATCCCTGTTCTGTGATTCCCGCGAGATCCATTTTTCTTTTTTCTCAATGGCCATAGCTTTCTCCGGACCTTTTATATAAGAACATTCCTTTCCCGCAGCCTCTCCCGCGAAAGGACATTTAATCTTTTACAAAATCCCCCTCCGGGGACAACCCGTCATTCGTTCCGTAGGTTTCATAGATCTGGTCAAACGTCCCGAACGGTGCCAGCGCGATGTAGCACTTCCCGTCGCCGTATTTTCCATAGAGCCGCATGATCTCAATCATCTCATCGCGGCCGATCGCCACGCACCCGGCGGTTCCGTCCTCATTTTCCTCCTTACAATGAAGGAACAGCGCCGACCCCTTGTCCGCGACCGCGTTCCGGTTGTACCCCATATCGAGTACATACTCATACATGGGCCAATAGCCTGCCGTACCGACCTGTTCCCCGTATTTGCTCAGATCCCTACACAGCGAATTCGTGTCATCCGCCCACAGATAGGACGAATCGACGCGGATATAGTTCTCCGGGAACCCCTCCAGCGCTTCCGACTGTCCAAAAGGAGTATTCATCTGGAATACACCGATCGGCGTCGTCTTATCCCCCCTCGTCCGGTTATTGCTCAGTCCGTTATGACCGAACCAGCCGTTCGTTTCCAGCTTTTTCTCCCATCCCTCTTCGCCTTTCTCGAATGCGTGGACATAACATTCCGTCCCGAATGTTCCTTCCACGACCACCAGAACCGCCGCATCCTCCGGCAGCACGAATTTCCCGACGTCAAACGACGGCTCGTACACGTCCCCCTGCGGGCCGCGCTCCAGCTTTCCCGCCGCCCCGGCGCTCAGCGTTGCACCGGCAGCCATCGCCGCCACGCAAACGGCACATAACAGTTTCTTCATCATCCGCACCCTCTCCTTTTCGCTTTGCACTCCTTATCCGGCCGGATTCGCCCGGACGGTGCTCCGCTCTGCACTTTCCGTTTGTTTTGAATTTCTCTCTTTATTATGATCTCTCTTTATTATGAAACGATTCTGCAAAAAGTCAAGAACAATTCTCATTCGTAAAGGCAGCCGGACTACCGCTAATACCCCATCCTCAGATAATCCATCAAATCAAAATCCTGATTTTCGTGGGCCATGAACAGCGTTCCGCATTTCTCTCCCGCCAGAATCCGCAGAATGACTTCCACATCCTCCGCGCTGGCGATCACCATATCGGAACCGCTGTCCGTCGTGATACGGGCCGCCGCCAGCTTGGCCGCCATGCCGCCGGTTCCTATGCTGCTGCCGGCTGTCTCCTTCCCCATGCGCAAGAGTTCCGGCGTGATCGTCCGGACCGTGTCAATATATTCCGCATGCGGATTGCTCCGCGGATCATCCGAATAGAGACCGTCGATGTCCGAGAGAAGGATCAGCAGATCCGCGCCGATCAGGGCCGCCACGATAGCCGAGAGGCGGTCGTTGTCGCCGAAGTTGTCCACCATCGGGATCTCCGACGTGGAAACGGTATCATTTTCATTGACAACCGGCACCGTCCCCAGTTCCAGCAGTTCCTCGAAGGTATTCTGGGCGTTGTAGCGGGACGCATCGTTCACCATGGTGTCCTTCGTCAGAAGCACCTGGGCCGCCACCTGGTTGTACTCGGCGAACAGTTTCTGATAGACCATCATCAGCCGCGCCTGCCCTACCGCCGCCAGAGCCTGCTTCCGGGCGAGGCTGTCCGGCTTCCCCTGCTGATGCAGGGCCTGACGTCCTGCCGCAATCGCGCCAGAAGACACAAGCACCACTTCCCGGCCGGAACCTTTCAGATCGCTGATGATCCGCACCAGCCTTTCGATCTTCAGAAGGTTCAGATCGCCGGTCTGCGCGTGGGTCAGGGATGAAGAGCCGATTTTTATTACAATGCGCCGCTTCTCGCGCAGATATTCCCTTCCTGTTGAATCCATACTTCCTCCGTGAAGCACATCGGTGGTGCTGTTTTCTCCATTTCAACACCCCGTCATTACCTCTGTCAAGCGTTCCGGTTCGGCCGTTTTCGTCATTCGACAATTCCGCATTTCCTTCTGCAAAGCGTTCCGGTTCGGCCGTTTTCGTCACTCTGCGGCTTCACATTTTTCCGGCCAAACGTCTAGAAACCGCCGTTTCTTCCATTTCAACTTTAACGCCCCTCGATTGGCTTCTGCTACGCATTCCAGTACCGCCGCTTCTGCTCTTCATCGAGGTTCGCGACGAAATCGCTCTTGTACTCGAGAAATTCACGCAGGTCGATCAGGATATGGAAAATCAGCGCGCGGTTCTCGAAATCATCCGGCGACGTGATCGGGCCGCCCTTTCGCATATAGGCAAATAACTCGTCCAGCTGCTGCTGCTGTTCGGTGGGTACATTTTTCTCTACGACATAATCTGCCATCTGCGTCATATACGCGGCAATGTGTTTGGACTCCTCCGGCAGTTTGCGGATGCGCGTGATCTCCATGTGCAGATTGCTCAGGACGGAACACTGATTGCGCCGCATCTCGAAATAATCGATGTAATATCCCGGATGCGACTGGAAGGTATTGCCCTGGTACTCGTTGGCCTCGTTAATATATTTCATCAGCAGCTTCTCCAGTTCGCGCAGTTCCTCCCAGACGTCCGTCTCCAACTCCCTGCCGGAGAGATAGGAAGCCAGATGCATGACGATGATCTGCAGCCGCCTTTCCGCGTCCTTCATCCAGTTGATAATATCCTTTTTGCGGTGACGGTTGTTCGTAAACTGGTTGAGAATCAGCGCGATTGAGATGCCGATCAGCAGCAGGTACAGCTCGTTGGCCACCGCCGCCGGGCTGAAGTCCAGCGTATCGAGGAAATGCATCCCGATCACCGCATTGACCGACAGCGCCGACCGCCATCCGATGTAGTCGCACAGAAGCGTCATGATCATCAGGAAACAGCCGTAGGCAAACCAGTCGCTGTGAAACAGGGTCAGCGAAGCCCATGCGATCACCACCGCCGCGCCGAAGGTAATGATACGGACTATGGAGAGTTTTACCGTCTCCCATTTGGTCGTCAGGATCGTCAGCAGCGTGATGGAGCCGGCCGACGAGGCAAACTCCAGCCCGAAAAGATGGGCCAGGTACATGGCAAGAGCACTTCCGAAACCGATCTTCGCCGCCTGCAGGATAAATTTCCAGTGTTGGTTTTTCTCCATATCTCCGTTCTCCCGCCGTCTGAACTTGTTACCTCATATCACAATCACGGGCCGTCCGCCTCCGCCTCAAACAGTTCCGGCGGAATATGACAGTATCCGGCCGGATTCTTCTCAAGGTATTTCTGGTGGTATTCCTCCGCCCGGTAAAAATTCGCCAGCGGCACGGCCTCCACCGCCAGCGGCCGGTCATACTGCGTCTGCAGTTGCTTAAGCGACGCGTCGATCACCGGCCGGTCAGCCGGGTCTGTATAATAGATGCCGGTCCGGTACTGTTCACCCGCGTCACCGCCCTGGCGGTTCACCGACGTGGGATCGATGATCCGGTAATACCGCTCAAGCAGCTGCTCCAGCGTAATCCGCCGCGGATCATAGCGCACCCGCACGGTTTCCGCGTGGCCGGTATGTTCGTGTTTCACCTGTTCATAAGTGGGATGCGCCGTATTCCCGTTGGCGTAGCCAACCTCCGTCTCCACGACGCCCGGCAGGCCGTCAAAATACCGCTGCGTTCCCCAGAAGCATCCGCCCGCCAGGTAGATCTCCCTGAAACCGTCCATGATCCGATACCCTCCCCGCACTCCCCACGGTCCGGCTGCACCCATACCCGTTTCCGTCTATATTCCCCTCAGGAGATCCCCGCCACCATCACGTCCCGAAGCGCCACCGCGAACGGCCCCTCATAGACCGCGGAGCGGTAGCGATCCGCCGAGAACGTCATGTGCTCCTGCGTCTCCAGGATACTGCCGTTCAGCGAGCCGCCGGTCACGACCTTCA
>CAYYHX010000054.1:0-7457 GCA_964471835.1 uncultured Hungatella sp.
AGTTCGCGCGGCGTCTCGCCAGCTCCTCATCGCTGACCAGCACATTAATCGTGTTGGCATTGATATCGATGGAAATGATGTCGCCTTCCTCGACCAGACCGATGGGGCCGCCTGCCGCCGCCTCCGGGCATACATGACCGATGGAAGCGCCGCGGGAAGCGCCGGAGAACCGCCCGTCCGTGACCAGCGCCACGGAAGACCCCAGCCCCATACCGGCAATCGCCGACGTCGGGTTCAGCATTTCCCGCATACCCGGGCCGCCCTTCGGACCCTCATAGCGGATAACCACCACGTCCCCGGCCACGATCCGGCCGCCCTTGATCGCCGTGATCGCTTCCTCCTCGCTGTCAAAAACCCTGGCCGGGCCTTCATGCCGAAGCATCTCGGGAACCACGGCGGAACGCTTCACCACGCAGGAATCGGGGGCGATGTTCCCCCGCAGCACGGCGATGCCGCCGGTTTTTGAGTACGGATTCTCCACGGTGCGGATAACACTGGTATCTTTATTAACCGCGTTCGCGATATTCTCGCCAACGGTTTTGCCGGTTACGGTCATACAGTTCAGATCGAGAAGTCCGAGCTTGCTGATCTCCTTCATGACGGCGTAGATGCCGCCGGCCTCATTGAGATCTTCCATATAAGTGGGGCCGGCCGGAGCCAGATGGCACAGGTTCGGCGTCTTCGCGCTGATCTCATTCGCGATATCCACATTCAGTTCCACGCCGGCTTCGTGGGCGATGGCCGGCAGGTGCAGCATGCTGTTGGTGCTGCAGCCCAGGGCCATATCCATCGTCAGGGCGTTGCGGAACGCCGATTCGGTCATGATGTCGCGCGGGCAGATATTCTTCCGCAGCATCTCCATGACAGCCATGCCGGCGTGCTTGGCCAGGCGGATGCGCTCGGAGTAGACGGCCGGGATCGTCCCGTTGCCCTGCAGACCCATACCCAGAACCTCGGTCAGACAGTTCATGCTGTTGGCCGTGTACATGCCGGAACAGGAACCGCAGGTGGGGCAGACCCGGTTGGCGAAATCTTCCACCTCGTCCTCGGTCATCGTGCCGGCGGCGCAGGCCCCCACAGCCTCGAACATGCTGGAAAGACTGCGCTTCTGGCCCTTCACATGACCGGCCAGCATCGGGCCGCCGCTGACAAAGACGGTGGGGATATTGATACGGGCCGCGGCCATCAGAAGACCTGGCACGTTCTTGTCACAGTTGGGGATCATGACCAGGGCGTCAAACTGGTGCGCCAGAGCCATGCATTCGGTGGAATCGGCGATCAGATCGCGGGTCACAAGGGAGTATTTCATGCCGACATGGCCCATCGCGATACCGTCGCAGACGGCGATAGCCGGAAATACGATGGGAGTGCCGCCGGCCATGGCGACGCCCTGCTTGACCGCCTCGACCAGCTTATCCAGGTGCATGTGGCCGGGGACGATCTCATTGTAAGAACTGACGACGCCGACTAGGGGGCGGGAAAGCTCCTCCTCGGTAAGCCCCAGGGCGCGGTACAGGGAGCGGGCCGGAGCCTGCTGAAGACCGGATTTCGCGTTGTCGCTTCGCATAGTATGTTCCTCCTTCTGTAAGATTTCTCAAGCAGCGATCTTTTCTTCACTGCTGTCAGACTTCTCAAGCGGTGATCCTCTCCGCTATCAGATCGCCCATCCGGGCGGTCCCGACCCTCACACAGCCGTCAGACCAGATATCGCCGGTACGGTACCCGTCGGCGAGAACCTGCCGGACGGCGGCCTCGACGGCGGCGGCTTCCTGATCGAGATCAAAGGAATAGCGCAGCATCATCGCTGCAGAAAGGATCGTAGCAATCGGATTGGCGATATCCCTGCCGGCGATGTCGGGAGCGGAGCCGTGGCTTGGTTCGTACATGCCGAACTTCGTCTCATTCAGGCTGGCGGAAGAAAGCATCCCGATGGAGCCGGTGATCATACTGGCCTCGTCGGAAAGGATGTCGCCGAACATATTCTCGGTGAGGATCACATCGAACTGGCCCGGATTCATGACCAGCTGCATCGCGCAGTTATCGACCAGCATGTGGGTCAGCTTAACCTCCGGGTAATCTCCGGCGACCTCCTCGACCACCTTGCGCCAGAGTCTGGAGGAATCCAGCACATTGGCCTTGTCAACGCTGGTCACGCTCTTCCGGCGCTTCATGGCGATATCGAAAGCCTTGACCGCGATGCGGCGGATCTCATTTTCATTGTAAATCAGGGTATCCACGGCGGTCATAACGCCGTCGATCTCCTTCGTATAGCGGTCGCCGAAGTACAGGCCGCCCGTAAGCTCGCGCAGGATAACCAGATCAAAACCGTCGCCGATGATCTCCTTTCTCAGCGGGCAGGCGGCGGAAAGTTCCTTATATAAATAAGCCGGGCGGATATTCGCAAACAGATTCAGACCCTTGCGGATGGCGAGCAGGCCGGCCTCCGGCCGCAGGTTCGGGGCCACATCATACCAACGGGAATTGCCCACATTGCCGCCGACAGCGCCCAGAAGCACCGCGTCGGACGCTTTTGCCGCGGCCAGCGCCTCGTCGGTCAGAGGAACGCCGTACCGGTCGATCGAACAGCCTCCCATCAGAACCTCCGTATAGCGCATGGTATGCCCGTACACCTGCCCGACCCGGTCGAGCACCTTGCACGCCTCGCGTACGATCTCCGGGCCGATCCCGTCGCCCGGAATCGTGACAATGTTCAGATTCATATTCCTTTCCCTCCGCTTATGATTCATGGCACTGCCGCCGCATTTCCGCATTTCCTATCATAATATATTATTTACCTTTAGATTTCAATATCCGCATCGGAAAATTTCTAAACATATTTGGAATTCATTTTATAACCATTAGTTATATCATGATTTTGAATGATCCTATCGGCAACATTAGGAAAAATAAAGATTTCACAATATATGCGCATCTGTAAGCATTCGATTTTACGCCATTTTTACGCCAAATGGACAAAAAACGCCTGATAAAAGGAAGAAAAGAGGCTTTGCGGAAAGTCTATGATCTCATGGACGAGTACGAAGACGAAGCAACGGAAGAAGATCCGAAAGATGCGTTTGCCCTGTTCAAAATGCTGCAGGATGAATTGCTGAGGAACGGTTTTTTATCAAGAATCCGTCGCGAGACGGCGGAGGAAGCACAGGAAATGGACGCTGCCAGGGTTCCAACGGATCACCAAAAATAAAGCAGTCATGGACGGAATATGTATGGAGGGAAGTTTTCCCGCTTTACCTGTCAATAGGGGTGACAGAAGATAAATTCATGGATTCGTCGCCGGAAGAACTTAAGCCTTATGTCGGCGCGTATGTATACATGGAAGGTCTGACGGGAGTGGTCAGAAAGCGGCTATCCATAAATATCTTAGCGGCGGAGGAATCTGCCGCTGACTTTTTTCAAAAACCGCTTGACCCATTGATGCGTTTCTTCTTATAATAAAAATATGAGGGATGTGTACGATATTGCGAAATATTTCATTAAGAACGGCGTTGATTCCGTGCCTAATACCTATGACGGAAACATGAAGCTGCAAAAAATGCTGGCGCTGGCGGATATGGCTCATCTGGCCCGGTGCCGGCAACCCCTCTTTGGAGACGATATTCTTGCATTTGAAAACGGGATGGTCGTTGAGAAAGTGCGCCTCAGATACAAGAACAATTATTCCGGATTCAAAGCGGACAGCGATAGGTTTAATCCAGATTTCAGCGAAGAAGAGTACGAAACCTTAAATGCCGTGATAGGTGTTTACGGACATCTTACCGCAGAGGAACTTTCAGAGCTTAATCATAGTTTTAAGTCGTGGAGAGAGGCGTACTGGAACGGTACCATGGATAACGGCTATCATAATAAAAGGAAATCTGTCGTGGATTTCGGGGCGTTCCCGGAAGATATTGAAGCCGTAGGGAAAGCGGTCAGGGCGTACAGGGAAACACAAAAAGTCCCATCGAGGTATGAGGTAGTCAACGGTGTTACGTTTTATTACGATGACATAACCATGACGGACGAGATAACTGCGGAACTGGAAAAGTTTTCGCAGGAATGTGAAGATGACGTATATAGCATTTGCCGGGACGACGGAAAGCTGGTGATTTTCTGATGCCTCAGTCGTTTGCCGCAGGGCAGGCATTTTGGGGAAGGATACCTTTCGCAGACGACAGGGTTCCTTCTTACGAAAGGCCATATCTCATTGTTGGAATAGACGGTGAATATATAGAGATTCTTACGGTATCATCGGTGGCCGGAAAAGAATGGAAATTAACGTTCCCGACCAACAGAGAGATATTTAAGTACGACCCGCCGTTTCCCAAACGGACTTTTGTGAAGTTGGATTCGCTTCAAAGGGTACATATATCTGCCTTGGAAAATGTCAGAATTGCGAAAGAACGCTTGACGAGACAGAACTTTCGGGAATCATCTTGTCCGTAATAAGATAGCAGGTGATAGCCCCGGTTGTTGCAGCACTGGGGTTTTATTTTCAGCCGGAACGCATATGGGTTGCCTGATTTTACATGAACTGTGCCGGATTGAAAAAACTTTCAAAAACCACTCGACTTTTGCCAGACATAATATATAATAAAATTATGCCAGACAAAATTGAAAAGAGGTGATGAAATGAGTCCAAGAACTGGCAGACCAACGGAGAATCCTAGGCCGAATAAAATTAGTATTCGCATAAGCGATAGGGATAAAAAAACACTAGAAACTTATTGCGAACAAAAATCCGTTAATAAAACGGAGGCTATTAGCAGAGGGATTCAAAAGTTGGAAAATGACATAAATAAAGAATGACCGGAAACTTTGACGAGCAGCGGCCATTTTGGGGTGTCATCTTCCCTCAAGATGACGATCTTTCACTGTATGCACCGTTGATCGTGACGTTATTAGGCACCGGATGCAGAATTGGGGAAATTGCCGGTTTGCAATGGTCAGATATTGATTTCAAGAAATCAGAGATCCATATCACCCGCCAGCTGCAATATAACAAAACGCCTGCAAATGATGCTAGGACTGCATTGCCGGATTCCGGTAGACGAATACTCGGATTTTATATTTCTTAACTCACAAGGCACACCATTCAATCCTGCATCCGTAGACGGATGGCTTTCACGGAAAATTAAGTCGTACAACGACAGCATTATCTTCACCCCTTACCCGCCTTTCTGTTCGCTCTGACCTGTGCGATCTCGGCATTGATCTCATCTAAAGACATCTCCGGAACATCTTTCGCCTGTTCAAACATTTCTTCAAGAGCACTCAGCGCCTCCGACCGGGTGACCGTTTCTTTTGGCAATGTAGTCTCAAACGGGATTCCTCTGACCAGCTTGCTTCTCATGAAGAACATCCGGATTGCCGTGGGCAGATCCAGTCCCAATGATTCATATATCTCCGTTACCTCCTGCTTTAATTTTTTATCGACACGGGCCTGGACTAACACCTGTTCTGCCATCGTGAATACCTCCTTTCTATGTGTTCATCATATAAAAATATGCTTCTTATACATCTATTATATACATTTTACTTAAAATATCAAGACACAACAGCAATTTCTCCGTTAGCGACCGGATGGACAATCATTTTATATGGGGAAAATACGAAAAAATAAACACGGCAACCCGACCTCCGGCACGCTTTCCTGCAAGCCGGCAAAAAAACCGGGGAGCTATACCTTTCGAAAGATACGCTTCCCGGCAAACGCTGCTGCATCCGCGCCGCGCCCGGACGGGCGCGCCCGTTCTCCTACTCCGGCTTCTCCACCTGCACGATCGCATTCTTCTGCATCGGAATACGGCAGTTCTTGTTGCTGCCGAACTCCACGATCACGGTGTCATCCGTCATATCGATGACCACGCCGTAGAAACCGCTGCTCGTGAGAATATTATCGCCCACGGCGACGCTGGCCAGAAGCTCGGCCATTCTCTTCTTCTCCTTCCGCTGCGGGCGGATGGCGATGAAATACATCAGACCAATCAAAAATACCGCGTATACCAGCCAGAATCCCAATCCACCGGCCCCGCCGGATGATGTTGCCGTCAACATACTGTTCTCCTCCTTCTTCTCCTGCCTGTCGGCTGTCGGCTTTCGCCCTTCACGCTTCCTGCTCCTGCTGTGCCATCCCCGCCAGTTTCTCTGCCTTGTACTCTCCGTAGCGTCCGGCCTCGATGGCATCCCGGATTTCTTTCATCATTGTATTATAAAAATATAAATTATG
This sequence comes from uncultured Hungatella sp., assembly GCA_964471835.1. Taxonomy (GTDB): domain Bacteria; phylum Bacillota; class Clostridia; order Lachnospirales; family Lachnospiraceae; genus UBA3402. The sequence goes on from CAYYHX010000054.1 coordinate 6,227, forward strand.
CAACACACATAATCGCATTCCCAGCATTTCTTTTGCCTTGAACAAATGCCGGATATAAGCCCTGCTGTAAGAGCGGCAGGCCGGACAGCCGCAGCCCTCCTCGATGGGGCGCGCATCCAGCTCGTACTGTTGATTGTGCATGTTCAGCTTCCCGTGGTTCGTGTAAACATGGCCGTGGCGCCCGTTCCGCGTCGGATAGACGCAGTCGAAGAAATCCACGCCCCGTTCCACTGCTTCCAGGATGTTGGCCGGCGTACCCACGCCCATCAGATAGGTGGGCTTCCCAAGCGGAAGGTACGGCACCGTTTCGTCGAGAATCCGGTACATCTCCGCGTGGCTCTCGCCGACCGCCAGCCCGCCGATGGCGTAGCCGTCCAGATCCAGTTCGGAGATCTCCTGCGCGTGGGCGATGCGGATATCCGTAAAGGTTCCGCCCTGGTTGATGCCGAACAGAAGCTGCTCGCGGTTCAGCGTGTCCGGCAGGCTGTTCAATCTCTCCATCTCCGCCTTGCAGCGTTTCAGCCATCGGGTCGTCCGGTCCACGGAATCCTGCATGTACTCCCTGGAAGCCGGATGCGGCGGACATTCATCCAGCGCCATCGCGATCGTCGAACCCAGATTCGACTGGATCCGGATGCTCTCCTCCGGCCCCATGAAGATCTTGCGCCCGTCGATATGGGAGTTAAAATACACTCCCTCCTCCTTGATCCTGCGCATCCCCGCCAGGGAGAAAACCTGGAAACCGCCTGAATCGGTCAGAATCGGCCGGTCCCAGTTCATGAACCTGTGCAGGCCGCCGAACTGCCGGATCAGCGTATCGCCTGTCCGCACATGGAGATGGTAGGTATTCGACAGCTCCACCTGGGTGCCAAGCTCCCGCAGGTCGTCGGTAGACACGGCTCCCTTGATGGCCCCTACGGTCCCCACGTTCATGAATACCGGGGTCTGGATCGTGCCGTGGACGGTAGTCACCTCCGCCCGCTTGGCACGCCCGTCCCTCGCTATCACCTGATATCTCATACCCCTCCGTTTCCCGCCGGTTCCATCTTTGCTTTCCAGTTCCAGTCTGGCCCCATCTCCGCTGTCCGGTTCCGGCCCGGTTTTAGTCAGGAACTCCCGCTGTCCCTCCGGCGGCAGAACTATTTCTCGTCTTTCTTCTCCGCTTTGTTCTCCGCTTTCTTCTCCGTCCTCTTCTTCTCCGCCCGCGCGGCCTTCAGCGCCTTCGTCTTAC
>CAYYHX010000054.1:7557-9755 GCA_964471835.1 uncultured Hungatella sp.
TTCTTCTCCGTCCTCTTCTTCTCCGCCCGCGCGGCCTTCAGCGCCTTCGTCTTACGCGTCATCACCAGCCACAGCGCGCCCGTGATGCAGACGGACGAATATGTCCCGCAGACGATGCCAACCATCAGCGGCAGCGTGAACTCACGGATGGAGCTGACGCCCAGAAGGAACAGCATGAACACCATGATAAATGTAGTCAGCGAGGTGTCGATGCTCCTGGTAAATGTCTGCGTGATGCTGATATTTACCAGCTCCTCCATGCTCTGCTTCGCCGGTTTCGTCCTCAGATTCTCGCGGATGCGGTCGAAGATGACGATCGTCGCGTTAATCGAGTAGCCGACGATGGTCAGCATACAGGCGATGAACGTAGAACCCACGGACCACCGCGCCACCGCATAGAAAGTCAGAACGACAAGCACATCATGCACCAGGGCCGCCACCGCGCTGGTCGCAAAATTAATATCCTTAAACCGGAACCAGATATACAGAAGCATCAGCACCGTCGCCACGATCACCGCCACGACAGCGTCCCGCTTCATCTCATCACTGATCGCGCCGGAAATATTCTCCGTGGTGATCGTCTCGTTATCCACGCCGAACTGTTCCACCAGGGCGTCAGCCATCGCCTCCCGCTGCTCCACGGTCAGCGTCTGCGTCCTGAAGATCACTTCCGTCGTCCCGGCCACCTTCTGCTGCTGCACATCGGTCACGCCGGTCGCCTCGCGGATCACCGGGATCACCTGATTGTCAATCTCCTCAAGCGTCATATCCGTCGTAAACGGCACATTGGTTGACGTACCGCCCTTGAAATCCATGCCCCAGTTGAGCGCGCCGCGTCCGGTCGCCGCCCCGCCGGCCATCACCACCCAGCCGAGCACGATCACCGCGATAGAAACCGCGAAGAACACTTTCTTCCTGCCGACGAAATCGATGGGTTTCCGGTCCTTCTTTACGCCGTACAGCTTCACGCTCTGCAGGCCGATGTCATACAAGGCATACAGCGCCGTCCTCGTCACGAACAGCGCCGTGAACATGGACAAAAGGATACCGATCGCCAGCGTCGTCGCGAACCCCTTCACCGTACCGGAACCGAGCAGATACAGCACCGCCGCCGCGATCAGCGTCGTCACGTTGCCGTCCACAATCGCCGACAGCGCTTTGCTGAAACCGGTCTTGATCGCGGAACGCACGGTCTTGCCCACGGCGATCTCTTCCTTGATACGCGTGAAAATGATGACGTTGGCGTCCACGGCCATACCGATGGAGAGGATGATGCCCGCGATGCCGGGCAGCGTCAGCGTCACCTCAAACGCGGACAGCAGGATCATTTCCAGACCGACATACAGGGCCAGCGCAATCACGGAAGCCACGCCGGGAATCCGGTAAACTGCGATCATAAACACCGCGATCAAGATGAAACCGATCAAAGCCGCCAGAAGGCTGGTGCGGATCGCGTCCTGCCCGAGCCGCGCGCCGACTACCTGCGACCGCAGCTCCTCCAGCTCCAGCGACAGGGAACCGATGCGGATGGTCGATGCCAGGTTCTGCGCCTCCTCATACGTACCCATGCCCTCGATATAGCATTCGCCGCCGGTAATCGCCGTCTGCACCGTCGGCGCCGACACGATCTGATCATCATAAATGATATAAATGGGTTCGCCGATATGCGCCGACGTCGCGTCCGCAAATGCCGTCGTCCCTTCTTCATTGAAGCCCAGGCTGACGATGTAATTATCCGATCCTGTGGTCTGATCCTCCATGATGCCTGCCTCGGCCCGCACTACCTGATCGCCGGTCAAGATCACATTCCCCTCGGGATCAAGAAAAATCAGAGAGCCGGGCTTGCCCAGTTCCTCCAGGATCGCATTGGCATCCGAAACACCGGGAATATCGATGTTGATCCGGTTCGTACCTTCCTGGTACACCTCCGCCTCGGTGCTGTAATTCTGCACCCTCTGCTGCAGCTTGTACTTGGTATCGGCCATATCCGTATCCGACGGATTGTCGATAACGGTGCGATAGGTAATGCTCACGCCCCCCGCCAGATCCAGGCCCAGCTTGATGTTGTCCGCCGTGTCATAACCGAACCAGCCAAACACGCCCACGCAGGCCAGCACGACGATCAGGCATAACCAGCCCTTTACCTTGCTATTCTTCATTGCCTCTATCTCCTTTGCTACAAGAATGCACCTGTTCCC
>CAYYHX010000055.1:0-1773 GCA_964471835.1 uncultured Hungatella sp.
GTTTCGTTGGCTTCCAGCAGGCGGTTGTTGAGCGTCGTCCCGTTTGTCGAGTTCAAATCTGTCAGCCAGTAGCTCCCATCCCGACAATCGATACGGGCGTGAAGCCGGCTGATGGCATCTTCCTTAAAAATATAATCCGCCAGACTTTCCTGTTTGCCAAGCAGAAACGGATAATAGGAAACCGGAACCGTTTCCGCAGTTCCTCCGATTCCGCTCAGTCTGCGAAGCTCCGCCTGCGGGGAAATCCCCGCGGACGCGGACCGGAGCAGTACCGTGTGCGTGTTATCTTCCGGAGACGGACGCGGCGGCTCCCCGCGTTGATCTTCTGTGCCTCCGCCCTCCCCGAACGGCAAAGACCAGAAATCTGTTCCTGACTCCCTCTCAGGCTCCGGTTCCGCAAAAACCATCTCCCAGGATTTCTCTGCCTTCTCCGTTTTTTCACGAGGTCTTTCCTCATTCTTCCGTACTCTCGCTGTCATGGAATTTCTTCTGCCGGCATCACCTGTGCCGCGCTTTTCCGGCACCTTCTTCCATAACAAACTCACCCCCGCTGCGGCCGCGGCCACGACCGCAGCGCCGCCAATCACGAAAACACCGTAATCTCTGATCCCGTCCGCACCTCTCCACATCCAGAGTGCCGCGGCAGCCAGAACCGGAAGAAGCACCCAGTAAAGCGTATGCCTTTTATCCGAAGCCGAACCGCCGTTCCGCCCGCGCGAGTTTAAGTTTATCTTAGCATCGTCCAACGAATCGGTCAGATAAGCATTGTCCGGCATTTCCGAACCGTATCCGTTCTTTGAATCGCTCCCGAAGCCGGTTTCGCATTCCTTCGCCGCTATCCCGGCATCCTCACCCGCCTGATCATATTCCACATCCCGGCTATCCTCCTTCAGCAGCCATCGCAGCAGATCATTCAGTCCATAGTTATCCTTCAGGCTTTCCTGATACAGCCCGTAGATCAGCATTACCGCATCTTTGTCCTGATGGTCGGTCTTGCTCAGAAGGAACTGCAGAAACCCGCTGAATTCTTTTGGGAAATCCCCTTCCCGTCCGGGTACCAGACACAGGGCCGGCTGGAAGTCCGCGCAGTCCAGATAGATAAAATCCGGTTCCAGAAGCACCAGCGTCTCCGGAAGCAGATAATCTTCCATCCGCGTCAGTGTCTGCGCGATCCCCAGAAGCAATCCGCGAATCTGAACCGCGGTAATTCCGGACCGTTCCAGGAGGCGGGATAACGGCTGGCGGGAGGTAATATCATAGCAGAACCACATGCGGTCATCCTCCCGGCGGATGCGGAATTTCAAAAGTCCGTCAATCGTGTTTCCCGCCAGCATCCGTGTCTCAAACTTCTGCTCCAGTTCTTCCCCTGCGGCGATCATCAGGTCATTCTGCCGGAGATCCCTCCGGTACCGGATTTCCGGCGTTGCGCGTTCCGTCATTGTTTTTCTCCCCTTCTGCCATCTTGTCAAAAATCGTCAGCATCCGCATCCAGTCTTCGGGTCTGTGAACACCGGCGCTGATCTCTTTCTTCCAGGTTCCGCCTGACACATTCCCCAGAACCGTATCCTTCTTCTGCACCACACTCCCGGTTCCGTCCGGCACGGAAAAATCTCTCTGCTCACTCTCTTCCTGTCCGCGCATGAATTCCACAATATGATGCAGACGCATAATCCCGGCTGCCTCCATGTATCTCCCGTAAGCCGTGCGGATCAGGAGCGCCAGCGACAGGATTACGACCGCCATAACATAAGATGCCTCCACGGTATAAGAGGC
>CAYYHX010000055.1:1873-3766 GCA_964471835.1 uncultured Hungatella sp.
CCCGAACAGTACGAACACGGTCCAAGGTGCTCTACCGTAGACCGGCGAACCGCCCGCACATACGCGGTAATCGCCGTGCAGTTCCGGCTGCCGTGATAATGCTCCCCATACGGCATAATATAAACCGTCCCGCCCGATAAACCCCCACAGCGGTCACATGCCGTATACTTTCGGCCGCTGCCATTCCGGTACTCCCCGATCCGCTCCGCCGGCACCGCGGAAAGCCGGTTATACAGATAATGGCAATAGGAACTGTTATGGTAACGGGTACTGCCTTTCCCGACATAGACAATCGGGTCTTCCTCCCCTTCTTCCCCTTTCCCGTCATCATCCGCGAAATCACTCCCGATCCACGCCCGCAGCCAGCAGCGGCAGCTCCGCTTCACGCTCCCAAGGCCAAACACGGAAAACGGCAGTTTCATCTGGTAATGCACAGTCAAATCCACGCTCTCCCCATCCTCCAGAATGGAGGAACTCCTAAGCGACAGACCCTGTACCGGAAGGCCACCGGCTTTCGCGCGCACGGCGCCTTCCGCGTAAACCAGCGCCGCGGCGCTTCCCGTCCATTCGTCCTCCTCTGTCGTTAGATACGCCATCTGGCTAATGTCCTCGCCCACAGACATCACGATTGCCTGCATCTGCCGTTCCACATCCAGAATCCGAAACGGCATCATCAGCACTACTCCCGCAAACAGAAACAGCGGAAGTACCAGCGCGGCTTCCGCCGTCATACTGGCGGAGGCGGAAAAAAACGCCCTTTTTCTGTCTTTTTTCATCGCCGCCGGGATTCGCACTTGGAGAGTTGACTTTTTAATGAATCGAAACGTTATGTTACAGAAAAAGGGCATGCCTTTCCGCCTCCTTTCCGCCGGATACGCCTAACAAGTCCTTTCCGGATACGCCTAATAGGCCCTCGCCGCCGGCGCCTCTAACGGATATTCCTCCGCCGCGCCGACATAATTTTCCACAAAAGGCAGCCGGAAAAAGACATGGTTCCCGCTGGCTTTTCCGGTTATAGCCATGCGGTATACGCATTTCTCCATGGAAAATGCCGCTTCCTGCCGCTTAAGGTTCAGCTCCATCATATCCGGTATCCGCAGCTTCAGCTTTTGATCCTCTGTCAGAAACAGCAGGAGTTTCAGATAAGTGACATACGCGTAACCTCTTCCTGACCCCTTATTCTCCGGACAGGTTCCGGTCCGCCCCATATCCAGCAGTCCTTCCAGGGACAGGTTCCATTCCTCAGCGCTTTTCCAGAGCGGGACCTTTTCTCCGTCATAAAGGATACGCAGATCGAGAAGCGCCTCCCCGGCCGCCCATACGCACATAATCAGGCAGGCCATAACCTCTGCCAGAGGCGCCAGTCCGGTCACTCCCGCAATCCCGGCAGCAAGCCCGTGCGCCTCATTGCGCTTCGCGGGATCGGAAAGGATCTGAATCAGGTTCAGACCCTGGCGAACCAGCAGAAGCTGTTTCATCGTATCCTCCAGATTCGCCCGGTCATTGTCCCTTCCGTGCAGCAGATACTCCATCTCATACTGCACCGGCTTCTTCTCTTTGCTGCACGCATTTGTGAAAAAATGCCCGCAATACTCATGAAGCAGTACCCGCTCTACCGGCCCTGTCACGCTGCCGCTTTCGCCGGAAGCGTGTTTGGAAGAAAATGTCTCCGCCGGAATGGCCGCGGACGATACCTGATCATCCTTCGGAAGCACCAGTTCCAGAAGCCCGCCTCGCGCCAGTTCCCTGACCCGCTCCAGAAAACCTTCCTTTTCCTGATCGCCCTCTCCGCGCTTCAGTTTCACAATGCTCCGGATATAACCGTTCCAGCACTTTTCCGCCTCTCTAAGCGACAGCCTCGGCTCCTCCCGTTCCTGCCTCGGCTCCGCGCCG
>CAYYHX010000055.1:3866-5105 GCA_964471835.1 uncultured Hungatella sp.
CGGCTCCGCGCCGACTGCTTCCTGCTGCTCCCGCCCCGGCTCCGCGCCGACTGCTTCCTGCTGCTCCCTGTACATCCGGTACGCCTCCTGCTGCTCTTTCAGGGCAGCCTGCGCTTCCGCAACCAGTTGTTCCGTCTGCTCAAGGCGCCTTACATTCTCCTTCCCCGCGGCCAGCTGTTCCATGATCTCCTGCCGGCGGGCGCCGTCTTCCTCCACATAAGCGTCAAAAGGATTCATCTGCTCCGCAAAAAGCGCCGCGCGGTCCTCCTGCCAGGTTTCAGAGGATGCCGCCATCTCTTTTCTCGTTCCTTCCATGCGCTTCTTCAGCCGGTCCGCCTGCTTCTCATAGTTCTCCACCAGTCTGTCCATACGGCTCTCCTCCCTCCGGAATGCGGCGGCCCCCGCACGGAAACCACCGGCGTCATCCGAGGCCAGCATACGGGCGATCTCCCCGGCATTCTTCTCCTGTCTGTCCGCACATTCGGCAATCTTCTCCACCGCCAGTTCAAGTTTCCTCACTTCCCCCGCCTGTTCCTGATACGCGTCGGCCATTTCTCCGGCGCCGGCCGCTTCCCGAAGATCCTTAAGGAACTGCCCTCCCCCGTCCGGCGTAATCTCCAGATTACCCCACACGCCGAACTTCATATAATCCAGAATCTCCTGCACCAGATAATCGCCTCCCTGATCCAGAAGACCGGCCTGCTCCGTGATCTCAACCGATTCCAGCCTGACCGGATACCAATTCTCCGCTTCCAGATACTTTTCCGTATAAGCCCTCAGCCGGTCCTCCGCCTCCCGGCGCGATCCGCAGGGAAGTCCAAGCACCCGGTACTGCTTCCACAGGTTCCTGTGGTAGCGGCTGAACAAACTGTCCAGCGCGCCCCCCACAGCCGTCTGAAAATAATATCTTGACCCGGACATTCGAACCGACTCTGCCATCACACAGAGAAGCGCGGCTATGCAAAGGATGCACAGACTTAAAAATACCGTGATCTCCCCGCTTTTTTTCATTTCATCCTGCCTTCCCCTCCAACGGTCTTCTCTGCGCCGCGCCGCTGTCCGCCGGTCAGTATACTTCCTTCGCGGATTTGTTGATCTGTTTGAAAATGGAGTCCAGAAGCGACGTAATCTGCTTCTTGAACAAAATAACCAGCCCGATCAGTACCACGAGGATCAGAACGATTTCTATCGTACCGAGTCCGCTTTCATCTTCCATAAATTCCGTCCATTCATTCCACA
>CAYYHX010000055.1:5205-9706 GCA_964471835.1 uncultured Hungatella sp.
AACAGCGCGGGAACGAGAATAATCACCATAACCACCACAAGCATCAGCATTAACGGCAGCATCAATTTCGTCCCTGCTTCTTCGCCCAGTCTTCTGGCCGTCGTTTTCTGCTGTTCCCACGCGGCTTCCATCTCTTTGCTCAGAAGTTCCGTCAGGTTCTTTGTTCCGGCCCGCCGGTTCTGTTCCAGAAGACTGCTCAGCTTCCGGTACGGCGCCAGGCGGCACCTCTGTCCAAACCGGACGATCGCCTGCCCTTCCGGCATCCCGCATTCCATCTGTGCCTGGGCATCCGCCATCTCCTCATAGGCCGCCCGGATTGCCATGCGTCCTTCGCTTCTCCGCTCCTCATAATTCCGCACGATTCTCTCCCATGCCCTGGACACCGTAAGCCCGGCTCCTATAAACACCATCAGCTGATATACCACATCCGCATAGTCCGCCTGCAGCTCGCGTTCACGCCGTTTTCGCTCCTCGGTTCCCCGGTTCCGCTCCCGGAGATAGAACAGCACCGCCAGAAGAATCCCCAGGAAAGGAATCATTTCATATCCCTCTTTCTCTTGGTAATAGCGCAGTTTCCGCCCTTCATAAGTTTCCGGCAGCTTCACCGCGGCGCCCGTCAAGGTCCGGTCGCTTTCTCTCTGAATCTCCTTCCCGATCGCGGCGCGCAGCCGTTCTTCCTCCGTCTGCGTTTTGGGATACACCGTAACCGCATAGACACGTTCCGCCCGGTGCGTCCCGTCGCTCAGCTCTGCCGTCAGCCAGACGCCGGCGCCTTCTTCCGGACAGTTCTCCGTCTGGATGACCCCATAGGAATCCAGTATTTCCGGCGCGTCGCTGTGCCAGTCGGCGGTAATGCCCCCATATTCAAAGGAAGTCGGAAGCACAAGATCCGTTTCAACCCTCATAAGGCTTTCATTCTCCCCGCGAATCCGATCCGGAAGCGTATCCAGAATCCCCCCGAATATCTGATCCGCCTCCGCATCCGTATACTGGCGCGCCGGGATCTCGGTTCGGCAAAGCACCGGTTCCTCCGTCAGTCCTTCCACCATAAATTCATACGCTGTCGCACCGCTTCCATAATCTCCCCTTTGCAAATATCCATCGGATACCTCGTCCGGCGCCACCCCTAAGCCGGCAAGAATCCCATAGATCAGAAACCCACCCGCGACGCATAGAATCTGTACCTTCCATCTGTTCCAGAAATCCTTTATCATCCCCAACCTGATACCCCCGATTCCGCTCATCAGCCCGTCGGGCCATTCGTCGTTCATCCCGTCGGTATGTCCAGAATTCTTTTTGCCAGCCAGCAGGCCAGCAGATAGACCGCCAGGCATACCGTCATAATCAGCCTTCCCGCTGCCGTCGTATACATCACGTCAAAAAATCCCGGTGATGTACCGTCAATATAGAGAATCATCAGAAACGGCATCATATTCATCACCTTCTGCTCAAACTGCCGCGACGCCGTCAGCGTCCGGATCTCCTCCTTCACGAGAAACCGTTCATCCATGATCTGCACCGTATGCGTGATGATCGGCACAAGCTGTCCCCCGCTCCGCTTGGCGATCCGGAAAATACGTGCGAAATGATCCACTTCCTCCAGGCCGCTGCGCCACGCGAACTCACTCATAAGCTCCTCTACCGGCCGGTTCATCCCCATCTGCTGTACCATGTAGGCAAGCTCTCTGCATATCATGCCGCCGGAACCGTACAGCAGTTCCAGCTCCTTTCCCGCGGAAGCGATGGCATTTTCCACAGACAACCCCGCGCTCAAGAATGTCGAAAGCATCTGGATCGCTTCCTTAAACTGCCGTTCCAACTGTTTCAGCTGTTTATCATGCCAGACTCCGCGCAGATAAAACGGCACCGCCGCCTCCGCCGGAATCAGAAGCAATACAAACAAGATCCAGCTGCGGTAGAAGGCATAGGCCACGCCCCCCGCAAGTCCGGCTCCGGCCGCAAGCGCCTTGATCCACTCCGCCGCGCTCATGCGGTACACGCTGTAATCCGGCCCGCCGGCTATGCCTTCACTCCTCCCCGGCGGTTTGAAGTTTCCGACGGTTTTTAAGTTCTCCACATTTCCGGAGCTGTCCGTCCTCGAACCGGTAGAGCGTATGAAGCCCGATTTCCCCATTTTCATAACCTTCCACCTCCACGATCCACAGCACTTTCCGGCTCTTATCCTTAAGCCGGCCAAGGTGGATCAGGATATCCAGAGCCGAAGCGATCTGGCTCCGGATCGCCGCCAGCGGCAGTTCTGCCCCCATAAGTACCATCGTCTCCAAGCGGGCCAGCATATCCCGCGGACTGTTGCCATGCCCGCTGGACATTCCGCCGTCATGTCCCGTATTATAGGAATTCAGAAGTTCCAACGCTTCCCTGCCCCGCACTTCCCCCACGATGATCCGGCTGGGGTTCATCCGCAGCGACGCCCGTATCAGATCGCCGATGTCAATCGCCCCCTCCCCCTGCGAATCCGGCGCGCGCGTCTCCATCCGCACCAGGTTCTTCACCTGCTGGATCTGCAGTTCCGCCGAATCCTCAATCGTGACAACCCGTTCATCTTCCGGGATATAGGCAGACAACGCATTCAGAAATGTGGTTTTCCCCGAATTGGTACCGCCGCTCACAAACAGATTGTACCCGGAGCGCACCAGTTTCTTTAAGAAGTCTGCCGCTTCCCGGCTGACCGTGCCGCTCTCGACCAGCATATCCATCGTGATGACACGCGGAAACTTGCGGATTGTCATGACGGGACCGTCCAGAGAAACGGGCGGAAGCACTACATGTACGCGGGAGCCGTCTTCCAGACGCGCGTCGGCAATCGGCGATGCTACATTGACCACCCGGTTCACGCGGCTTACGACCTGCTGGATCATATCTTCCAGCTGCTCGTCCGACTCGAACTCGCAGTCCCACGGATGCATGACCCCTTTCTCTTCCACGAAGACATGCTCCCTTCCGTTAATCATGACCTCCGTAATATCCGGATTGTCCATCACCTGCTGCAGAACATCCAGTCTGCGGAATGAGTTAAACAGCATTCCCCGCAGCTGCAGCCTTTCTTTCAGCGGCAGATAATCTCGCTGTGCGAGTTCTGAAATGTGCCTGTCAATGACTTCATACAACTCCTCATCGCTGACCTGCCTGACGCCGCTGATCTCCTCCCGGATCGCCTCCCGGAGCCGCCGCCGGTACTCTCTGACCGTAGGATGCCCCCTGTTTTCCTGCTTTTGCTCATCCATTTCCACGGCGCTCCTTTTCGTCGTTTCTGCCCGCTCATTTCTACGATAGTTCTTTCAGTTGTTTCTGTTCACTCATCTTCACAACGCTCTTTTCAACCATTTCCACTCATTCATCACCACGATACTTCCCTCAACCGCTTTCTCGCATTTACCTCCACGATGCCATTCCAGCCATTTCCGCCCGCTCATCTCCACGGCGCTCCTTTCAGCAGCTTCCGCACATAATCGCCCAGATCGCTCCACAGCACCTGCTCCAGATACCCGCCGCCGCGTTTCAGGTTCCCATGAAACGGAAGTTTCACCTTCTGAATCCGCTCCGCCGCATCACGACGCCCCACAACGTCCAGATAAGTGAAAAATTCTTCCAGTTTTGCATCCGACATCTCATCGTCCCGCACCGGCATATAGATGACATCACAGCGTTCCAGAATCGGCATCAAGTTCCTCCCGAGCCGTCCCACATCGACTACCACATACTCGTATCCACATTCCGCTGCCAGTTTCTCGATCAGCCGTCCCGCTTCCTCGCCGCTCATCTGCTCTAAATCCTCCGGATAATGCACCGGCGCAATGTAATCCATATCCTTCCATGTATAGACCAGACTCTGCAGCCGCATAACATGAAAGCTCTCCTGCCGCAGATAATACAATACGTCTGATAAATCGTTCCTGTGATCACCTCCAAGCACCCGCTGCAGACCGGAGAATTCTTCGAACCCGATGTAGATCGTCTTGCCTTCCCGCGCGAGCTGCTGCCCCAGAAGCAGCGCCATGGACGTCTTAAAGCAACTCCCTACGGGGGAATAGACGCCAAGCACCCTCGCCTTCTGTCCCAATACAACGAATGCTTCCTCCACAGGACGGTCACAATAGCGGGCCATCACCTCGCGGATTACGCAGTCCGCGGACTGGTATTTGTAGACGGCGGGATAATCGTCCTCCGTCACTGATACCATCTCCCCTTCGGCAAGCGTCACCACGGACCCCGCCTCAACCCCGCTGACTTCCTGCCGCGGCACCGCGTCGCTGATCAGCAGAATCTCGATTCGATGCTTCCGGGCGTATTCCCGCAGAAGCTCCATCGACGTAAATGGCACCACCGTAAAAGGAACCTTCTCCTTCTGGTTGACCACATCAGCGAACCGCTGCGCATACTCCGAATCCACATCATAGACCGCCATGATCTTCTCCACAAACTCTTCCCTCCCCTGCAGACACACCCCGCTGACTCACAATTCCTCATTCCTCACAATTCC
>CAYYHX010000056.1:0-2693 GCA_964471835.1 uncultured Hungatella sp.
GGCAGCCGTGACGGGAGCAGAGCCCAGGGCGGTTACGGAAGCCGTGACGGAAGCAGAACCCAAGGTGGTTACGGAAGCCGTGACGGAAGCAGACCCCAGGGTGGTTACGGCAGCCGCGACGGCGTCGGCAGGACACCGGGCGGCCGGCCCGGAGGCCGTGACGGCGGAAAGGCATTTGATACATCGATTGCCTCCAAGCCCCAGAGCGGCCGCGCCCAGAAGAATGCGCATAAGAATGACCGCTACGACAATAAGAGGAGTATGAACGAGGACGGCCCGAAGACCAAAGGCAAGTCCGCGACGAATAAACATCCGTTTATCATGCCGCAGAAGACGGAGGAGGCGAAGGTCGAAGATTCCATCAAGATCATCACGCTTCCGGAGACCCTGACGATCAAGGAACTGGCGGACAAGATGAAACTCCAGCCCTCGGCGATCGTGAAAAAACTTTTCCTGAAAGGAACCATTGTGACCTTGAACCAGGAGATCGACTACGATCAGGCGGAGGAGATCGCGATGGAATACGATGTACTCTGCGAAAAGGAGGAAAAGGAAGACGTGATCGCCGACCTCTTGCGAGAGGATGAGGAAAATGAGGATGAGATGGTCCCCAGGCCGCCGGTGGTCTGTGTCATGGGCCATGTTGACCACGGCAAGACGTCCCTGCTGGACGCGATCCGGCAGACGAACGTGACTTCCCACGAAGCCGGCGGCATCACGCAGCATATCGGCGCGTACATGGCGGAGATCCGCGGCCAGAAGATCACATTTCTCGATACGCCGGGCCACGAGGCGTTCACGGCCATGCGTATGAGGGGTGCTCAGGCCACGGACATCGCGGTGCTGGTCGTGGCCGCTGACGACGGCGTCATGCCGCAGACCGTCGAGGCCATCAATCACGCCAAGGCGGCCGGCGTGGAGATCATCGTTGCCGTCAATAAGATCGATAAACCCGGCGCCAACGTGGAACGGGTGAAGCAGGAAATGACCGAATATGACCTGGTTCCGGAAGACTGGGGCGGCAGCACCATTTTTGTACCCGTGTCGGCCCATACGAAAGAGGGCATCCCGGAACTGCTGGAAATGATCCTTCTGACGGCGGAGGTGAAGGAGCTGAAGGCCAATCCGAACCGCAATGCCCGCGGCCTCGTAATCGAGGCGCAGCTTGACAAGGGCAAGGGTCCGGTGGCGACGATGCTGGTGCAGAAAGGCACCCTGCGGGTAGGCGACAATGTAGCCGTTGGGGCCTGCTACGGCAAGGTCCGGGCGATGATGGACGACAAGGGGCGCAGGGTGAAGGAAGCGCTGCCTTCCACGCCGGTGGAGATCCTGGGACTCAACGGAGTACCCGGCGCGGGCGAAATCTTTGTCTCCTGCGACAGCGAGAGGGAAGCCCGGAGTTTCGCGGAAACATTTATCTCCGAAGGCAAGAGCAGGCTGATCGAGGACACCAAAGCGAAACTGTCCCTGGATGATCTGTTCAGCCAGATTCAGGCCGGCAACGTGAAGGAACTGCCGATCATTGTCAAGGCGGACGTGCAGGGTTCGGTGGAGGCCGTGACCCAGAGCCTCACGAAGCTGTCCAACGAGGAAGTGGTGGTGAAGGTGATCCACGGCGGCGTCGGCGCCATCAACGAGTCCGATGTAACCCTGGCCTCCGCCAGCAACGCCATTATCATCGGATTCAATGTAAGGCCGGACGCGACCGCCAAATCCATCGCTGAACAGGAGATGGTGGATATCCGCCTGTACCGCGTCATTTATCAGGCAATCGAGGATGTGGAAGCTGCGATGAAGGGTATGCTGGACCCGATCTTCGAAGAACAGGTCATCGGCCATGCGGTCGTTCGCCAGACATTCAGGGCCTCCGGCGTGGGGACGATCGCCGGGTCCTACGTGCTGGACGGCAAGCTGCAGAGGGGATGCTCCGTACGCGTCACGCGTGACGGCGAGAAACTGTACGACGGTCCGCTGGCTTCGCTGAAGCGGTTCAAGGACGATGTAAAGGAAGTCGCCGCCGGTTACGAGTGCGGCCTGTCCCTGGAGAAGTTTAACGATATTCAGGAGGACGATCAGATCGAGGCGTACGCGATGGTCGAGGTGCCGCGGTAGGAGCGGTTGCGCCGGCGCAGGAAATGGCGCTTCGGAGAAGTACGGACGATGCCGTTGCGGGTGGTAATGTCTCTTCTGGTGGTACGGACGATGCCGTTGCGGGCGGAAATGTTTCTGCGGGCGGTACGGACAATGCGGTTGCGGACGAAAATGTTTCTGCGGGCGGTACGGATGATGTCGTTGCGCAGGCGGCACGGGAAGGAAGCAGGATGCGTAAAAACAGTATCAAGAACATAAAAATCAATATGGAAGTGCAGCGGGAGTTAAGCGAGATCATCCGCACCCAGGTGAAAGACCCGCGGCTGAAAGGCGATATGGTCACGGTCACCGGCGCAGAGGTCACGCCGGATCTGAAATACTGCAAGGCATATATCAGCGTCTTGGGCGGACCCGAAAGCCGCAGGGAGGTCGCCGAGGGCCTGAAGAGCGCCGTCGGCTTCATCCGCCGGGAACTGGCCGCGCGGGTCAATCTGCGCCTCACGCCAGAGATCACATTTGTGAT
Source organism: uncultured Hungatella sp. (assembly GCA_964471835.1). Taxonomy (GTDB): domain Bacteria; phylum Bacillota; class Clostridia; order Lachnospirales; family Lachnospiraceae; genus UBA3402. The sequence goes on from CAYYHX010000056.1 coordinate 2,615, forward strand.
GGACACTTCCATCGAATACGGTGTGAAAATGACCAGGCTGATCGAGGACGTGACCAAAGACCTGAAGGATGATCCGTCC
>CAYYHX010000056.1:2793-4576 GCA_964471835.1 uncultured Hungatella sp.
GGCGGAACGCGGGAGGGAGGATTTTCATGACAAGACTGGAGGAACTGATCCGGGGGGCGGATACGATTGCGATCCTGGGCCATACCAACCCGGACGGCGACTGCATCGGAAGCTGCCTGGCCGCCTGCAATTATATCAAGGAGCAGGAACCGGGCCGGAACGTGACTGTTTTTCTGGAAAAGGGACCGCAAAACATCGCCTTCCTGAAGAATTTTGACGCGATTTGCCATGAGATTCCGCAAGGGTACCGGGCGGATCTGTGCATCTGCCTGGACTGCTCCGCCCGCGGTATGCTGAAAGACTTCGAGCCGGTGTTCGACGGCGCGGCGCGTTCCATCTGTATCGACCATCATGTGACGAACCCCGGCTATGCGATGGAAAATGTCATCGACGCCAGTGCCAGCTCGGCCTGTGAGGTGCTCTATGGACAGCTGGACGAGGCGAAGATCAGCCGCGACGTGGCCGAGTGCCTTTATACCGGCATCATCACCGACAGCGGCGTATTTAAGTATGAAAATACCTCTGCGAGAACCATGGAGATCGCCGGCCGTCTGATGGAGAAGGGAATCCAGTTCGGACGCATCATCGACGAGGCATTTTACCGCAGGACCTATCGACAGGCGCAGATCCTCGGACGCGCCCTCATGGACAGCCATACCCTGCTGGACGGGAAAGCGGTATTCAGCGTGGTGTACAAGAAAGATATGGATTTCTACGGCGTGGAAAAGAGCGATCTGAACGGTATCGTCGAACAGCTGCGGCTGATCGACGGCGTGGAAGCGGCGATCTTCTTAAGCGAGTCCGGGGCGGACGAATATAAAGTCAGCCTGCGGTCGAAGAATTATGTGGACGTCAGCGTGATCGCCGGCGCTTTCGGCGGCGGCGGCCACAGGAAGGCGGCTGGCTGTACGGTACACGGCAGCATTTCCGACGTGATAAGCAGTCTGTCGGAGCACATAGAACGCCAGATTCGTATGCACGGGGAGAACGCGGATGTATGAGGGCGTGCTGAACGTGTATAAAGAGCGGGGATTCACCTCCCACGATGTGGTGGCGAAGCTCCGCGGTATTTTGAAAATGAAAAAGATCGGCCATACAGGCACCCTTGATCCGGACGCGGAAGGGGTGCTTCCCGTATGTCTGGGGCAGGCCACCCGGATCTGCGATATGCTGACCGACGAAGGTAAAGTTTACCGCGCCGTCATGCTTCTGGGTGTGGAGACGGACACCCAGGACGCCGGCGGCAGGATTCTGTCCCGCAGGGACGTCACGGTAACGCCGCGGCAGGTGACGGAGGCCGTGCAGAGTTTTGTCGGGCAGTACGGGCAGATTCCGCCCATGTATTCGGCGGTGAAGGTAAATGGCAGAAAGCTGTACGAGCTGGCCCGGCAGGGGAAAACCGTAGAACGGCAGGCGCGGCCGGTTGAGATCCGGCGGATCGATCTGGAATCCGTGGAACTGCCGCGCGTGACGATGACGGTATTCTGTTCCAAGGGGACCTACATCCGGACGCTCTGCCATGATATCGGGCAGAAGCTGGGCTGCGGCGCCTGCATGGAAGACCTTCTCCGTCTGCGTTCGGGACGGTTTTCGGTCGAGGACAGCCTGCGCCTTTCCCGGATCGAGACATTGCGGGACGAGGGGAACCTTGAGCGCTATATCGTGCCGGTGGAGGAGATGTTCGCTGGGTATCCGAGGGCCTGTGTAACCGCGGAAGCAGATGTGATGGCGCGCAACGGCAATCCGCTGGATCTTGCGCAGGTGCGGTTTGAATCCGGCAGTC
>CAYYHX010000056.1:4676-7088 GCA_964471835.1 uncultured Hungatella sp.
GCGCGCAACGGCAATCCGCTGGATCTTGCGCAGGTGCGGTTTGAATCCGGCAGTCAGGGAAGCGAACCGGCGGACGGCGGAGCAGAAGCCGGCGGAATGTTCCGGAACGGTGGCAGCACGGAAGATGGGGAAAGGTTCCGTGTCTGTGATAACGTAGAGAACGGAAAAGGATTCCGTAGCTGCGCCAGTACAGAAGAAGCAGAAATGCTCCGGAACTGCGTCGGCACAGAAGACGGAAAACGGTTCCAGAACTGTGACAGCATAGAAGAAGCCAAAATGCTCTGTGGTTGCGGCAAAGCGGAGAAGGCCGAAATATTCCGCAGCTGCGCCAGCGTTGAAGATGGGGAAAGGTTCCGTGTCTGTGATAACATGGAGGCCGGAGAAATGTTCCGGAACGGTGACAGCACAGAGGAAGCAGAAATGCTCCGGAACGGCGGCAGCACAGAAGACGGCGGGATGTTCCGCGTCTATGACAGCCATGGAAAATTCCTGGGAATTTATACGTATGAACGTGCGAAGAACCGCCTGAAACCACGAAAACTCTTCCTTGCAGGGAGAGATGCGTAAGCCCGAAGACCTAGAGCCGCGTGTTATTCTGTGTAACAGTCCAGATGGCTTCGTGTGCGGCAGCGGCCGCGCAAGAAGATGCGCCGCCGGAACCGTTACATCTCCGGACTTTTCCCGCACCCATGCGCGCGAATGCAGAATCAGGTCTCGGGTCCCAAAGGACGGTACCAAATGACCGTTCCGAGAGAACGGTTCCAAAAGGACGGTTCCGAAAGGACGATTCCAAAAGGACGGTTCCGAAAGGACGATTTCAAAAGGATGATTCCGAAAGGACGGTTCAGAATGGTTTCGAAAAGAACGGCTCTGAAAAGACGGTTTCACGAGGACACGGCGTTCCGCATAGAATTACATTTTACAGACCATATCCGCCCTGCCGCGGATTTCAGGAGAGAATCGGCATGAGATACATCATCGGCGAGACCGAATTTCATATCCCGGAGCCGACCGTCGTCACGATCGGCAAGTTTGACGGCCGTCACGAGGGCCACCGGAAAATTCTGCGCAGGATGCTTGCGATAAAGGAGGAACGCGGCCTGAAGACGGCTGTTTTCACCTTCCATCTGGATGCGTCCGCGCAGGTTCCTAGCATTCCCCGCCAGGTGATTACCACCGAAACCGAGCGTCGGGCCGGCATGGAGGCCATGGGCATCGATTACCTGGTGGAATACCCGTTTACGGAGCAGGTTTCGCGTATCCCGGCGGAAACATTTGTGCGTGAGATTCTGGTCGGGAAAATGAATGCGAAAGCGATTGTGGCCGGTACGGACTGCGGCTTCGGCTACCGGAGAGCCGGAGACGCGCGGATGCTTCAGCGTCTGGCGGCCGAACTGGGCTACGAGGCGGAGATCATCGACAAGGTGCGCGACGGGGAGCGCGACATCAGCAGCACTTATATAAAGGAAGAATTGGACAAGGGCCATATCGAAAAGGTAAATGCGCTTCTTGGCCGGCCTTATTCCTTCTGCGGGACCGTGGTCCACGGCACCCACATCGGCGGGCCGCTGCTGGGACACCCGACGGCGAATCTGATCCCTCCGGAGGAGAAATACCTGCCGCCTTTCGGGGTCTATGTTTCCCGTGTCCGGACGGACGGAAGGATTCTGGGCGGCGTCACCAACATCGGCCGCAAGCCCACGGTCGAAGGAAGCTGGCCGGTCGGCGTGGAGACGAACCTGCTGGACTGGTCGGGGGATCTTTACGGTCGGGAAATCAGCGTACAGCTTCTGCATTTTGAGAGGCCGGAGCGGAAATTTGCCTCCCTCGAAGAGCTGAAGCGGCAGCTGGAGCGCGACGAAGAATCTGCGCGTTCGTACCTTGACACGCATAGATGTCTGTGCTAAAATACTTGGGTATGCAATGACGCCGGGGCTCAGTCTGCGGACACAGCGGCGACGGCCGGTTACTCCAGCCGCACACTTAGTCCACGGTGAGAAGAAGAAGGAGGAAGAACATGATTTCCAAAGAGAAGAAAGCGGCGATTATCGCCGAGTACGGCCGCAAGCCGGGCGATACCGGTTCCCCGGAGGTTCAGATCGCGATCCTGACGGAGAGGATCGCCGAGCTCACCGAGCATCTGAAAGCCAACCCGAAGGATCACCATTCCAGACGGGGGCTCCTGAAGATGGTAGGCCAGAGGCGCGGGCTTCTGAACTATCTGAAGAAGACGGATCTGGAAGGCTACCGTGCGCTGATCGAGAAACTGGGCATCCGTAAATAACCTGAGCGGCTGGGGTGGAGGCATCTCTCCACCCTGTTTTTCGTATAGCAATCCACGTTATTGTGATTCATACATTGCAATCCACGCGGAAGTTGTTCCGAGACCGCTGAAAAGCGCACCGCGGCGGC
>CAYYHX010000056.1:7188-9609 GCA_964471835.1 uncultured Hungatella sp.
ATTGCAATCCACGCGGAAGTTGTTCCGAGACCGCTGAAAAGCGCACCGCGGCGGCGGTACATTTTTCAGTAGTTTCGGCCTCTTCTGCGGGAAATATAGATCAAAGGAGATAACACCATGTACAAGAGTTTTTCCATGGAACTGGCAGGCAGGACGCTGACCGTCGATATCGGCAGGGTCGCGAAGCAGGCGAACGGCGCGGCTTTCATGCACTACGGCGACACCACGGTGCTTTCCACGGCGACCGCCTCCGAGAAGCCGAGGGAGGGGATTGATTTCTTCCCGTTAAGCGTCGAGTATGAGGAGAAGATGTATTCCGTCGGCAAGATTCCCGGAGGGTTCAATAAGCGCGAGGGCAAGGCGAGCGAGAATGCGGTCCTGACTTCCCGTGTGATCGACCGCCCGATGCGGCCGCTGTTCCCGAAGGATTACCGCAACGATGTGACGTTAGACAATCTGGTCTTGAGCGTGGATCCGGAGTGCCGCCCCGAGCTGGTGGCGATGCTGGGTTCCGCCATCGCGGCGTGTGTATCCGATATTCCGTTTGACGGCCCCTGCGCCATGACCCAGGTGGGCATGGTTGACGGGCAGTTCATTATCAATCCGTCCCAGTCCGAATGGAAGGAGGGCGATCTGAACCTCACCGTGGCTTCCACGCGGGAGAAGGTCATCATGATCGAGGCCGGTGCCAATGAGATTCCGGAGGACGCGATGATCGAGGCCATCTACCGCGCCCATGAGGTGAACCAGGTGATCATTCAGTTCATCGATTCCATCGTGGCCGAGGTGGGGAAAGAGAAACATTCCTACGAGAGTTTTGCGGTTCCGGAGGAACTGTTTGCGGCGATGAAGGAGATCGTGCCGCCCGAGCAGATGGAGGAAGCTGTTTTCACCGACGAGAAGCAGGTCCGGGAGGAGAATATCCGCCGGATCACCGAGAAGTTTGCCGAGGCATTCGCGGAGAAGGAAGACTGGCTGGCCGTCCTGGACGAAGCCGTCTACCAGTACCAGAAGAAGACCGTGCGCAAGATGATCCTGAAGGACGGGAAACGCCCCGACGGGCGGAAGATGGATCAGATCCGTCCGCTCTCGGCCGAGGTTGACATCATCCCGCGTGTCCACGGTTCCGCCATGTTCACCCGCGGACAGACGCAGATCTGCAATGTCTGTACGCTGGGGCCGCTTTCCGAGGCCCAGAGGCTGGACGGCCTGGATGAGAATGAAGTCAGCAAGCGCTATATGCACCATTATAATTTCCCGTCCTACTCCGTAGGCGAAACGAAGCCCAGCCGCGGGCCGGGCCGCCGCGAGATCGGCCACGGCGCGCTGGCGGAGCGGGCGCTTCTGCCGGTGCTCCCGAGCGTCGAGGAATTCCCCTACGCGATCCGCACCGTATCGGAGACCTTTGAATCGAACGGCTCCACCTCCATGGCGTCAACCTGCGCCTCCTGCATGTCCCTGATGGCGGCGGGCGTGCCGATCAAGAAGATGGTGGCCGGCATTTCCTGCGGTCTTGTGACCGGAGAGACCGACGACGATTTCGTGCTGCTGACCGACATCCAGGGGCTGGAAGATTTCTTCGGCGACATGGATTTCAAGGTGACAGGCACGGCGGACGGCATCACCGCCATCCAGATGGATATCAAGATCCACGGGCTGACCCGGCCCATCGTCGAGGGCGCAATCGCCCGCTGCCGCGAGGCCAGGCTGTTTATCATGGATACCTGCATGCGGCCGGAGATCTCCGAGCCGAGGCCCGAACTGAGCCCGTACGCGCCGAAGATCGAGCAGATCATAATCGACCCGCAGAAGATCGGAGACGTGGTCGGCAAGCAGGGCAAGGTGATCAACAAGATCATCGAGGATACCGGCGTGAAGATTGACATCGAGGACGACGGCAGCGTCTCCGTCTGCGGCACGGATATCGAGATGATCCACAAGGCCATCAGCATCATCGAGAGCATTGTCAATGATGTGGAGGTCGGCCAGGTGATCACCGGCAAAGTGGCCCGGATCATGAACTTCGGCGCTTTCGTCGAGCTGGCCCCGAACAAGGACGGCATGGTGCATATCTCCAGGCTGTCCGAGCGGCGTGTCGCCCGGGTCGAGGACGTGGTCAATATCGGCGATGAAGTGACCGTGCGCGTCATCGAGATCGATAAGATGGGGCGCATCAACCTGACCATGAAGCCCAGCGAGATGACCGGCGACCTGCCGGCTCCCGACGGCGGCGACCGTGACCGCGGGGATCGCGGCGGGCGCATGGACCGCGGCGGCAGAGGCGGCCGCGGGGATCGTGGCGGGCGCGGCGACCGGAGTGACCGCGGCGGACGGGGCGGCGATCGTGACCGCCGCGACGACTCCTACTACGGCGACGAGGAGTAAGAGAATCAGCCTGTGCGCCTGTTTCCGGCGGCTGAA
>CAYYHX010000057.1:0-9588 GCA_964471835.1 uncultured Hungatella sp.
GTCGGTGCAGTTTAACGTCCTGGACGTGGAGAATCTCAAGCGGGCGCAGGAGCACCCGGAGGAGTACCAGAATCTCCAGGTGCGCCTGTGCGGATGGAACGTCTACTTCGTCAATCTCTCGCGGAGCGAGCAGGATGAGTTCATCCTCCAGTGCAGCAAACTCTCCGCATGACGTTCCGGTTCCGCGGACAGAAGTTTATTAAACTGTAAAGTAACTTGACGTCTGCGGAGTATATTAAAAGGAAGGTTCCGAATATGAAAGGACGGATTTCGTCGATCAAGCGGATGGCCGTGCATGACGGGGATGGCATCCGGACCACGCTGTTTCTCAAGGGCTGCCCGCTGCGGTGCCGTTGGTGCCATAATCCAGAGGGCATGTCCGCCGAACCGCAGACCGCCTATTACGCGAAGAAATGCCTGAACTGCGGCACCTGTTCGGGGCTTTGCTCCGCCAACGTGATGGACGGCGGCAGGCATCGCTTCGTGCGCGAGAGCTGCATTGCCTGCGGCAGATGCGAGGCGGCCTGCCCCGGGGAGGCGTTTACATTTTATGGAAGAACCGTCGAGGCGGAGGAGATTCTGCCCCGTCTCCTGGAGGACCGCGCTTTCTATGAACATTCCGGCGGAGGCTTTACGCTCTCCGGCGGAGAGCCACTCCTGCAGGCGGAGTTTGCCATTGCGCTGCTGCGCCGGCTGAAAGAGGAGGGCGTCCGTACCGCCGTGGATACCTGCGGTTTTGTGCCGGAATCCGTCATCGAGCGCGCCATGCCGTACACGGATGAATTTCTCTACGATGTAAAGGCATTTGACCCGAAGGTGCATGAAGCGCTGACCGGACAGGACAATGCTCTGATTCTGAAGAATCTGTCCGCGCTCTGCGCGGCGGGGGCGGACGTAGAAGTGCGTGTGCCGTGCGTCCCTGGCATGAATGACGGGGAAATGGAGAAGATCGCCGCGCTGCTGGCGCAGCTTCCCGTTAAAAAGGTCAAACTGCTGGCGTACCACCATTTTGCGGCTTCCAAATACGAAGCGCTGGGGATGGATTACGGGATGCCCGGCGACACGGTTCCTCCCGATAAAGAAGAAATGCAGAAACTCGTGGATCTCTTTCGGGAGAAAGGTGCGCCCGCATTTTACGAGTAAGGATGATAAGCTTGAAGGATGTGTTTAAGATGGGGGAACATTTTAATGACGCCCTGCCGTACATCCGTGATGAATACGAGAACGCGCGGTTTGACCCGGATTCTGGCAGGACTCCCGAAGAACTCAAGGAAGATCTGCGTCAGTGGATCTAGGAGCATCGTGACCTCCCTGTCCCGCTTCTCTTCTCCGGGGCGCAGGCGCAGCTTTTTGCGCATTGTCAGATCGAGATCAACACCCATACGCCATTTTCCGGCAAGATCAATCATGGCGTGGTTTACGGAAATGACAACGCCTCCCGCGGTGTGCTGGATCTGCTGCTTTCTGGCCAGCCGCCGAAAATGGGGAAACCATGATCCGGAGGTGGACGCGCTGGGAAAACATATTTATGATGTGGTCTGGGACAAGGTGAAGGACCGGCCGACCGCCAACGGCGGGCGTTACCGGATCGGCTGTGATTCGGTCGCGCAGGCGGATTACGGCCACCGCATCGGCGCCCTGCCGAACGGCAGGCTGTCCGGCGAACTGCTCTCCCGAAATATGCGGCCGACGACCGGAATGGACCGCGAGGGGATAACCGCCTTCCTGCAATCCGCGGCATCCCTGGATGCCAGCCGCTTTGCCGACGCCGCGCCGGTGGATTTCTGGCTGCACCCCACGGCGGTTTCCGGCGAGGAGGGCCTGCGCGCTTTTGCGGGGCTGGTGGACAGTTTCTTTGCGATGGGCGGCTTCGCGCTGCACGGGAATGTGCTGGATACGCGGACCTTGCGGGACGCGCAGATCCACCCCGAAGAACACCGTCAGCTGCAGATCCGCGTCTGCGGCTGGAACGAATATTTTGTCAACCTTTCCAGGGAACTGCAGGATGATTTTATCCTGCGCAGCCAGACCATGGAGGCCGTTTGATTTCATTCAGGAAACTCCGAATGAAATGGGAAAATGATAAGAGCGAGCAGGATTTCCTTTGGATTCCACCAATTGAAGCCGAGCTGACATCGGAAGAGAACCAGCAGCAGGCGGAACTGAGGCGCAGCCCGGCCAACAGCTGCTGCGATTCACGGACTAGCCAGGGAACAGGGCAGAAAATTCGTATGAGAGGAGGGCAGGCTTCTTCCTTTGCGGAAGCGGTCTGCGAAACGGAAAATGAGGCTTACCACAGGACAGATTCAGGCGGCCGCCTTGGGCGTGTCGTGGGTTTCGGAAGAAGGGGGCGGCGTCCGGCTGCACCGCATGACCAGAGAACAGGAGGAGGTCTGCCGGGAAACGGCTTCGGCCGAGGTACTGGCGCGGGCAACCGCGGGTATCTGTCTGTCTTTCCGGACGGACAGCCCGTGGCTTTTGATGGCCGTCACCGAGTCGGAAGGGTCGAGCAGACATTTTTTCAGCCACGACATCTTCTGCGACGGCCGGCTGGCCGGACAGATCAGCAATCTGGAGAAAGGCCCGGACTATCCGCTGGGCGACTATGAGGGCAGGTTCGAGCTGGGCGAAGGCATGAAACGGCTCCGGATCGTCTTCCCCTGGTCAACGTGTTCTGTAATCCGGAAGATAGAACTTCAGGATGGCGCCGCGTTCCTGCCGGAACGCCCCGAAAGCAAAACGCTGTTCTTTGGCGATTCCATCACACAGGGATATGATGCGCGTTTTCCTTCCGCTTCCTATATGAACCGGATTGCCGAGAGGCTGCAGACGGACGGCTATAACAAGGCTATCGGCGGCGACCGGTTCCATCCGCGGCTTGCGGAGTGCCGGGAGTCCTTCCGGCCGGATCTCATTTTCACCGCTTACGGTACGAACGACTGGAGCGGGCTGCAGAGGCGCGAGATCGAGGAAAACAGCCGGGCGTTCTTCCATGCGCTGGCCGTGAATTATCCGGATACGCCCGTCTGCGCCCTGACGCCGGTCTGGCGGAAAGATTATCACGAGGAGAAGCCGGCCGGCCCGTTCGGCGAAATCGGGAATCTCATCCGGGACGCCGCGGCGCCTTATCCGAACATTACGGTGATCGATGGATTTGATTTTGTTCCGCACGATGAAAAATATTACGCGGACCGGGTTCTTCATCCCAATGATGAGGGGATGCGCTTCTATGCGGACCGGCTGTGGGACGCGATGCAGAATGCAAAGAAGAAGGCTGGGGAAGGAAAATCATCAGCGGCATCGCCGTGGAACTGCTGCGGTTTTTCCTGATCCAGACGGCGGCGGAACAGCGCTTCGCGGATCAGCCCCTGTGCCTTGGCACGGGGGAACCGGATTTTTCCATGCTGCTGCTGTTTTGCGGGGCTGGTGGACAGTTTCTTTGCGATGGGCGGCTTCGCGCTGCACGGGAATGTGCTGGATACGCGGACCTTGCGGGACGCGCAGATCCACCCCGAAGAACACCGTCAGCTGCAGATCCGCGTCTGCGGCTGGAACGAATATTTTGTCAACCTTTCCAGGGAACTGCAGGATGATTTTATCCTGCGCAGCCAGACCATGGAAGCCGTCTGAGCCGGTAAAATTGAACTTTGTATCTCGGAGTACCGGAGCAGCAAGGATAAGATCCGGGGACGCCAGAGAAAAACAGAGTAGATTTGTAACTATTAATTCAATTCGGAACCGATCGTTTTGGTTCCCAGCACACAGTTTTTACTAGGAGGAAAAGAAAAATGAGGAGAAAAGCAAAGAGTCAGTGGCTCGCGGGAACCCTGGCAGCGGTTTTGGCCGTTTCCCTTTTGGGGGGGTGCGGGGGAGGTAACTCCGGCAGCGATGCAACCACGGCAGCGACAGAGGCTGTAACGACACAGGCGGCGACGAGCCAGGCGGAAACTGTGGCGCCCGAAGCACAGGAAACGACGGCCGCGGCCGCAGAATCGCAGGCGGCGGAGCAGACACAGACCGCAGGAGTGGAATCCGATCTGGCCGCGCAGGTCCGCGGCAATACGGATCCGTCCCCGGAACTGATCGAACAGGTGAATTCGACGCTGGACGATTCCTATCTGGGGGATTTCTACGGGCTGGGAAGCGACTATTCCGCCTATGACGGGAGGTTCGACGGGGTTTCACTGGATATCTGGATTCCGACTTTCTATGGAGTAGCCTCAATCTATCCGGATCTGGGCGAACATCCGGTGTTCAAAAAGATCGAGGAACTTACCGGAATCGACCTGAATTTCACTGTCCCGGTGGAAGGCGAGGAGAAGACGGAGTTTAACCTTATGATTACGGGACAGGAACTTCCGGATATCATTTTTAATGTGGGGAGCTATTACAACGGCGGTTTGCCAGCCGCAGAGGAGGACGGTCTGATCCTTGACCTGACGGAATATGAGGATAAGCTGCCCAATTATATGACTTACGTCAATAACGGTGTCCACAGCGATCAGCTCAAAAAAGATACGGTCACAGACGACCACCACAGGCTCGCGATTTTTGAACTGATGACGGTTGATGGAGGCGTTACCAGTGGTCCCGTGATTAAAAAGAAGGCCATGGAGGATACCGGGTGGACAGAAGTCCCCGAAACGATAGAGGAATGGCATACGTTCCTGACTGACTGCAAGAATGCGGGATATGATGTGCCGCTGGTATACGGAAACACAGGGGGATTCGTAGCGGGTGGTACGGGCCTTTTCTCCTCGGCTTTTGGTGGCGTTTACGAGGGCTTGTATCTCGATGACAACGGGAAAGTAGTGTGGGGGCCGGCCCAGGAGGAAGTGAAAGATTATCTGGAAACCATGAGCCAGTGGTACCAGGAAGGCCTGCTCGATCCGGACTTAGGCGTCGCGGACAGCGCGCACCGGATTGCTCTGACGACTTCGGATGACAGCGCGGTTCTCGTGAATTCTCCCATCACTGTAATCGGATTTTTCGGCGGGGAGAAGACCAAGGAGGATTTTGTCTTGGCGCCGTACCCTGTCTTAAACAAGGGAGATCAGCCGGTGGTTATTTATTCTAAAGAGGCAGCTTATCGAGGGTCTCGTCATGCGACGGTTACGACACAGTGTGAAAATGTTGACGCAGCTCTGGCGTTCCTTGATTTCGCTTTTTCGAAAAAAGGCTGGGAATTATGCGGCCTGGGTTCCTATGGAGATGTCCATCTGGTTGATGAAGACGGACGGCCTTATTATCCGGAAGACAGTCTCCTATACACAGATGAGGAAGTTATTCAGAATGGAGGAAGCTATGAGCAGTCCAAGTACAGGCTCCATCATTATGTATGCGCTTACTCTGATGATGATTCGAATCCCGTTAAAGATAGGAGCGTACTTGAAGACATGAAAATGTGGACAAATGGGGTCAAGGCTACTGGTCTCCCGAAGATCTCGCTGACGGTGGAAGAGAGCAAAAGCATCGCGGATATTACCACGAACCTTTCAACTATAAGGGGAGAGTATTTTACCATGATCGTTACGGGCCAGCGTCCTCTTTCCGATGTTGACACCTTCTGGGAAGAGATCAAGGGCATGGGTCTGGATACTTATTTGTCTGTAGAGCAGGCTGCTTACGACAGGTACCAGGCAAGGTAACTGTCTTACGGAAACGGGCGGCACGGGGCAGCATGCGGCTGTCCCGTGCCGCAGCCAGGTCAATATGCAGGAAGGGAAGGAGGCTCGCATGAGAAAACAGACGTCTGACGTGGAATATACGCAGCCGCTCCTGAAGCGCCTGAAGAAGGATTTCCGCAGGAACTGGTTCGCGTATCTTGTATTCGTACCGGTGTTCACATGGTTTTTTGTGTTCCACTATATCCCTATGTATGGGGTACTGATTGCCTTTAAGGATTATAAACCGTTTTTAGGGTTTTCAAAGAGCAAATGGATCGGATTTGAAAATTTCAGGAGTTTCTTCAGCAGCCCGTATTTCTTCCGGACGGTAAAGAATACGCTGATGCAGAACATCTGGTCCCTTTGCCTTGGTTTCCCCGCCCCGATCATCCTGGCCCTCCTGCTCAACGAGGTGAGGAGCATGGGCTTTAAGCGGGTCGTCCAGACGATCACGTACATGCCGCATTTTATTTCCCTGGTGGTGGCGATGGGCATTGTCCGGCTTTTTGTAGATTCCGGCGGTATCATAACGCAGATGGTGAACTTCTTCACGGGAACGGAACATGCTTCGCTCCTGAATTACGCGAACATGTACAGGCCGATCTACACGATATCCGGCGTCTGGCAGGGTATCGGGTGGGGTTCCATCATCTACCTTTCGGCCATGGCGAGCGTGGATCCCGAGTTGTATGAAGCCGCCGAGATCGACGGGGCCGGCCGTCTGGCCAGGATGTGGTACATCACGATTCCCGCCATTCTCCCCACGATCATGATTCTTCTGATAAGGGATCTTGGAGGTCTGATGAGTTCCGGCTACCAGAAGACGATCCTGCTGTACAGTTCGCTGAATTATGAAGTTTCCGATACGCTGGGGTCTTTCGTCTACCGGAGAGGCCTGGTGGACGGGAATTTCGGCTTCTCCGCCGCGGTGGGCCTGTTCTCTTCCTTGGTCAATATCGTTCTGCTGCTTGCTGCTAACTGGGCGTCGAAGAAACTCACCGAGACGAGCCTGTTCTGATGGAGGTGTGCGCATGGAAGGACAGAAAGGAAGAAAGATCGGGAGATGGTCCCCTGCCAACGTGGCGTTTAATACGTTTAATTACCTGTTCCTTACGTTTATCACGCTTCTGTGCCTGTATCCGGTGCTGTATGTCGTATTCGCGTCCGTAAGCGACCCGAACCGGCTGATCCGGTACAAAGGGCTGCTCCTTAAGCCGCTCGGCTTTACCCTGAAGGGGTACGAGACGGCACTGAAGGACAGCTCCATCCTGATCGGGTATAAGAACACGATTATCTATGTGGTGGCAGGCACGGCCGTGAATATGGTCATGACGATCTTCGGGGCATATACCCTTTCACGGCCCGGGCTTTTCTTCAAGAAGCCGATCATGATCTATATTACCATTACGATGTTTTTTGGCGGCGGCCTGATCCCCACATACCTGCTGGAGAGGTCATTGGGCCTCTATAACAATATCTGGGCGATGATCATCCCCGGGGCGATCGCGACCTGGGACATGATCATCCTGCGGACGGGGTTCCAGTCGGTTCCGAGGGAACTGGAGGAAGCTGCGATCATCGACGGGGCCTCGCAGTTCAAGATCCTGAAGGACGTCATCATCCCCCTGTCCAAGCCGGTGCTGGCGGTGATCCTGCTTTATTATGTAGTGGGACACTGGAATGAATGGTTCCGGGCGATGGTGCTTCTGAATGACAGGACCAGATACCCGCTGCAGCTTTTCATGCGGGAAATGCTGGTCGAAAACAGCCAGGCTCTTGCCAACTCTGCGTCAGAGCTTTCGGGATCTCTTTCGGAGATAGAGCAGTTCCGGGAACTGGTGAAATATTGCGTCATCGTATTATCGACCGCTCCGATTCTGTGCATCTACCCGTTCCTGCAGAAGTATTTTGTCAAGGGTGTTTTCGTAGGGTCGGTCAAGGGATAGAAATGAGATAATGGCAGATGAAAATGAATACGCAATGGCGCAGAGAAGGCAGGGATACATGCCTGTTCGACGGTGGTACTCTGGTTGCGGTGATCCCCGGTCTGGACGGCTGTGAGGATCGCATGGAAGAACTGGAAGAAGGGGCCTGGCGATGGACGCGGCACAGCGAAGTACCCGTTGACAGTATGGAGATGGAGCTGTGCCAGCAGGAGTCCGTGGCCTATTGGATGGTTCCATCTGGGCAGACGAGGAGGACCGTGCCGGCCAGGCGCTGCTCTGGTTCTCTTTAAGCGCTGCTGGGAACCGCCTTTCCGGGGAGAGATGGCCCCGCGGCAGGATTTTACCGGCATCATCAAACTCGTGCCGGTCACGAGGCCGCGCGCCGGGTACCATGAACTCCTGGACTTCGCGTGGCGGTATTTTGAACGTCCGCTGACCATGGAGAAAGATCCGGAGACGATCACGCGGCTGGATACGATTTACTTCCGCTCTCTTTGGCGCAGGCAGTTCGATGGTGTGACGGGGTTTTCTTCGGGCATGCCGTCCTGGACAACGGGCTGATATTTGTCCGGCTTCGTGCGGACCCGCGCCATCTGGACTCCATCACAAACGGCGATATTCCCATGGCCCTGGATGCCTGCAACCTTGGCACCGCCGCCACCTACTTTTTCTGGGCCGGCGAGCTGGCCGAAAAGGCGGGGAATTTGAAACGACGGGATACACGACTGCCGGAGCTCTGGACAGCAACTGCATTGACAAGGAATCCGCCGCCCCCCTGCTGCGCGCGGCGCTGAAATGCTACCACGCCACCAATGACAGGCATTATGTGGAGGCTGCGGAGGACATCGCCTATTACCTGGCGACATGGCAATGGCATTATACCACGGTGTTCCCGCAGGATTCCTTGGCGCGTCAGATCGGCTACGATATCTACGGCGGCACACAATGCGCAGGATCCCTATGGCCTGTACTATGTGCCGGAATATATCGAGCTGGCGGAACTCACGGGGAACGCAGTCTGGCGCGATCGTGCGCGTGCGCTCTGGTACAACGGGATCCAGCTGATCTCCGACGGCACGCTGGTGATCAACAACCGCGTGCGCCCGGCGGGGAGCCAGGACGAGTCCGTCCGCCACACCCGCTGGGGACGGCCTGACAAGCGGATCTTCGTGCCATCCGAATGGCTTCCATCCTGGCCCGGCACGTTCCGCGAGGTGGCGCTGGATATGGTTCCCGACCGGACTGTGCTGCGCTGAGAAGGGCGGCCGGAAGGGAACCGTATCGATAGTCCGGCGGGTTTCTTTCCGGTAAACTGCCGCGAAATTGTAAGAATATCACGGTGCAAACAGAGAAAAGAAGGTAACAAGATAATGGACAGAAGACGAAGAAAAGTAAGTTTAACGGGAATGGCTGCGGTTTTGCTTGCATCCCTTCTGTGCGGGTGCGGGGGAGGCAGCCCAGACAGCGGCACGGCGGCGCCGGCAGCAGAGGATATGACAACACAGCCGGCGACTGGAACCTCGACTGTTCCGCCGGGGACTGAGTCGCCGGAGACCGAGGCCGCGACGGAGCCGGAGACTTCTTCCGGAGAAACGCAGGACGAAAAAGATGAGGAAGAACCGAAAGAACCGGATACGGAGGAGGAGGCTATGCAGGAAGGATATTTTTCAAACGAGCAGTTTAAGGAGCTAAGGATCGCCGATCCTTTTGTCCTGAAAGCGTCGGACGGCATGTATTATCTTTATGGCACCACGGGTGGAAAGGGATTTTCTTGCAGGAAATCGGAGGATTTGCTTAACTGGAGCATCAGCCGCACCTGTTTTATGGCGTTTGGCAGCGACTGGTGCGGTTCCGGTTCGAATTTCTGGGCCCCGGAAGTGGTGGAACTGGACGGAAAATATTATATGTTCTACTCTGCCCAGAACAGCGAGGGCAGTATGCGTATCGGCGTGGCCGTCTGCGATACGCCCGAAGGA
>CAYYHX010000058.1:0-9369 GCA_964471835.1 uncultured Hungatella sp.
CAGTTTAGCCTATATTTTCTGATTTTTAGGGCGAAATATTGTTCCATGGGGAATTTGATTTGGATTATGGTCTCAAGTTTGGAAGTGAAGCGAGTAGAAACCATGGCAGAAAGCCTACAAATAAAGAGACCATGAGAGTTTTCTTTGTTTCCCCTTCGGCTTCGCCGTAGGTATCCCGGTACATCCTGCAAAACGGATACAGTTCGATCAAATCCTGTTTCCTCGTGTATATTATTAGAAACAATTCGATAAAAGTTTGACAATCTCGTCATTTTCCCGCTATAATAGAAAAAACCTGGACGGAAGGGAGGTGCTTCATGGAACGCAGGGAAATTTCGCAGGCGGTCATTGTGAGACTTCCGAGATATTACCGCTATCTGGGCGAACTTTTGGAGGAGGGCGTGGAACGGATCTCATCCGGCGAACTGAGCCGCAGGATGAAGGTCACGGCGTCCCAGATCCGTCAGGATTTGAATAATTTCGGCGGCTTTGGACAGCAGGGTTATGGCTACAATGTACAGAAGCTCTATGAAGAGATCGGGCGGATCCTGGGTATGGATCGCAAGCACAGCATGATCATCGTCGGTTCCGGCAATCTGGGTCAGGCCATCGCCAATTACGCGAATTTTGAGAGAAGGGGCTTCATTGTCAACGGGATGTTTGACATCAACCCGGAACTGATCGGGAAGTCGGTGCGCGGAGTGATGATACGCGCCATGGATGAGTTGGAGGACTTTATCCGGGAGAATCAGGTGCAGCTTGCCGCGATCACGATGCCCAAGACGCATGCGCCGGAGGTGGCGGATCGTCTGGTGAAGGCCGGGATCAGCGGAATCTGGAATTTTGCCCACACGGATCTGGCGGTTCCGGAGGGTGTGGTTGTGGAAAATGTGCATTTATCAGAGAGTCTGATGCGGCTGTCCTACCGTGTCTGTAGTATGGAGGACGGACGGGAGTAGGGTATGGTCGTTGGCATCGGTATGGACATGGTTGAGATGGAGCGGGTGCGGAAAGCATGCGGGAAGCAGGGCTTTGCGGAGCGTGTCTATACGGAGGAGGAGCGCCGGCAGGCGGGGGAGAGCGTTTCCCGCCTCGCCGGCGATTTTGCCGTGAAGGAAGCTGTGGCCAAGGCGCTCGGAACCGGTTTTCGGGGATTCATGCCGGGAGATATCGAGGTGCTGCGGGATGAGCTCGGGAAGCCGTATGTGAAGCTGTATGGCGGCGCGAAGGGGCGCGCGGATGAGCTGGGGATCGGCTGCATCCATGTGTCGATTACGAATACGAAGGAGTATGCGGCGGCGTTCGCGGTGGCGGAGGCAGAGAAACACGGTATTTAAGGGGAGCGGGTATCCTATTGCGCATTCTATTGGTCTTGTAATCGAATCGGAAAGGGGAAGTTCTATGCGGTATCTTGTTACGGGAAATCAGATGAAGCGCATCGACCGGTATACGATCCAGAGTGTAGGGATTCCGTCGGCGGTGCTGATGGAGCGCGCTGCGCTGGCAGTGGCGGATACAGTGGAGGAACTTGCCATAACAGGGCTGCCGGCGGCGGGGTCGCCGTTGAGAACGTTATCGCCGGCAGATATTACATTGGAGCGGCAGGGCAGAATGGCGGGGATGCCGCGTCAGTGCCATAACCCGTCCGTGCATATCCAGGCAGTCTGCGGAACCGGCAATAACGGCGCGGATGGAATCGCCGCGGGACGTATCCTGCATAATAAAGGCTACAAAGTTACTGTCATTATCGCGGGTGATCCGCAGCGTGGAACCGAGGAGTTCCATCTTCAGCGGCGCATCGCGCAGAACCTTGGGATGCGGATCGTGGAGTGGAACGATTTCCTGCCGGGGGAATGCGATATCCTGATTGATGCCGTTTTTGGTGTGGGGCTGAGCCGGCCGGTGGAAGGAAAGTACAGGGAAGTTCTGCAGATGATGGAGAATGCAGGGGCGTCGAAAGTGGTGGCTGTGGATATGCCGTCCGGAATCCACAGCGATACCGGACAGGTTCTGGGAGCCGCGGTTCGCGCCGATGTGACGGTTACATTTGGTTATAAGAAACTGGGCAGCGTTCTCTATCCGGGACGGGAGTATTGCGGGCTGGTGAAGGTCTGCGATATCGGGTTCGCGGCGGACAGCATCCGGATTCTGGCGGATGGCAGTTCGGGCGGTTCGATGGGAGACGCCCAGAGGCCGGGAATGGCTTGCGGTGTAACAGGCGACGAGGGAAGGCCGGGAACGGCTTGCGAAGCGGCAGTCGGCGCGGCAGATGACACGCTAAGTACGGGAATGGTTCGGGGTGTGGCGGTTACTTTCGGACCGGAGGATCTGGATCTGCTTCCGCCGCGGCCGGCTTACAGCAATAAAGGGACGTTTGGCAAGGTGCTAGTTGTGGCCGGTTCCGAGAATATGGGCGGAGCGGCCTATCTGAGTGCGCTGGCGGCCTACCGTATGGGGGCAGGGCTGGTGAAAGTCATGACGGTTGAGGAGAACCGTCTGATCATGCAGGAACTTCTGCCGGAGGCGATTCTGGCAACCTACCGTTCCGGTGAGATGGAGGAGGAGCCGGAAACATTTCAGGGGAAGGTGGAAAAGGAATGCGCGTGGGCGGACGTGATTGTGCTGGGGCCGGGCGTCGGTCAGGGAGTGGGCGTATATGAACTGATGCGGGCATTCCTGACGAATGCTTATGTGCCGATGATTCTGGACGCAGACGGACTGAATGCGGCTGCCCGCTATCCGGAACTTGCTCAATATTTTACGGAAAATATCATCGTGACGCCTCATATCGGGGAAATGGCAAGGCTTACGGGTCTGACTGTGGAGCAGATCCGCCGTGATGTTGTGGGAGTGGCCGAGGAATACAGCACGGAGCATGGCATTACCTGTGTCCTGAAGGACGCGGCGACGGTGGTCTGCGGCCGTGACGGGCAGATTTATGTAAATGAAAGCGGCAACAGCTGCATGGCGAAGGCCGGTTCCGGCGATGTGCTGACCGGCGTAATCGCGGGGCTTCTGGTTCAGGGCTGTGAACCGTGGGACGCGGCGGCGCTGGGCGTGTACCTGCACGGGGCGGCGGGCGACCGGATCCGGGAGAAGGAAGGAAGTTACGGAATGCTGGCGCGGGAACTGGCGGATGAGGCGGGGCGTCTGCCGGCGGAATCCGGCGGTATGAAACATTCTGGTGAGCGATGCGGCCGGCACTGACAAAACAGCGGGGAGGGAGATGCAGACGATGGAGCAGTATGCCAGGGTTTATGCCCAGATCAACCTGGATGCGGTCATTCATAATATGCAGGCCATGCAGGCGCACCTGGCGGACGGAGCGAAGATGATCGGCGTCCTGAAAGCGGACGGGTACGGTCATGGCGCGGTGCCGGTGGCACAGGTGATTGATCCTTATGTGGCGGGATATGCGGTGGCGGCAATCGAGGAGGCCAGGAATCTGCAGATGCACGGGATCACAAAGCCGATTCTGATCCTTGGCGCGACCCATCCGGGCCGCAGCCGGGAGTTGGTGAGGTACGGCATCCGTCCGACCGTGTTCACGATGGAGCAGGCGCGGGCCTTGTCGGCGGCAGCCGCGGAGCTGAACCGGGAATGGGGATATGCCGTTGAAAATGGCAGGAAGGACGGAGACTTGAGGGAACCTGTACAGGACTGGACACGAATTGCGGATGCACCGGATGATGCGGAGGAAGGTCTGCAGGCCAAGTCCGCAAAGCTGAACCGAGCTGTGGTTCATCTGGCGGTAGATACCGGCATGAGCCGGATCGGTCTTTCCTGCGATGAGGAGGGCGCGAAGCTGGCGGCGGCCATTGGCCGGCTGCCGGGGATCCTGGTGGAAGGGATCTATACACATTTTGCCAGATCTGATGAGAAGGATAAGACGTCGGCACTAAGGCAGTGGGAGAAGTACCGGCAGTTTATCCGTATGACGGAGGCGGAGGGACTTACGGTGCCTTTCCACCATGCCGCAAACAGCGCTTCTATCATCGAGATGCCTGAGACGCATTGGGACAGGGTGCGAGCAGGCATTTCTATTTACGGCATGTATCCGTCGGATGAGGTGGATCGGACGAAGGTAAAGCTGGAGCCGGTTCTGTCGCTTCACAGCTTCGTAACCTGTTTGAAAGAGATTCCGGCAGGCACGGAAGTCAGCTATGGCGGTACGTTTACGGCAGGCCGGACGACAAAGGTTGCCACGGTTTCGGCGGGTTACGGGGACGGTTATCCGCGGGATCTGTCCGGCAGGGGGAGCGTCCTGATCCGGGGACGCCGCGCTCCGATCCTGGGTCGAGTCTGCATGGATCAGTTCATGGCAGATGTAACGGATATTCCGGACGTCGCTGTGGACGATCCGGTTACATTAATTGGCCGTGACGGCGCGGAACAGATTACGGTGGAGGAGCTGGAACACACGGGAGGCAGGCTGCGTTATGAGATCGTCTGCGATATCGGCAAGCGTGTGCCGCGGATCTATGTGCGCGGCGGACGGGTAGTCGGTACGAAGGATTATTTCGACGACCGGTACGAGGACTTTCTTCCCGGCAGATAGCGTTTCCGATTAAGAAAATTGCGCTGTCTGAACGGTTACGATGTGTGATTTGCGCCGTCTGAGCGGTTGCGATTTGTGATTTGCGCCATTTGAACGGTTACGATGTGTGGTTTGGCGCCATCTGGGTGGTTACGATTTGCGATTTGCGTCGTCTGAGCGGTTACGATTTGCGATTTGCGCCGTCTAAACGGTTGCGATTTGTGATTTGCACCATCTGAACGGTTGCGATTTGTGATTTGCGCCGCCTGAACTGCTGCGATTTGCGCTTGTCAGACTGCGGAATCGGTGTTAAGATAAATGCGGCGGATGCAGATACAATGCAAGAGAGCAGAGAGAAGGAGTGAGTTTCCATGTCAGGACATTCGAAGTTTTCCAATATTAAGCGTAAAAAAGAGAAAAATGATGCTGCGAGGGGCAAGATTTTCACGATCATCGGCAGGGAGATCGCCGTCGCCGTGAAGGAAGGCGGCGCCGACCCGGCCAGCAATTCTAAGCTGCGCGACGCCATCGCCAAGGCGAAGGCCAATAATATGCCCAATGATACCATTGACCGCGGCATCAAGAAGGCGGCCGGCGACGCCAATGCCGTCAATTACGAGAGCCTTACCTATGAAGGGTACGGTCCGGGCGGTGTAGCCATTATCGTGGATACTCTGACAGACAACAAGAACCGCACCGCGGCCAATATCCGTGCCGCGTTCACCAAGGGCGGCGGCAATGTCGGCTCACAGGGAAGCGTGTCGTATCTGTTTGATAAGAAAGGACAGATCATTGTCGATAAGGAAGAATGTGAGATGGACGCCGACGATCTGATGATGGCGGCCCTCGACGCGGGCGCGGAGGATTTCGCCGAGGAGGACGAAAGTTACGAGATTTACACGTCTCCCGATGATTTCAGCGCGGTTCGCGAGGCGCTGGAAGCGGCGGGCATCCCGATGCTGGAAGCGGGGGTGACGATGATCCCCCAGACATGGGTGGAGGTTTCCGACGAGGAGAACGTGAAGAAACTGACCCGCATCCTGGACATGCTGGATGACGATGACGACGTGCAGGGCGTGTACCATAACTGGGATGAGTGATGAGTAATACCGTCTTCCGGCGGAATTCGCACCGCCTGTGATATCGCCGGTCATCGCTGCCGGAACCAAAGAGGCAAAAGACTTTTGAATCACTTGAGATCTGTCTGCGGGGGGGATTATCAGATGCGGATCCTGGTCGCGGAGGACGCGAAGGATTTGAACCGCCTGATCGTGAAGACGCTTACGAAGGCGGGTTACAGTGTGGATGGCTGTTTTAATGGCGAAGAAGCGCTGGATTACATCGCCGGCGCGGAGTATGACGCGCTGATTCTCGATATCATGATGCCGAAACTGGATGGCTATGAGGTGTTAAACCGCCTGCGCAGGCAGGGCAGCGATGTGCCGGTGCTGTTTCTGACAGCCCGCGACGCAGTAGCAGACCGGGTGAAAGGGCTTGACATGGGGGCGGATGATTACCTGGTGAAGCCGTTTGATTTCGATGAATTGCTGGCGCGGATCCGTGCCATGACCAGGAAGCATGCGGGCAGCCGCAGCAACATTTTAAGTTATGCGGGGCTGACGGTGGACACGGAGCGGCGGACGGTGGCGCGGGACGGGAAGGACATCGCGCTTCTGCCGAAGGAATACACGATCCTGGAGTATATGATCCGTAATCAGGGCATCGTACTTTCGCGGGAGCAGATGGAGGATCAGATCTGGAATTATGAGTATTCGGGAAGTTCCAACAACATCGACGTGTATATCAGCCGGCTGCGCAGGAAGATTGACGACGGGTTTGATACGAAACTGATCCACACGATCCGCGGCGTGGGGTGGGTGCTGCGTGAGCAGAGCTGATCCAGATGCGGCGTGGTTTAGGTGCTGCGTGAGCAGAGCTGAGCCGGATACGGCGTGAGGTGGGCGCTGCGTGAGCAGAGTTGAGCCGGACGTGGCATGGGCCGGGTGCTGCGTGAGCAGAATTGTGCCGGATGCGGCATGGGCGTGGGTGCTGCGTGAGCAGAGTTGAGCCGAATGCGGCGTGATAAGATGCACGGGGTCGTGAGTGATGGCGGCAGTTGATTGAGGAATGAAGATGAAATTGATGCGGAATCATTCGGTCAAATGGAAGATTACCCTGTGGCTGACGCTTCTGATGGCGCTGCTGTCGTGTTCCCTGCTGGCGTTCATGCTTACCATCAGCCGTTCTGTGACCGTGCGGACGGCCATGAACCAGCTGAGCCGGACCGTGCGGGACAATGCCGCCAGGATTTCCTATCAGGATGGCCGTCTGGATATCGGCAGTGATTTTCAGTTTTCCCGTGATGGGGTCACGACGCTGGTTTACAGCCGAAGCGGGGCCCTGGTTGCGGGGCAGGTGCCGGTGGGGTTCACCACGGACGAAGCCTATACCAATGGGACTATGCGTACCATTCCGTCGGGCGATACGCAGTATCTGCTGCTGGATCTGTGGGTTCCTTCCGGCTGGGAAGAAGGCGTGTGGCTGCGGGGGCTGCTGGAGATGCCGGCGGATCGCTATGGTACGGGAAATATCCTTCGGGTGGCCGCGGTGGCGCTGCCGCTTTTTATTTTGCTGGCTGCGGCCGGCGGCTACCTGATTGTGTGGAGATCGTTCCGTCCGCTGGATCAGATCAATGCGACCGCGTCCGCCATCAGCGAGGCGCGGGATCTGTCGCGGCGGATCGGGCTGCCGCCGGGAAGGGATGAATTTTCACAGCTGGCGGAAACATTTGACAGGCTGTTTGAGAGACTGGAGCGCTCTTTTGAGGCGGAGAAACAGTTTACCGCCGACGCTTCCCATGAGCTGCGGACGCCGGTTTCTATCATCCGGGGCGCGTGCGAGTACGGTATGCGGTACGATGAGACGCCGGAGGAGCGGCGGGAGACGCTGGAAATGATTTACCGGCAGACGGTGAAAATGTCAGAACTGATCAACCAGCTTCTCAGCATGACCAGACTGGATCAGGGAACGGAGCTGCCGGAGATGCGGGAACTGGACCTGGCGGCGCTGGCGCGTGACGTGGTAGAGGAACTGGCGCCGGATTACGGGGCGGAGCGGCTGCTAATGGGGAACTGCGTGGGTGGCGGAGACGCTGCTGTCGGGGGTGCGCCGGAAGGCGGAGCAGGGCATGTTGGCGGAGCGCCCGAAACCAGAGCGAAGGCAGTGACTGTGACACCGGAAACCGGAGCAAAGGCGGCAGTTAGGGTATGGGAAAGAGGAGCGGACGAAACCGGAGCAAAGGCAGATACCGCAGCGCTGGTGCGCGGAGATGAGATTCTCCTGTCGCGGCTTCTGCGCAATCTGATCGACAACGGTTTCAAGTATGGCCGGGAGGACGGACACGTATGGGTATCCGTATCGGCGGAAAACGGCGAGGTGCTTCTTTCAGTGCGGGACGACGGGATCGGTATCCCGCCGGAGCACCGGGAAAAGATCTGGCAGCGGTTCTATCAGGTAGATCCGTCCCGGGGCGATGAGACAGGGGGAGCGGGTCTGGGTCTGGCAATGGTCTGGCAGATCGCCCGTCTGCACGGGGGCCATATGACACTTGACAGCGTTTTGAACGAAGGGAGTACATTTACGCTGCACTTGCCGGCGTCTGGCCGTGCGGATGCTTTGACGGGGCAGGAGGCAGAGCCGTGAGAGGCATCTGAACTGTTATAAAAAATTTTCCTTTATTTCATGTAGATTTCATAATACGCGGGTAGAATGAGGTCAGAAAACAAGAAGAAAGGGGAATCATACAATGAAGAAATCAAGAAAATATTTTGGAATCATCGGCGCGATGGCGCTTGCAGCGGTAATTCTGGGCGGCTGCGGCCAGGCTCAGGGACAGAGCAAGATGGCATATATCGGAGCGGATGCCGCGAAGAAGGCGGTGCTGGAGCAGGTCGGTTTAACCGCGGATCAGGTGAAGATCACGGGCGTTGATATGGCGACGAAGAACGGCATGGATTATTACCATATCGAATTCTCCGATGAGCAGGGAAATAATTACCGCTATGACATCGAGGCGCTGACCGGCAAGGTGATCGAGAGTGCGGAGACGTCGGCTGCGGAAACAACGGAACCGGTCGCGACGGCCGCGGCGGAAACGACGGCTGCCGCGTCAACGACCGCGGCGGGCAGCGGAACCGGAAGCGGAGCGTCAGGCGGGACGAATGCCGGAACGCAAGCGGCTAATCAGACAACTGCGGCTGCCGGAAACAACGGTGCGACAGGCGGGGCGGCGATCACGGCGGATCAGGCGAAAGCGAAGGCGCTGGAACACGCGGGACTGACGGCGGACGGAGTTACATTTATCAGGGCCGAGCTGGACTGGGACGACGGGAAACGGGTCTACGACGTGGATTTCTATGGAAGCGATGGGACGGAGTACGACTATGAGATCGACGCCGGAAGCGGAGCGGTGATCAGCGTAGACAAGGACATGGAGCGCAGGCAGCAAACCGCGGCGGGCGGAACCGGAGCGGGAGCATCAGGCGGAGCGAATGCCGGGACACAGGCGGCTAATCAGACAACCGCGGCTGCCGGAAACAGCGGTGCGGCAGGCGGCGGAAGCGGAGCAGGAGTGACAG
The DNA here is from genome assembly GCA_964471835.1 of uncultured Hungatella sp. Taxonomy (GTDB): domain Bacteria; phylum Bacillota; class Clostridia; order Lachnospirales; family Lachnospiraceae; genus UBA3402. The sequence continues at coordinate 9,175 of CAYYHX010000058.1, forward strand.
GCGGCGCGGCGATTACGGCGGAGCAGGCGAAGGCGAAGGCGCTGGAACACGCTGGACTGACGGTGGATGGAGTAACATTTATCCGAGCTGAACTGGACTGGGACGACGGGAAACGGGTCTACGATGTGGATTTCTATGGGAGCGACGGGACGGAGTACGACTATGAGATCGACGCCGGAAGCGGAGCGGTGATCA
>CAYYHX010000059.1:0-9289 GCA_964471835.1 uncultured Hungatella sp.
TCCGCAGGAAGGATATCATCCGCTATTTCTATAATAAGCTGATGAGCCTGCAGGCCGGGAACGCGGACAAAGCGGACGGGGCAGTCTGAACCGGAATGATGTTTCGCGGGAAGCAGCAGGAAAGGAGCGTGCCGCTTTTATGTACAAATGCTGTCTCTTTGATCTGGACGGGACGCTTTTGAATACGGTACACGCGCTGACGCGCACCATGAATCTGACCCTGGCGGAGTTCGGACTCGAACCGGTTACGGAGGAGGAGACGAAGGTTTTCGTCGGCGACGGCTACCGGAACTTCGTGAAACGGGCCTTTCTGTCGCGCCGGAATGGGGAACCGGATGCGGGCGGCGGCGCGGCCGCCGTGCTTTCCGCAGCCGGCAGTGCGGCGGGAGACGTACCCGAAGAAGCTTATCCGGTTTATCTGCGCCACTTTCAGGCGAATTGTCTCTACCGGGTGGACGCCTATGACGGCATCCGTGAGCTTCTCGCGGAATTAAAGCGCCGCCATGTGAAGCTGGCGGTCGTCAGCAACAAGGGGCAGGAACAGGCGGCAGAGAATATCGAGTATGTGTTCGGCCGGGGATATTTTGATCTGATCCTGGGCGAACGGGAGGGGATTCCCCGCAAGCCGGATCCGGCCGGTCCCCTGTACGCGGCGAGAGTTTTGGGCGCTGCTCCGCGGGAATGTCTCTATCTGGGCGATACCAATACTGACATGCGAACCGGCGCCGCTGCCGGCATGGATACGGCCGGCGTGACCTGGGGGTTCCGTTCCCGCGAGGAGCTGGCGGCGTTTCATCCCCGGTACATCATCGACCATCCGTTAGAAATCCTTCCACTTATATCATAGTCTGAACCTCCTGTCTCCGCGCGCGGGGCTTGGTCCAATCCGGGATGTACGGCTGTCCGGCAACTTCGTCTGGCCCTTTCATCCCGTGCATGGGCTTGCCGCAGGAGCAGTATCGGATGTTCTGAAACCGCGGAGCTTGTTGTCCGGTTAGGGAGAATAAGCGGGCCGCATGGAGGCTCTGTGGGCGGAGTTCACATTTTCCCGCCCAAAAATGAGGTTTTGTGGGGGAGATCGCAAAAAAGTATTTCCAATTTATGAAAAATGTGTTACAATGTACTGACGAATGGAGATTGACCGCGTAAAGTACATAAAACACAGAGGACGATCATATATGAAAAAATTGGAAATATGCCTGCTGTGTCTCCTCCTTTGTCTGCTTTGTCTTGCCGGCTGCAGCCGCTACGAGCGGGTTGAAGTGACATCGCCGGCCCCGGTGGTTGTAAGCCGGGAGACGGGCGAAGCGGAGACGGAAGAAGGGATCACAGCGGAGCCGGCGGAAGAGACAGCCGGGGAGCAGGAAACCACGGTGATCGAAGTGACCACCCAGGAAGAGACGGAGCCGCCCCTGCCGGAGAGGGTTCCGGTGAAGGTGAAAGGCATTTACCTGACGGGCTATGTGGCGGGATCGCCGGGAATGTTCGATGAGATCTTAAGCCACATCGAGCAGACGGAGATCAACGCTGTGGTGATCGACGTGAAGAACGACGAGGGGCGGGTGACATTTGCCATGGATTCCCCGCTGGTAAATGAAGTGGGATCCGTGAAGAAACTGATGGATATTGAGTCCGTGATGGCGAAACTGAAGGAGAGGGGCATCTACACGATCGCGCGCATCGTGGCGTTCCGCGATCCCTACCTGCCGGAACAGCGCCCGGAGTGGGGCCTTAAGCTGGCGGACGGCAGTCTCTACCGCGACCGGAACGGCCTGGCCTGGGTCAACCCCTATAAGCGGGAAGTTTGGGATTACCTGGCGGAGATAGCGATGGAAGCGCACAAAGCCGGTTTCGACGAGGTGCAGTTTGATTATATCCGCTTTTCCACAGAACGGGGCATCGATGATGTGGTCTATGACGAGGCGGATACCGGCGGGCTTTCCAGGACGGAGATCATTACAGAGTTTGTGAACTATATTTATGAAAAATGTCTGGCCGAGGGCGTCTATCTGGCGGCAGACGTGTTCGGGACCGTCATCGGCGGCGGGATCGATTCGGACAATGTGGGCCAGTCTTACGGTGATATGGCCGCCGGACTGGATTATATCTGCCCGATGATCTATCCGTCGCATTATGCCGACGGCAATTTCGGCATCGAACACCCGGATACCCAGCCGTATGATACGATCCTGGCGGCTTTGCAGGGTTCCAAGGCAGCATTAAGCGGCTTTGCGCAGAACGGGGAGCATCAGGCCGTCGTACGGCCGTGGCTCCAGGATTTTACGGCGTCGTATCTGGAGAATTACATCGACTACGGGCCGGAGCAGGTCCGCGCGGAGATCCAGGCGGTCTATGACGCCGGGTACGACGAATGGATGCTGTGGAGCGCCGCCTGCCGGTACCACTGGGACGGCTTGCTTACGCCTGAGGAAGCCGATGCCGAGATGCGGGAGCTGGAAGCGGAGCGCACCGCCCGGGCGCAGTCGGAAGCCGCCGCCCAGACGCAGTCGGAGACCGCGGCAGAGACGCAGCAGGAGACCGCGGCGGAGGCGGTTCCGGAAGAAACTTCCGGGGACGGGGATTTCGCTGATGTTTCCGTGCAGGCGCAGGGAAGCGGAGCGGAGGAAAGCGGGGCGGAAGAAAGCGAAGCGGAACCGGGCGCCGTGGAAGGTTAAGTCGGAGCTGGTGCATAGAGAAGGCGGTGCAGGGTTTGGTGTGCCGGTAGGCAGTAGAAGTTCTGATGCGCAGGGAAGCATTGCATGGTTTGACGTGTAGGAGAGCGGTAGAGGTTCCGGCGCACAGGGAAGAGATGAAGGGGATCCGGCGAGTAGGAAAGCATTGCAAGGGTTGACGTGTGGGAGAGCAGTAGAAGTTCTGACGCGCAGGGAAGCGATGAAAGGTATCATGTTATTATGGAAAGAACCCCAATGCCGGGAGAATTCTACCGGCATTTCAAAGGAATGTTGTGCCAGATCGTCACGGTAGCGGAGCATACGGAGAGCGGCGAGAAACTGGTGATCTACCAGACTCTTGGGAGCGATTACCGCATCTTTGCCAGACCTCTGTCCATGTTCTTCGATAAAGTGGATCATGAGAAGTATCCGGAGGCGGGACAGATATACCGGTTCGAGCGGGTGGAACCGCCCAGGGCCGGCTCACAGACTGCCGGACCATACGGAAATAAACTCTCCGGGGATGGATCCTTCAAGGATGAATTGCATGGCGCAGAGGAGATAGATGCAGGTTCCGGTCTGCATCCGCTCATTCTGGAATTTGCGGAGGCGGAGGATTATGACCGGAAGCTGGCGGTGTTTGCTTCCATGCGCCGGACGCTTACCCAGGCCGATCTCGATGTGCTCTGCGACATGCTGGATCTGCCGGAGAAAGGCGGAGATATCAAGACCCAGGCGGATGCCATCGAATCCTACCTGAAAATGTGTCAGAAATTCAACGGGACGCGGCTGCGCTGAAAGGCCGCGTCCCCCTTTTGTTCTCTATATACGCAGCCGAACCGTTCTGACGGCGGAAGAACGCTTACCTGTATCCATACGTTTTGCCGGCTCAGTCCACACGTTTTGCCGACATTTTGCCGGCGAAGATAATTGTGGCAAAGTCGGATGGAATATGATAGAATGGCAGAAAGACAGATTCCTCGCTGTCCGGATGGGACGGCGGCCGCAGCTGGCTTTGGAGATCTGTCAATCGCAAGACAGGGTAATCGGGAGGCATGTATATATGGCCATAGTTACCATTATCGGTTCAGGGATGATGGGTTCCGCGCTGGCATTCCCGGCACGGGAGAACGGGCATGAAGTCAGGCTGGTGGGAACGCATCTGGACCGGGAGATCATCGATGCGGCGAGGAGGACGAACCGGCACCCGAAGTTTGAACGGGATTTTCCGAAGGGTCTGCGGTTTTACCAGATCGAGGAAGCGGAGCAGGCGATCGAGGGTTCCGATCTGATCATCGGCGGCGTCAGCAGTTTCGGCGTGGACTGGTTCGGTGATAAGATCCTTCCGCTGATTCCCGACGGAATACCGGTACTGACCGTTACCAAGGGATTGATGGATACCGGGGACGGGAAACTTCTGACATATCCGGAGCTGTGGCAGAGGAAGCTGGACAGTCTTGGGAAAAAAGTGCCGCTGAACGCGGTGGGCGGTCCCTGCACCAGCTATGAGCTGGTGGCGCACGATCAGACCGAGGTAGCTTTCTGCGGGAAAGATATAGAGATATTAAAGAGGCTGAAGGAAATCATGGCGACGGATTATTACCATATCAGCCTTTCGACGGACGTAGTGGGGATCGAGAGCGCGGTTGCCCTGAAAAATGGCTACGCGCTGGGAATTGCCCTGACGATCGGGGAGAACCAGCGGCGGCTGGGGCCGGACAGCAAACCGCATTTCAATTCGCAGGCCGCGGTGTTCGGGCAGAGCGTCCGGGAAATGTACCGGCTCCTGGAGTACCAGGGCGCGGCGACACTGGATAATCTGGCCGTTGGCGTCGGCGATCTGTATGTGACCGTGTACGGCGGAAGGACGCGGCTGGTCGGTATCCTCCTGGGACGCGGACTGGATATTGACGAGGCGAAAGCGGAGCTTTCGGGGGTCACGCTGGAGTCTCTGGTGGTGGCGGAGCGCGTGGCGCGGGCGGTCCGCAAGGCGGATGAAAAAGGCATCCTCGATCTGGACGATTTCCCGCTTCTGGAACACATTGACGATATTCTGACGAAAAAATGCCCGGTGGATATCCCGTGGGAGGCATTTACATTTGTAAATCAGTAAAACCGCCGGGTACGGGGAGACTGGCGCATTCCCCTGATTTGTACCATGACAGGCTGCGGGACCGGAAGCAGCCCGCAGGAAGGGATACGGATGTTTAACATAGAGGAAGAACTGAAGAAACTGCCCGCCCAGCCGGGCGTTTATCTCATGCATGATTCGCATGACCGGATCATCTATGTAGGCAAGGCCGTCAGCCTGAAAAACCGGGTGCGCCAGTATTTCCAGAGCAGCCGCAGCAAGACGGCCAAGATCGAGCAGATGGTATCGCGGATCGCCTGGTTCGAATATATCGTCACGGATTCGGAACTCGAGGCTCTCGTCCTGGAATGCAATCTGATCAAGGAGCACCGTCCGCGCTACAACACGATGCTGAAGGATGACAAGAGTTATCCGTATATCAAGGTGACGGTCGCGGAAGATTTCCCCAGGGTGATGATCTCGCGAACGCTGAAGAAGGACAAAAGCCGCTATTTCGGGCCGTATACCAGCGCCGGGGCCGTTAGGGATACGCTGGATCTGATCCACAGGCTTTACCGGATCCGTACCTGCAGCCGGAACCTTCCCAAAGACATCGGCAAGGAGAGGCCGTGCCTGAATTACCATATCCACCAGTGCGACGCGCCTTGCCAGGGATACATCAGTAAAGAGGACTATGCCGTTTCCATCGCCCAGGTGCAGGATTTTCTGAACGGCCATTATGACGGCATCCTGAATATGCTGAAGGAGAAAATGGAAGACGCCTCGGAGCGGATGGATTTCGAGAAGGCCATCGAGTACAGGGATCTGCTGGCGAGCGTGAAGCAGGTCGCCCAGAAGCAGAAGATCACGAATGGAAATGATACCGACGACCGCGATATCATCGCGATGGCGAAGGACGAGACGGACGCGGTGGTACAGGTCTTCTTCGTGCGCGAAGGGAAGCTGATCGGGCGGGATCATTTCCATGTAGCCATCGGCGCGGCGGAGGACCAGAGGCAGATCCTGACCAGTTTTGTGAAACAGTTTTATTCCGGCACGCCGTTTGTCCCGAGGGAGATCTGGGTGCAGACGGAGCTGGAGGATTCCGACATCATCAGCAAGTGGCTGGAGACGAAGCGGGGCCAGAAGGTGCGCATCGTCGTGCCGGTCCGGGGCCAGAAGGAACGGCTGGTGGAGCTGGCGGAGCGCAACGCCGCTCTGGTGCTCTCGCAGGATAAGGAAAAGATCCGGCAGGAAGAGCTGCGGACCGTCGGCGCGATGAACCAGATCGGCCAGCTCATCGGGCTGGAAGGCATCCGCCGCGTGGAAGCCTATGACATTTCCAATACAAGCGGCATGGAATCGGTGGGCTCGATGATCGTCTACGAGGACGGCAGGCCGAAGCGCAGCGATTACCGGAAGTTCCGCATCCAGTCCGTGCAGGGGCCGAATGATTACGCCTCCATGCGGGAGGTGCTGACGCGGCGGTTCAGCCACGGCGTCCGGGAGGCGAAGGACATCAAAGAACGGGGCGGGGATCAGTCCTTCGGGAGCTTTACCCGTTTCCCGGACCTCCTGATGATGGACGGCGGCCGCGGACAGGTGAATGTCGCGCTGGAAGTGCTTGACGAGCTGGGGCTCGAGATTCCGGTCTGCGGCATGGTGAAGGACGACCGGCACCGCACCCGCGGCCTGTATTATCAGAATGTCGAGGTGCCAATCGATACCCGGTCGGAGGCATTTAAGCTGATCACCCGGATCCAGGACGAGGCCCACCGCTTTGCCATCGAGTACCACAGGAGCCTGCGGGGCAAGGATCAGGTCCATTCGATTCTGGACGATATTCCGGATATTGGCCCGGCCCGCCGCAAGGCGCTGATGAAGCGGTTCCAGTCGCTGGAGGCGGTGAAAGAAGCCTCGGAGGAGGAACTTCTGGAAGTCCCGGAGATGAACCGGAAGGCCGCGCAGAGCGTGTACCGGTTTTTCCATACGTAGCGCGGGGAGAGCGCGGGGTTGCATATCTTGTTGGGGAAATGGATGGACAACATGGAGTGCATGTCTTGAAGTCTGCGGCAGGAAGTAATTCTCTCCAGAACGGGAAATATGCTTTCCGCGACGGGAAAACATACTCTTCCCGTCGAAAAATTACACGCTCTAAAACATGGGAAGAAGCATCGTGATTCGGCAAGAATAATGCCGCACTTCTCATCGGCAAATGTCATGTTTTGCAATAACATGTGTTTGATGATAGGAAGGTACATGTTTTGCGGCAGGCCGGAACAGGGAACGGATATCCGGCTGCGCAAGATGCCATGCTTGTTAATTGGGAAGGCAGAGGCTTTACGGCAGGAAGGAGAATGAAAAAATGTACGGCGTAACGATTCAGGAACTGATCGATAAGATGGGCCTTCGCAATATGACGCCGGAGATCGACGTGGATAAGGTGGTGCTGACTCATCCGGATGTGAACCGTCCCGGCCTGCAGCTGGCGGGCTTCTTCGATCATTTTGACAAGGAACGTGTCCAGATTATAGGAAATGTGGAACATGAATATATTGCCCAGATGCCCCCCGAGAGACGGAGGGCCACCTATGACCGGCTTCTGTCGGAGCATATTCCGTGCCTGGTCTACTGCCGCAGCATCCTGCCGGATGAAGACATGCTGGCCCTGTGCAGCCATTACGGCGTACCCTGTCTGGTTTCCGCCAAGACCACGTCCGGCCAGATGGCCGAGATCATCCGCTGGCTGAACGTGAAGCTGGCGCCCTGCATCACGATCCACGGCGTGCTGGTGGATGTGTTCGGCGTAGGCGTGCTGATGATGGGGGAGAGCGGCATCGGCAAGAGCGAAGCGGCCCTGGAACTCATTAAGCGCGGCCACCGCCTGGTGACGGACGACGCGGTAGAGATCCGCAAAGTGAGCGATGATACGCTGTTCGGGACGGCCCCGGACATCACGAAGCATTTTATCGAGCTGCGGGGAATCGGGATCATCGACGTGAAGAGTCTGTTCGGCGTGGAGAGCGTCGTCGAGACGCAGTCGATCGACATGGTCATAAAACTGGAAGAATGGAACCGCGACGCGGAGTATGACCGCATGGGGCTGGAGGACCGCTACACGGAGATTCTCGGCAATAAGGTGGTCTGCTATTCGATTCCCCTGCGGCCGGGCAGGAACCTGGCCCTGATTATCGAGACGGCCGCGGTCAATCACAGGCAGAAGATGATGGGCTATAACGCGGCGCGCGAACTTCTGAACCGCGCCCAGGCGAACCTGGAGAAGACGAAATGACGGGTTTAGAAAGATGGAGAGGGACGGAATGAATGATCTGTTTCTGGGCGAACTGCGCGCCCTTCTGGGCGGGGAGGCGGTACGGCTCATGGAACCCATGTCGCTCCACACGACGTTCCGCATCGGCGGACCCGCGCAGGTGTACGCTGCGCCGGCGGACGCGGGGCAGTTCCGGAGCGCGGTCGCGCTGTGCCGGGCGTGCGGGTACCCGTTTCAGGTTCTTGGCAGGGGGAGCAATCTCCTGGTCAGCGATGAAGGCGTGCGCGGCGTGGTCATTTCCACGGAAAACATGGAACATGTGACGGCCAGCGGGACGCGGATTACGGCCCAGGCGGGTGTTCCTCTGGCGAAGCTGGCGAGGATGGCGGCGCAGGCGTCGCTTAGCGGGCTGGAATTCGCGGCGGGCATCCCGGGAAGCCTGGGCGGGGCCGTGGTCATGAATGCGGGGGCCTACGGCGGCGAGATGAAGGACGTGCTTACGGACGCAGTCTTGCTCTTGGAAAATGGAGACGTCCGCAGCTTCCCTGTGGAAGAGCTGGAACTGGGCTACCGTACCAGCCGGATGCTGCGGGACGGTTCGGTCGTGCTGGAAGCGGCATTTGAACTGGTTCCGGGCGATCCGCGGGCGATCCGGGCGAAGATGGATGAGCTGGCGAGCGCAAGAAAGGCCAGGCAGCCGCTGGAATATCCGAGCGCCGGAAGCATGTTCAAGAGGCCGGAAGGGTATTTTGCGGGGAAACTGATCGACGACGCGGGACTGCGCGGACTCACGGTGGGCGGCGCCCAGGTCTCGGAGAAGCACTGCGGCTTCATCATCAACCGGGGCGGCGCGACGGCGCGCGACGTGCTGAAACTGTGCGACGAGGTAAGCCGCATCGTGTATGAGACGACCGGCGTGCGGCTGGAGCGGGAAGTACGGTATCTGGAGTAGAAATTGAGTGGCTCCGGAGCAGAACTTGAGTGTTTGGAATGGAATTTTGGTGTCTGGGGTAGAACTTAGATGTTTGAAACAGAATTTGGGTGACTGAAGTAGAATTTGAGGTATCGTGAGTAGAACCTTGGTGTCCGGAATAGAATTTGGGTATCCGGAGCAGGATTTGAGTGGCTCCGGAGCAGAATTTTGAATGGTTCTGAGACAGAATTTGAGTGGTTTCGGAGCAGAATTTTGAATGGTTCTGCGACAGAACCTGAGTGGTTTTGGAGCAGAATTTTGAATGGTTCTGCGACAGAACTTGAGTGGCTCCGGAGCAGAAT
>CAYYHX010000060.1:0-9161 GCA_964471835.1 uncultured Hungatella sp.
GACATGAAGTACCCGCACAGCAGCGTCATGATGATGTTGAGCGGCAGCGACAGGACCAGAATCTTGATCGAGTTGCCGAAAGCCGTCGTCAGCAGCGGATGCTCGAACACTTTCCGATAGGCGCCCGCCGTGAAATGCTCCGGCCACAGCATCAGCCCGGGGTGCTTCACGATGTCGATATCGGTGCTGAACGAACTGACGATGACGTGCCAGATCGGATAAAACGTAACTATCACCAGCAGCACCAGCAGCAGATAGATGACCCCGTCCATCAGCATATCCTGCCAGCTCCGTTTCTTTTTTCTAAATCCCATCCTCTTACCTCCTTAGTCGCTCAGAACAATCCGCTCTGGCCCAGCTTTTTGCTGATCCTGTTGGCTGCGAGCAGAAAGATGACATTGATGACGGAGTTGAACAGCCCGATCGCCGTGGAGTAACTGAAATCGGCGTCGATCAGACCCTTGCGGAAGACATAAGTAGAGATCACGTCCGCCACTTCCAGGGTCGTGGAGTTGTAGAGCAGCAGGATCTTCTCATAGCCAACACTCAGCACATGGCCCAGTTTCAGGATCAGCAGCATGGAGACGGTCGGCATGATGCCGGGCAGGGTGATGCTGATCATCTGCCGGATCCGTCCCGCTCCGTCCACCTTTGCGGCCTCGTACAGCTCCTGGTCAATCCCGGAGAGGGCGGCCAGGTAGATGATGGAGTCCCAGCCGACGCTCTGCCAGATGCCCGACAGGATATAGATGGGATAAAAAAACTCCTTTTTGGCAAGCAGGTTCATCCGTTCGCCCCCGAAGAAGGCGATGATGTCGTTAAATACCCCGTTTGTCTGGCAGAACGAACTGATGATGCTGCAGACGATCACCAGCGCGATGAAATGAGGCATGTAGGTAATCGTCTGCACGGTCCGCTTGAACCAGCTGCAGCGAACTTCGTTAAGAAGCAGCGCCAGGAGGATAGGGGCCGGAAATGCAAACACGAGCGACAAAAAGCTGATGGTAAAGGTATTGCGCAGGATCCTCCAGAAATAGAAGTCGTTAAAAAATCTCTGGAAATTCTTCAGGCCTACCCACGGGCTTCCGCTTATCCCCTTGATAGGAGTGTACTCCTTAAAGGCGATGACGATCCCGTACATAGACTTATAATGAAATATCAAGAAGTACAGGACCACCGGAAGAACAAGAAGATATCGAAACTTGTTCCTCCGGAAATCCTTGGCGAGCTTTTGACCCACGATGGAACCTCCTCTTGTGATTCTGATTTGCGTGGTCCGTCACTACTTTGCAATATAGCGGTCATAAGCAGTCTGAGCGAGCTCACGAGCCTCCTGAGCTCCCATATCGTTGAGTTCCTGCACAAAATCATCGTACCCGTCCAGAGGCAGGTCGCCGGTCATATATTGCAGAGACGTCTCCGAGATATGAGTGTTGATCATGGCCCAGATGTCATTGTACGTTTGCAGCTCTTCATCCGTGAACCGGAAGCGCCAGTAATGCTTCTGCGTCTCTACACCTTCCGACCATGTATGGAGGGCCTGGGCGACCGCGTCTTCACCGGTTACCATTTCCATATAATGTTCCGTCTGCAAGGTAGGAGCGTTGTGAGCGCCGCCGATATATTTTTCTCTCGCAATAGCAAAGCCGTCCGGGTCATTCCTTACCGTATCTGTCCACTGAATTACTCCGTCATCATCCACATAGTAGGAAACGCCCTCTGTACCGTAGTTCCAGTATTTAATGCCTTCTTCCGTGTAGCCGTAGTTCAGCCATTTCAATGCTTCGATCATTTCTTCCTCGGAACAGGATTTGCTGATCGCCGCGCCGTGTCCCACGCATCTGGCGCGGATATGGGTCCAGTTGATCGGCTGATCCGGAGATTCCCTGGGATAGGCAAGGCCGACCCAGTTCGCCCCGGTGCCTTCGGTACGCGCATCGGCGATCCAGTTGCCTATCCTGGTATTGGAAACCACGGCAACGCCGAACTCACCGTTTAATGCTTTGGAACGCATGTCTGTCGCATTCAGGCCCGCGACGACGTCCTTGTTAATCAGACCCATGTCGTACCACTTATGCAGCCACTCCATATACTCCTTCCATTCCGGCTGGAGCTGTGCCAGTTGCACCTGCCCGTTGTCATCCACGTACCAGTTGCCCGCGAACGTTGCGTAAGCTCCTGTACCGGAAGCAAGACCCCAGGCATCCATAGCGCTTGTCTCAAAACAGAACGGGGCTACATTATATTTTTCCTTAAAGGCGACCAGAACATTCTCCCAGTCCTGCAGAGTGACAGGCGCCTCCAGGCCGCATTCATCCAGCCAGTCCTGACGGATAACCGGACCAATGGTAACGTCGTTTAAGGGGCCTTCACAGAACATCATCACATTGAAGTAGCGGTCGTCATCGGTGACGCAGGCCCTTATAACGCCATGATTTTCGGGGCGCTGGATCAGCTCCCAGTAATCGGGGGCATAGACCGGCAGGTAATCGGTCAGGTCCCAGATCATATCGTTATCCATGAGCTTCGCACCATCAGAAATTTTCCATGATGTTTTGTAAATGATATCCGGAAGAACTTCTTCGGTCATCATCAGGTTATAGGTCTCATTCGAGTTGGCGCCGGCCGGTAAAAACTCGTATTCGATATCGACTCCCGTCCGCTCCGCAAGTCCGGTATGGAACGGGGATTCCGTGTAATCGGCATATACGCTGGCAGGAATCAGCTGGTTCCAGCCGTCCCATAAGGTCAGCGGGGTCGCGTTCTCAAGCGGATACGTGATCCCTCCGGCAGAGGTGTAGTGGATGCCGTCGCCTTCCGTATTCTCCGCGCTGCCCGCCGCCGTAGTCTCTGCCGCGCTTTCCGCCGCCGTGGTTTCGGCCGGGGCTTCCGTTCCCGCCGTCGTCGTTTCCGCTGCCGCCGTCGTCCCGGCCGGAGCGGCCGTCGTCGTTTCCGTTGCCGTGTCTCCTCCGCCGCAGGCGGCAAGGCCCGCGACCATGACCGCCGACAAGGCGATGCAAGTCAGATTACGCAAATTTTTCCTCATCGTGTTTGATCCTCCTTTTTTTAATACAGGTTTCTGAAAAATGAATTTCCCTGGAGATCCAGGTGACAGATCTTTTCGCCAGCTCTCCCCCTTCCTTTTTATATAAATGCTGCAGATTCCGGCGTACCTCTCGTCCCTTTCCGGATACGCGCGGCGGCCTGCGCACCACCGTTCTTCCTTACTCCATGTGGTATTTTTTGAGCATGGATCTCTCAAAATCGAGCAGATACTTCGCTTCGGCGTCGATCGCTTCCTCGCTGGGATTCTTGATCAGGTCGCGGTAGACATGGACATCGCGGCCCACCTCCCCGCCCTGCATGACGAACGGTTCGGAAACGATGCGCTCTTTGTAGCCGATCTCCGCCAGCGCCCCGAACACTTCATCCCAGTCGATATGGCCCCGCCCGGGCGCCTGCCGGTTGTTGTCCCCCGTATGGAAACTCTTGAGCCTTTCCGCCCCTACCAGGCGGATCGCATCTCCCAGATGGTTCTCCTCGATATTCATATGGTAGGTATCCAGCAGAATGCCGATATTTTTGCTGCCCACTTCCTCCACATAAGCCAGCGCTTCCTCCGCCGTGTTGATCAGGCAGGTCTCAAACCGGTTGACCGCCTCGACGCAATACGTCACGCCGCACGCCTCGGCGACCTTGATGATCTCCTTCATGCTCTTGACGCTCTGCTCCCAATAAGGCTGTTTGCTGTCCCCCATGCCGTCCGGCGTACCCCAGCCCGCGTAGCTGACGCCTGACAGGAGCGTCCCGCCGCCGACCGCTATCTTGCGGATGATATTCTGCAGATACCTGACGCCGCCGAGACGGACCCCTTCATCGAGTGAGGACACATCATAACGCTTATCCAGGCCGAGGCTGTAAGTCAGCTCTATCCCCGCGTCATCCGCGGTCTTCCGCAGTTCCCGGATGTGGTCGTCGCTCATTTCCAGTAACGGCTGTGCCTGAAATTCCAAGACGTCGAACCCGATGCCGGCCGCCTTTTTGATATACTTTTTGTGATCCGCGTTCCAGTCCCTCTCCCAGAAGTTCATAAAGATACCCAACTTATTCATTTTGACCCTCCTGATTTTTTCAATAAGCCCGCCTGCGGTTTCTCTTATAACCATGCCCAGTAGGTGCGCAGCGACAGCCCGTGGTGTACCTTGAAAGGATGACCCGCAACATGATCCGGATGGCGGAACGCGCTTTCATACCGGTTCTGCGCCAGGATCCTGCCGTCGGCGCCGATCACCCGCAGGCGAACCGTATAGTCCCTCTCCTTGTCCGGCGAAAGATCAAGGGACGACACAAACGTGCGGTCGTTTTCTTTGATGTCTATCGTCTTCGACTGCTCCAGGACAATGTTCTCCTGATCATCCCAGATAAGCGTTTCTACCGCTGCCCCTTCATAGGATCGCAGAAGGTCATTGACCACCCATACCGCGACCGGTTTTTCCCTCGTATGGTCCATCATCACCGCCAGCGGCTGGTTGCTCTCCAGCAGCGCGCGCTGCGCACTCTTGGGGATCCCCTCGTGATCATAGAGGCCAAACTGACAGGTAGGCGCCGTATCCGTAAACAGGAACTGGTAATGTCCTCCGCAGGGGGCAAATTTCATGATGCGGTAATGCTCCACATAATACTTGATGAGCCGGTACTGGTAATTCTGGATACTGCCGATCCCATCCGTCACATTCTCAAGGATCTCCGCTAATTCCGGATATTTCCGAAGGGAAGGGAAAGCCGGGGGCGCATCTATGCCGAACTCCGTGTTGAATTTCTCAACCGTGTCATGAATATCGGTATAATGCGTCTGGAAACCTCCGATGGATCCTCTGTAATTATGGCTGTCCCCGCTGTGCGGCTCATTGGCGGACCGGGAATTCAAAATATACGGCGTTCCGGGCGCCAGCCGCTCCACCATCTCCATCAGCTGGGGTCCCGGGCGCAGGGTCAGATAACTTTCCATCCTTGCCTCGTTCAGCAGGACATAGCAGAATACGGAGGGGTGCGTGCGGAGCCGTTTCACCGTTTCCGCAAAAATTCCCACCGCTTTCTCCGACCATTCCTCATCCGTGGGATGGACCCAGTTGAAATCCGAATCCTGTATCAGCAGGATCCCCTCCCTGTCGCACAGGTCATAGAGTTCGTCTTTCTCCGTATGCACATGGATCCTCCAGGAATTCAGGCCGCACCGCTTCGCATTTTCAATATCCCGTCTGTAAAGATCCGGATGGTTGGCGGAAATATAGACGTCCGGGAAATAGGTGGCGCCCCGGAGATAGAGTTTCTCTCCGTTCAGCCGGAAGTACATTTCCTTCTCATCCCGGAACAGCTCGATCCGGCGGAGCCCGAACGTGCGCCCGGCTGTCAGGATGGTCTTCCCGCCTTTTTCAAGCCGAAGGGTAACTTCATAGAGGCTGGGGCAGCCCCGCTCCCAGACCGTCCATAACCGGGGACTGTCAATGACCATTTCCTTCTCCAGAATATTCCTGCCCTTTTCCAGATGCAGAATGCCTTCTGAACCGGCAGCCGTACGGACGCCGTCCTCCTCCCTGATCTGGATGGAATACTCCACATCCTCCGCTGTCTGGCTGAACAGCACGAAAGAGGGACGGACGGCGGCGCTGCCGTAATCCTCCGCCAGCTCATAGGGGACGTTGGGGTCTTCTTCCAGCCGGACGCCGTCATAGAGTTCGATCAGGACGTCGTTCCAGATGCCGACGGGATTGACGTCCCGGGGAAGGAAGGTATCCGCATGTTCATAGGTCCCTTTCATCTGATTCCGCAGAACCCAAACACATCGGTTCTTCTCTTTTCCTTCGACCACTTCATTTTCCAGGGGCGCGCTCACCTTTACGACCAGCAGGTTGTCCTTTTCTTTCAGGATGCCGCTGACATCGAACGTGAAAGGATTATTGTAACCTTCATGATGGCCGAGATAGGTTTCATTCAGCCATACATCGGCGTAATAGTCCACTCCCTTAAAAGTCAGGGCGGCATATTCGCCGCATCCGGGGACGTCGAATCCATTCCGGTACCACCAGGGGGCGGCGTTGAACTGCCTGAGGCCGAACCCGTAATAGGGATTATCCGCCAGCGTCAGCTGCAGATGTTCCAGCCGTTTGACCGGTCGCCACGGCTCCATCGCCGTCATATTGGCACCGTAAAACGTCGGATCAAAATCCCGCTTATAGATCTCATAGCACTCTCCCACTCCATGGACATCCTGGATAACGCTCCAGCCTTTTTTCAGATTAATAAGCATAAATCTCTCCTTTCGATTCTATATCCAACCACCCAGGGTCATTCCGGATATTCCAGCATCTTGCGGATGCGGTTGAAGCTCAAGCGGTTGCGCACATAGGGCGACAGGCGCATGGTCAGGGGTATAATATCCTCCGTCAGCCCGATCTGCCGGACGTCATAGACACAGCCGCCGCGCTTTAAGAGCGCCAGCACTTCCTCCTCGGAAGGCATCCCGTCGATGATCTCCGCGATCTTCGGCAGGCTGGCCCTAAGCCGCTCCGGATCCACCTCCAGCATCGGATCCGGCGTATTCTCCTCGATCACGGCCTCATAAAGCCCCTTCGCCCCGAACGTCTCCCGCAGCAGGCCGTCCTCGATCCCCTCATACGGTTTCACCTTGCAGGTTCCCTCGTGAATCGAACGGGCGATCTTCTTATACAGCGCCGTGTTCAGCACCAGCCCGATGGAAACTTTCTCCCCGTGCAGCGCGTCCACATAGCCGTTGATCACTTCCATCTCCCAGAGATGGGACACATGGTGCTCCGCGCAGGACGCCGGCCGCGAATTGCCGACCATCTGCATCGCCAGACCGGAAAGCAGCAGCGCGTACATCAGGTTCTCGCTGGCCGCCGTCTCCTTCGCCTTCAGTCCGTCCATGCAGCGGCAGACTTCCGCCATGGCCTCCTCCTCCATCCGGCACACCCGCTCGCAGATGTACTCCCCGGTCACCTCATGGACGATCCGCCAGTCGGCGAGGGCGACGTATTTGCCCAGCAGGTCGGAGACGCCGGAGGCCGTCAGCCGCCAGGGCGCGTTCGCGAAAATATCCGTATCCGCGTATACATAACTCGGCGCCACCGCCGGAAGCGTCTTCTTCATCCCGTGCCAGGTCATGGCCGCGACCGTGGACACGAAACCGTCCACGCTGGCCGCCGTAGGCACGGAGACAAAGGGGATGCCCTTCTCATGGGCGATATAGCGCGTCAGGTCGTGGACCGTGCCGGAACCGACGGCCAGCAGCAGGTCCGGCTCCCCTTCCCCGCTCTCCCCGCGCCGCGCGAATACCTCATGGACCAGGTCCACGCCGTGATCGTCGGCGTGCAGATGGCAGGGATCCAGCACGATCTCCCCGCAGCGCGCCCAGACCGCTTCCAGCTTCCCGATAGCGGCCGCCTTCGTGTTCGCGTCGCAGATAATCAGCGGCCTGCGGTACCGCGCCAGTTCCCCGTCCGTAAGCGACCGCAGCAGCGCCTCCGAAGCGCGGCTCCCGATCACGATGTCCTTTACCTCAATCTTATGCGTCCGCCCGCAGCTGCAAGGCCCGTGAAACATCTCCGTTTGAATCTTCATATTGTCTCTCCCGCATCAGGAAATGTCTCTATCATAAGTTTTTTGATTCCTTTGTCAATCCCTTCAAAAGGTGAAATATTAGCAGATAATCCAAAAAAGACGCGTGAGTTAATAATATTATCAACAATTTGCCCATAAAAATGAATTTTTTTATCCGGTTTCCGGCAATATTTGTGCCGTGGTTTGTTGATAATATTACTAATAATTATTGGGAAATTTTTTTCGAATGGGATTTTAACCTGACGGGCTTCTGCCCGCTGAACATGGCAGATTTTTCGAGTTCCGGAATTTCGTGTTCCGGAAATCATTTATATGCTTCTGCGGTTCGGACCTGTGGAATTCCTTACGATCAGTTTCGGAGCGAATTCAACCTGCACGGAGCTTGACAAATTGATGTCGTCGTTCTCCTCGACCTTGCGGATCAGGATGTTAATGGCTTCCTGGCCGCGGTGGTCAGAAAACAGCTCCACCGTCGTCAGGGAAATCGACTTGTACTGGGATACGATGGTGTTATCACAACCGCAGACCGAATAATCGCCCGGGATCTTATACTTTCGCTCCAGCAGAGCGTCCATGATACCGACGGCGACCATATCGTTCATCCCCACGAAAGCGGTCACTTCCGGGTATTTATCTACGATACCCCCCCGAGACGGTAGCCCGCCTCATAATAAGAGGGGTTGTCGAGGGCGGGGGATACCCCTTCGCTGTCCAGAGTGCATACTTTCACATTCAAAGGAACAATATGCGCATCCCGAAATGCTCTCTGGATTCCGGCGAGCCGAAGCTGCCTGGGGACATAGATGTCAGACATCACGGGAGACACGTAGGCGATCCTGCGGTGTCCGAGCGACAAAAGATGCTCTCCGATGAGAACACCAGTCTTCTCGCTGTCCAGACCGACGCTGCTGGTATCCGCCTCCGATTTATCGCAGAGGAGAACGACCGGCATCTGGCTCTCCAGACGGGTCAAGGCGTCAATGTTTACAGGTTTGTATAAAAACAGCACGCCGGCGACCTTGAAGGAGATCGCCATTTCCATCACCTGCTTCTCGATCATAGAATCGCGGTTGCTGGTTATGGAGATCATCGTGTAGCCTTTTGATCTTGCCTGGCCGGCGGCCGCCTTTAACGTGCGGATGTAATGAAGGTTCTCCATCGACGGATAGACCGCTATGAGCATACGCCGGCCCCCGCCTTCCTCGGTCTGGCGCCTGGAGGACGGGATCCGGTAATCAAGCTGCTCGCAGGCGTCCATCACCTTCTGCACCGTTTCCTTGGAAAAACGGGAATTTTCATAATGATTCAGGATCATCGACACGGTCGGCTGCGAAACTCCGGCTAACCGGGCTACGTCGCTCGACGTTGCTTTCTTTTTCCTCTTGGCCACATGTATCACCTCTAATCCATTTTCTTATAAGGTTATGGGACGTGTCATCCCACCTTCGCGATATCCACCAGCGTCAGCTCCCGCGCCCGGTTCTCCAGGCTCGTCGCCAGCGCCCCCGCCGTATCCAGCGAGG
>CAYYHX010000061.1:0-8821 GCA_964471835.1 uncultured Hungatella sp.
ATATGTCGGGTCGATCAAAGGGTAAGGAGGAAGGATGCGGCATGGAAATTGGACGAGGCAGTCAAAGAAGAGCCGGAAAGATGAAAAACAGCATGAAGAAGAAAGCAGGCTGTAAAATGGTCAGAGGAAAAAAGCAGACTTAACGGGAATGGCTGTGGTTTTGGCTGCATCTCTTCTGTGCGGGTGTGGGGAAAGCAGCCCCCGAAAGCAGGATGATAACACCGGCAACAGACACAGCGGAGGCGCAACCGGAGATTGAGGCCGCGACCATTCCGCCGGAGACCAGGGCCGTGACAGAGCCGGAAAATTCTATGGCAGAAACGGAGCCAGAAACTTCTTCTGGAGAAACGCAGGCCGAAACGGACGAACCGGAAGAAACAGATACGGAGGAGGAAGTCATGCAGGAAGGATATTTTTCAAACGAACAGTTCAAGGACTTAACGATCGCCGATCCCTTCGTCCTGAAAGCGTCGGACGGCATGTATTATCTCTATGGCACTACGGGCGGGAAGGGATTTGCCAGCAGGAAATCGGAGGATCTGCTTAACTGGAGTGACAAAAGCTCCTGTTTTATGGCATTCGGCAGGGAATGGTGCGGTTCCGGTTCAAATTTCTGGGCTCCGGAAGTGGTGGAACTGGACGGAAAATATTATATGTTCTACTCTGCCATGAACAGCGAGGGCAGTATGCGTATCGGCGTGGCCGTCTGCGATACGCCCGAAGGATTTTTCCAGAACCTGAAAAATGAACCGCTGTTTGACCTTGGCTATGCGGCGATCGACCCGAACGTGCTGATCGACGACGATGGCGCGAAATATCTTTACTATTCGCGGGATTGTTCGGAGAACATCGTGGACGGGAAGAAAACCAGTCAGATTTACGGCGTGCAGCTGGAAGATGACTTCTCCGGCATCGCGGGGGAGCCGGTGATGCTGCTGACGCCGGAGCAGCCGTGGGAACTGGCGTCGGGTAGCCCGCTGTGGAATGAAGGGCCGGAGATGATCAAGCATGACGGGAAGTATTATCTGAGTTATTCCGCCAATTTTTATCAGACTTCGGCATATAGTGTCGGATACGCGGTATCCGATTCCCCGCTGGGGCCGTTTGTGAAAGCGGAGGAGAACCCGATCCTGACTTCTGTCACGGGAAAATACGGGAAAAGCCGCGAGGACGTATCCGGTACGGGGCATCACTCTTTTACCGTATCGCCCGACGGGACGGAACTTTGGACGGCGTACCATTCCCACATCGATCCATCCGATCCCAAGAAAGGGCGCCGCTTCAATCTGGACCGCGCCGGGTTTACGGAGGATGGGAAACTTTACATAGACGGGCCGACGACCGTGCCGCAGCCTGTGCCGTCCGGCTCCCCTGACTCGCCCGCCGGAGCCGCATAGGAACTCGCCGGGTCGGAATCTGCTGCGGAGACCGCTGCGGAACCCACTCAGGCTGCACAGCCGGGTAGCGGCGGGGGGTCAGGCCGGCCGGAGAATGGTGTCCACTATTTACAAACCTGTTGCATACGGCCGGCCGTTATGGTAAACTGTTGTTATAGGGGGGGTGAGGACTGATGGGCGGAGAAACGACAGTTTCCCAGGGTCTTAAGGCAACGGACGCCAAGGCAAGGTATGACGCCGCCTGCAAGCGGCTGCTGTCGGAAAAGGCAATCCTGGCCAGGATCATGAAGGGCTGCCTGGAAGAATACAAAGACTGCGATGCCGCCGACATCGCGGAGCGGTACATCGAGGGTCAGCCGCAGGTGGCGGACATTCCGGTGCATCCGGACGGGGAAGGTTCTATGATTACCGGCATGGACACGGAGGACAAGGCCGTCCGCGAGGGAACCGTTACCTATGACATCCGGTTCCGCGCCCTCGTCCCCGATGCGGATGAATGGGTTGCCCTGATTATCAACGTGGAGGCGCAGAACGTTTTTCATCCGGGATACCCGCTGCTCAAACGGGCCGTCTACTATTGCAGCCGGATGATTTCGGCACAGTACGGCAGGGAGTTTACCGGCCAGCATTACGAGAGGATAAAGAAGGTATACTCCATTTGGATTTGTATGGATCCGCCGAAGAAACGTGCGAATACCGTCACCCGTTACCGCCTGACGGAAGAACACCTTGTAGGGAACGCGGCAGAGCCGGCCAGGAATTACGATCTGCTGTCCGTCGTCATGCTGTGCCTCGGCAGCCCGGAGGATGAGAACTACGGAGGCGTACTGCGGATGCTGGAAGTGCTTCTCAGCAACGATTTAACCGAAGCGGAGAAGGAAAGGATACTGCAGTCCGACTACGGTATTCCGATGACAGTGCCGATGAGAGAGGAGATGTCAGCCATGTGTAACTTGAGTGATGGCATAGAGGCCAGGGGTTTGGAAAAAGGCTTTAAGTTGGGCGAAGAGAAGGGCATGGAAAAGGGCATAGAAAAGGGCATAGAAAAGGGCATAAGGCTCGGTGAAGAGAAGGGTATCGAGTCAACCTACCTTGCTTCCATCAAAAACCTTATGAAGAAAATGTCCCTTTCGGCGGATAATGCCATGTCCGTATTGGAGATCCCGGAGGCGGAACGGCAGAAATACCGGGTTCTGCTCAGACAGCAATAAGGTATTTGCCGTTGAGGGGCAGACCGATCTTCGTTACGTGCTGTATTATGAGATTGAAAAGGAAAGGTTCTGCTGTTTCCCGACCGTTTCGGGGAAGGACTGACGAGATTCTGAGTAACAGTTCAGACGGCGCCGTCTGAACTGTTACGATTCTGAATGCTTGCCTGCCGGCCAGGAAAGGAATGGGGCCGGCAGGCCGGATTCTGCGGATAGGAGACACCCTGTTTTTAGTCCCTGATTTCAATTTGGGCGCAGTATGAAAATGCTGTCAATAATCCAAGCTTGTGTCGATCCCGATGTAATTTTCCCCATCCGACAATGCATCAAAAAGATCATCGTACAGGTCAATCAACATCTGGTCATCGCCTTCAAAGGAAACATCCCCCTGGTAGACAGACAGGCCCTTTCGGATGGCGTTCCTGGCGTCAATATAGTCGCCATAATGCCAGGCATCCTCTGACGGTTCGCCGGATTCGTTAAACTCCATCTCGTAGCAGTCTTCAAAATAACGCCTCAGTTCGTCTTCCGTGCCGGCGACCTTTTCTCCAAGTATCTTTTCAACAGCTTCGATAACCTGGCTTTTCTGCTTTTCCGTCAAGTCCTCCTTCCTTGCGATCAGGAAGCTGGAAGATGACGAGTTCGTAACATAGTCCAATCTTACTTTCATTTTTGCCTCCGATTTTTTAATGCAAGCTTGTGTTGATAGATGTGTAGTGTAGTTTTCTCCGTCATCCGCAGCATAGAACAGGTCTTCATAAATTCGGTAGATCGAGTCGTCGCCCTCAAAGGAAACATTCCCGCTGTCATTGCCTAGGATAACACTATTATAACGAAGATTTTGGCTGCTGACAAGAGGAATCCGCAATATCAACACATTTCTTAACTGTTACAACACCAAAGGAAAAGTTTCATCCCAGCGGGGCTCTCCATGGCTAAAGCCAGGTGCTTTGCTCTCCGATTGGTAAAACATGGGCTTGACAGATTACGGATGGAACACTTATAGTAAAAGCAGGTGTTTGCAAGGAAGCTGTGAATCGGGTAAACTGCCGCACACCTAAAGGAGTGTGGTTTCCAGGCGGTGATTTTTATGAAATACAGGATTATCGATAAAAAGTATAGGTTTATATCCTTTTTTGACACGGAAACCGGAGCGTATCTGAGAACCGGGATCCTTGATGAAAAAGGCAGGGACACGGGGATTGATCCGTTCATGGGGTCTTTTCCAAACCTTATCGATGTCGGCATAATGGGACACTGCATTCACGGGAAAACCGGGCTGTGCGTCAAGGCAGGCATTGGCTGTTACCAGAGCGGTCTGACGGTAGAGAAGCCTGATATGTCTGTGGAAGATTTCCGATGGATTGCCGAACAATGCCGCCACAAATCCAATCAATTCGCATTGGGCGGCCGCGGCGATCCAGACCAGCACGAGCATTTTGAGGAGATTCTGAAGATATGTCGCGAAAATGATATTGTGCCTAATTTTACAACATCCGGATATGGAATGACTCCGCAGATTGCTCAACTCTGCGGAAAGTATTGTGGGGCCGTTGCGGTAAGCTGGTACAGAAGCGAGTACACAATAAATGCAATAAAGGTACTCCTGGATGCCGGCGTAAAGACGAATATACACTATGTTCTGGGAAATAACACCATTGATGAGGCAGTTGACCGGCTCCGTAATGACGGGTTTCCGGAGGGTATAAATGCAGTCGTTTTTTTGCTGCATAAACCAGCGGGGCAGGGTACGAAACAGAACGTCCTTTCGGCAGACGATCCGAGGACAGAAGCGTTTTTCGCCGAAGTCGATAACATCCATCCTTACAAGATCGGTTTGGACAGCTGCAATGTTCCGGGTGTCATCAGATTTTGTAAGCACACCCTTCCGCAGTTTCTGGACACATGCGAGGGAGCCCGCTTCAGCTGTTACATTGACTCGGATATGACCTTGCTGCCGTGCAGTTTTGATCAAGATCGAAACTATGCGGTGAAGTTAAACCCGTTAAGTATCGAGGATGGCTGGAACAGCGAAATGTTTGAGTCTTTCAGAGAACAGCTCAAACATTCCTGTCCTGATTGTCCACACCAAGATTTATGCAAGGGCGGCTGTCCGCTTTTTTCGGAAATTGTATTATGCGGGGAACCCGAGAGAAAAATAGTTGAGAAAGCGTCATGATTTGGGACAGGATAACTGAGCGGGGATGGTAAGCACCGGCGGATGGTTCCAGCATCTGCACTGAGACGGACAAGTAGGAGGTTCCATGACGTGTCTGTGACTGGGAGGAGACAGGATATGGCGGAAATGATTCAGGTACCCGCGGCGAAGATTGAGGTGGCGGGAGATTATGACGTGGTCGTGGTCGGCGGCGGAGTGGCCGGGATCGGCGCCGCCCTTGCAGCCGCCAGGGCAGGCAGCCGCGTGCTGGTGATTGAAAAAAGCGTGATGATGGGCGGGCTGGCGACATTGGGGCTGGTTACGGATTACCATCCGCTCTGCGACGGAAGGGGAAGGAAAATCATTGGCGGCATCGCCGAGGAACTGCTGCACGTGGCAATCCGTTACAGCTATAACACGCTCCCGGATGCCTGGAAGAGCGGGCCGGACCGTATCAGCGGCACAGAGCGCTACCGGACCAGGTTCTCCCCGGCGGAATTCGTGATGGCAATCGACGAACTGTTGGAGACGGAGCAGATTGATTTCGTATATGATACGGTATTCTCCGAACCGGTCATGGAAGATGGGACCTGCAGGGCCGTGATCGTTGAAGAAAAGGGCGGGCGCCGTGCCTATACCGGCAGGGTGTTCGTCGATGCGACGGGAGACTGCGACCTGATGCGCCGCGCCGGGGCGGCGGCTGCGGAGGGCAGCAACTGGGTTTCTTACTGGTGTTACATGACGGATACGGATCAAATGGCGCAGGCTGCGTCTTCGCAGAAGGTATCTGCGGGGATCCGTCTGGCGCTCCGCGGCGACGGCCTCTACAAGGAGGAACCGGCGCATCCGAAGATGGTTCTGCGCACGGCAAAGGATATCACACGGTTCGTTGTTCTGGGACGCAGGGATGTGCTGGATGAGATCCGCGGTCAGGATCATGCCACCCATGCGGTGATTACCCTTCCGGGCATGGCGCAGACCCGCACGACGTACCGGCTGGAGGGGGAGTATACGCTTACGGAGGAGGACGCGGGGAAACATTTTGACGATTCGATCGGCAGTGTCTGTGAATGGCGGCGGGTTGGGCCGGAATATGAGATTCCGTACCGCTCGCTTGTCAGCAGGAACCTGTCAAATATCATTGCCGCGGGGCGCTGCATCGCCGCATCCGGCGACGCATGGGAGATCACGCGTGTGATAGCGCCCTGCGTGCTGACAGGGCAGGCGGCCGGTACCGCGGCCGCCATGTCGGCGGCCCGGGGGATATCCCTGCACGAGATCGATGTGTCAAAACTGCAGAGCCGGCTGGAGCGGGACGGGGTGCTGATCCATTTTTGATAAGATGCAGCCCCGCCCGGGTGGGTATATCCATTTTCTTTAAGCCGCGAAATGATCCGGCCGGGAAGGCCGGGAACTCCTGGCTGGGAAAGGCTCAAGGATCATCTTTAGGGTAAAGGGAACTCAAGGGGTCCTGGGGGTCAGGAGATATTGACAATTCGTCTTATTTCGTATATCTTGTAGGCAGAAAGTCATGCCGTTGTACCGCCGGTGCAGATGAGGCCGTAAATCCGATGGCAGTTCCGTCCGGATAGGCCGGAAGATCAACTCGTACTGGGAGGAGACGGCGATGCAGGTGAGGAGAGAAGAAAATGAGGCTTAGCACAGAACAGATTCAAGCTGCCGCCCTTGGTGTGTCGTGGGTTTCGGAAGAAGAAAACGGCGTCCGGCTGCACCGTATGACCAGAGAACAGGAAGATGTCTGCCGGGAAACGGCTTGGGCTGAAGTACGGGCGCGGGCAACTGCCGGCGTCTGCCTGTCGTTCCGAACAGACAGTCCGTGGCTTTTTATGGCCGTCACCGAATCAGAAGGATCGAGCAGACATTTTTTCAGCCACGACATTTTCTGCAACGGCCGGCTGGCCGGACAGATCAGCAATCTGGAGAAAGGTCCGGACTATCCGCTGGGCGGCTATGAGGGGAGGTTCGAGCTGGGCGAAGGCATGAAACGGCTCCGGATCGTCTTCCCCTGGTCAACGTGTTCTGTAATCCGGAAGATAGAACTTCAGGATGGCGCCGCGTTCCTGCCGGAACGCCCCGAAAGCAAAACGCTGTTCTTTGGCGATTCCATCACACAGGGATATGATGCGCGTTTTCCTTCCGCTTCCTATATGAACCGGATTGCCGAGAGGCTGCAGACGGACGGCTATAACAAGGCTATCGGCGGCGACCGGTTCCATCCGCGGCTTGCGGAGTGCCGGGAGTCCTTCCGGCCGGATCTCATTTTCACCGCTTACGGTACGAACGACTGGAGCGGGCTGCAGAGGCGCGAGATCGAGGAAAACAGCCGGGCGTTCTTTCATGCGCTGGTCATGAATTATCCGGATACGCCGGTCTGTGCTCTGACGCCGATCTGGCGGAAAAACTTTCAGGAGGAGAAGCCGGCCGGCCCGTTCGGCGAAATTGGGAATCTCATCCGGGACGCCGCGTCCCCTTATCCGAACATCACGGTGATCGATGGATTTGATTTTGTCCCGCATGATGAGAACTATTACGCGGACCGGGTCCTCCATCCCAATGATGAGGGGATGCGCTTCTATGCGGCCCGGCTGTGGAACGCGATGCAGAATACGAAAAAGAAATAAAATGTTATCCAGACGCAATCTCTATCTGATCGGAGGGATCCTCCTTTCCGCCGCCTTGCTCTGCGCCGGAGGGTACCTTCTCAACCGCGGCGCGGCTGTGTATGTAACGATATCGGTAGACGGAAAAGAGATCGCACGGTTCGATCTGAACCGGGATACCGAATATCTGATCCACGGGTATGGCGGCGGCACGAACCGTCTGATCATCCGCGGCGGCGAGGCATGGATCGAAGAAGCTTCCTGCCCCGATAAACTCTGCGTCCGGCAGGGCAGAATTCGCCATGACGGAGAGATGATTATCTGCCTGCCGAACCGGATGACGGCGGAAGTGGCGGACGGGGACTAAGCGGCCTGCTCTGTAAAATGAGATGCGAAACCGTTCTGAGCGTCGATCGCTCATTCTGTGATCGCCGTGCCGGCTCTGCCGGCCAGGCCTTCGACAGCCTTTTCCGGGGAAGTGATGACGGCGCGGCGGCCCTTGCCGCTCTTGATGAAATCCACGCTGGCGACTACCTTGGGAAGCATGGAGGCAAATTCGAACTGGCCCTGGGCAATGTAATCGCGGGCTTCGCCGAGGTTCATGGCATGGATAGGGCGTTCGTCCGGCTGACCGTAGTTCAGCGTCACATTATCCACGGCGGTCAGGATCATCAGGACGTCGGCATCGACTTCACGGGCCAGGAGCCCGGCGGCTAAGTCCTTCTCGATGACGGCGCTGGCCCCTTTGAGAAAATGTCCCTGAACCATGACCGGAATGCCGCCGCCCCCGCAGGCGATGACGATCTGGCCGGCGTCCAGAAGGGCGCGGATCGCGTCGATCTCCACGATGGCCACCGGATTCGGCGCGGCAACCATACGCTGGAACCCCTTGCCGGGGATCTCGCGGACAAAATTGCCTTTGGCTTCCTCGGCGGCGGCTTCTTCCGCCGTCAGGATGCGGCCGATGGATTTAACCGGCGTGTAGCTCGTTTCATCGTAAGGGTCTACGGTAACTTGTGTCAGAATCGTGGATACCGGTTTATAGATGCCGCGTCCCAGAAGGGCGGCGCGGATGGCGTTCTGCAGGTCATAGCCGATATAGCCCTGGCTCATGGCAGAGCAGACGGACATGGGTGCCGGCGTGTATCCCTCGTGCTGTTTCCCGAATTCGTTCATGGCGGTGTGGATCATGCCGACCTGGGGGGCGTTCGAATGCACGACGGCCACCTGCCATCCTTCCTGGACGAAATCAGCGATGATTTTCGACATCTGCCGGGCGGCTTCCTTCTGCTCCGGCAGGTTCGTGCCAAGTGCCTTGTGACCCAGCGCCATGACGATGCGTTTCTTCGGCATATGTGGTACCTCTCTTTTCTCGTTAATCAGACGTAATTCCCTTTAATTTGACGTAATTCCCTTTAATTTGACGTAATTCCCGTT
>CAYYHX010000062.1:0-1352 GCA_964471835.1 uncultured Hungatella sp.
TTTAGAAAGGATACAGCTTATGTTTGAGGATAAGACGGAGGCGCAGGCGCGCGCGGAGATTCTGGAGATGGTAGGGGAATACTGCGACCGTTTCCACACGAAGAAACCGTATGAAAAGGGTGACCGGATCCCCTATGCTTCGCGTGTGTATGACAGGGCGGAAATGATGAATCTGGTGGACAGTTCTCTGGACTTCTGGCTGACCGCCGGGCGCTATACGGAGGAATTTGAGCGGAAGCTGGCAGGGTATCTGGGCGTGCGTTTCTGTTCGCTGGTTAATTCCGGTTCATCCGCCAACCTTGCGGCATTTATGGCTCTGACATCCCCGCTTCTGGGCGACCGTCAGTTGAAGCCGGGACATGAGATGATTACGGTGGCGGCGGGATTCCCGACCACGGTGACGCCGGCCATCCAGTACGGTGTGAAACCGGTATTCGTAGATGTGACGATCCCGCAGTACAACATCGATGTCTCCCGGCTGGAAGAAGCATTTTCCGAAAATACACGGCTCGTGATGCTCGCCCACACCCTGGGGAATCCGTTTGACCTGGAGACGGTAAAAGATTTCTGCGACCGGCACGGTCTGTGGCTGATCGAGGATAACTGCGATGCGCTTGGCAGCCGCTGCCGTATCCACGGTGAAGAACGGCTGACGGGGACGGTCGGTGATATCGGCACATCCAGTTTCTATCCGGCACACCATATGACGACGGGCGAGGGCGGAGCGGTCTATACGGACAATCCGCTGCTGCACCGGATCATCCGCTCGATGCGGGACTGGGGCAGGGATTGTGTCTGCCCGCCGGGAAAAGATAATTTTTGCGGACACCGCTATGACGGGCAGTACGGGGAACTTCCGTCTGGCTATGACCATAAATACGTGTACTCCCATTTCGGATATAATCTGAAAGCGACGGAAATGCAGGCAGCCGTCGGATGCGCCCAGCTGGACAAGCTGCCATCCTTCGTTGAGAGCCGCCGTCGTCATTTCGACAGGCTTTATGAGTCGCTTCAGGGAGCGCGGGATAAGCTGATTCTTCCGGAGGCGGCGGACGGATCGGTGCCGAGCTGGTTCGGCTTTCTGATCACCTGCCGTGAGGGTGTGGACAGGAACGCCCTCGTGCGGTACGTCGAGGAGCGGGGCGTCCAGACCAGGATGCTCTTCGCGGGTAATCTGACGCGCCACCCGTGCTTCGACCAGATGCGCAGGAGCGGCAGCGGCTACCGCGTCACCGGGGATCTAACGAACACAGACCGGATCATGCGGGACACGTTCTGGGTCGGCGTCTATCCGGGTATGACGGATGAAATGATCGAATATATGGCGGGGACGATCCGGGAGGCGGCGGAGA
>CAYYHX010000062.1:1452-3630 GCA_964471835.1 uncultured Hungatella sp.
AAGACAAGCAGGATGAATGGAAAAGAAAAGCAATGCTAAGGACAAAAACAGGCAAGATTGATAGCCGAGGCAAACAGGGTTAATGTCAAAGATAAGCAAGGAGCATCGTGTGGAAGAAAAGGATTATGGTCTGGCGCAGGTCCACAGCGCCAGCTTGAGCATTCTAAAAGAAATCGACCGCATCTGCAGGAAGTATGGCATCCGGTACAGGATGGACTCCGGGACGCTTCTGGGCGCGGTGCGGCACGGCGGATTCATCCCGTGGGACGACGACGCGGATCTGGCGTTTACGAGAGACGATTACGAGGCATTTGCGAAGGTGGCCCGTAAAGAACTCCCCAGGGGAATGCGCCTGCTGGAACCGGAGGATCTGGCCCGGGGAAACGTGTTTTATGATTTCACGCCGCGGATCGTCTATCTGAACAGCCAGACCCATGCGGATTCGGAGGAAATGCGTTTCTACGGCGGGAAACTGAACCATCTGTGGGTGGATCTGTTTATCCTGGATGAACTGCCTGAGAACCGGCTGGCCGCCGGCTGGACAAAGTTTCTCCATGTGCTGCTGTACGGCCTGGCCATGGGACATCGTTACCGGTTGGATTATGGAAAATACGGCGCGGCGGGGCGCATGGCGGTTCGGCTGCTGTCAACGGCCGGGAGGCGGATCCCGATGAAGATGCTTCTGAAGCTGCAGCATAAGGCCGCGGTTCGGGACAGGAAAGGACGCAGCCGCCTGATGTATTACAGCAACTACCAGCCTGATTTCCTGTATGTAACCGTAGAACGGGAATGGAGCGCCGAGACGGTGGATCTGCCATTTGAGGACACCGTGCTGATGGCCCCGAAAAACTGGGACCCGGTGCTGCGGGCCGTCTATGGCGACTATAAGACCCTTCCTCCGGAAGAAAAGAGGATTCCGACCCATACGGACGGCTGGACGACGATAACCGGATGAAAATTCAGACATGAGGAAATGCGGATGAAGAGGCTTTCTGGAAAAGAAAAATGCGTATGTGCGGCGGCAGCTGCCGCACTGATCGCAGCGATCGGGTATTCATTCGAGAGGACTGTCATTCACGGTGTTCTCGCCTGGGAATCGGTACAGCCGGAATATGTGCGGATGATCGTCGAGGTTCTGATTCTTTTCTGCCTTTACGCCCTGATCGGGCGGCTCGCCCCCCGCAGATGGCTCCGGATCGCGGGAATGTGCGCGGTGTCGATTATCTTTCTGTGGCTTCATGTGGTGCTGCTGCCGATCCTGGTATCCGGGCTGTATTTGATCTATGTGTGTATGGCAGGACGGCAGATCCGCGGTATGGCCGGGGGCTTAGGAAGCCGTCTGGCGGCACACGGGAGTGCCGCCGGGCGCCGGGAATATCGCTTGGCAGAATACGGGAACACTGCTGAGCACCGGGAATACCGTCAGGAATGGGGAAAAGGGAACCCCGTCGGGGATCGGGAATACCGTCGGGGGCGCCGTCGGGTCAGTGAGGTGCAGGACGATCCGGGAAGGGATTTCCTGATCGGAAGCCTGGGCGTTATATGCCTGTTCTGCCTGATGTCAGCTGCGGGGATCGGATCGATTCCGCAGATGTGCGGCGCGGTCGGCGTGACGGCGGTTCCGCTGCTTCTGGCCGAACATCACAGGGGCGAGGCCATTTATCCGCTGCGGATTGCAGAGAGGGCCATAACAGCGGATGACGAAGGACGCTGGTCCACGACACGGGCGCTGGGAACGGCGCTGGTGCTTACCGTGTTCTGTATCCAGGCCGGGCGGATGAATATCGCGGTGGATTATGATACCATATGGTACGGAGCCCGCTCGCCGTATATCCTGAATAACGGACACGGGATCTATGAGAATCTCGGCACGGTAAGCGTGGTTTACACCTATTCCAAAGGATGGGAAACACTGACGCTGCCCCTGTCGATCCTGCCGTCTTACAGTTTCCTGACCTCGGCCAGCTGGTGGCTGGCGGCAGGGATCATCTGCGCTGCCTATGAGATAGCGGGTTATTTTATGAACCGGAGCATGGCAGCGATGTTTGCGGTTTTCCTCTCGACGATTCCGGCGGTCATGAATATGTCGCTGTCCGCGAAAACCGATATTGCCACGCTTCTGGTGCAGATGCTGATGATTCGGGAAATCCTGCGCATCCTCGTGCCGGAGAAGGGATC
>CAYYHX010000062.1:3730-7152 GCA_964471835.1 uncultured Hungatella sp.
CCGGCCTTGCGCTGGCGTACAGCGCGGCGGCTTTTCTGCTGAGCTGGACCTTCAAGCCAACGGCGCTGGTATTCTCAACGGCGGTTTACGGGATGAGCATGTTATACCTTCTGTTTACCCGGAAGCTGTCCTTCCGCTGCCCGCGCAAAAACCTCCCCGAGGCGGCCGTCACGGTTATCCTGGCGGTTTGCGGACTGGCCGCGATCTGGGCGAGGACATGGCTGCTGACCGGGCTTCCGGTCACTTCCGTGTTTTCTTCCGTTTTTATCAAATTAGGATTTCAGATGAAATATCCGTATCGGGCGAAACCGGTCCCGAACAGCGGGGACAGTATGAGATTCATGGAGAAGCTGTCTCATCTGGCGGACCGCCTGTACGGATTCCTGCTGAATCCGGATGCCTCCGCCGACATGAGCCATGTGATCATCACCTGGGGAGGCCCCGCTCTCTGGTTTGTCATCCTGGCGGCGGCCGCCTGGCTGCTGCTGCGCCGGGCGAAGCGGAGCCGGAGGGAACGGCAGCTGGACGGCTGGCTCGCGGCGGTCTGTATCCCGTTCCTGGCGGTAAATCTGATTAGCTTATATCTGCTGGAAGTGCTGGACGGCAACTATTTTATGCTGTTATACGTCCTTCTGGCATTAGCCGGTTTCCGTCTGCTGGCGCGTCTTCGCGGCGTAAAAGCGCGGAAGGTATTCCTTGGGCTTGCGGTTCCCGTCATGCTCTTTTCCGTCATGTTCATGACCCTGACGGACTGGGCCTGGTCGCTTGGCTTTACCCCGGTGGATCTGGACAACAACGGGTATTATGACCACCAGAAAGCCAATTACGAAAGGATGTCCGGAGAGGGGAAAGGAGCGATATGGGAGATGCTGGCTCGAAATCCAAGGAGCCGGCTGATCATTCTGGGAAATCATCCGCAGGATCTGGCATTTCCCTGCAGCGCCCAGTCGTTCGTGGATATCGCCGGTTCAGACGGGAACGGGAAACTCATAAAGCACATGGCCGATTTTGTGAAGTTTATGGAATATGCGAAGACAGATTACCTGTTCTTGGACAGCGGCTGGGTCGATGATGATGAGGGACTATGGGAGTTCGTTTATTACCTGATCGAATACGGGCATCTGGTTCCGGTTCATTATGAAGGGGACTATATGCTGGCGCAAGTACACACGGACGGGCAGTATACGGAAGAGTCGGAGGCCCGGTCAGTCATGTTCTTGAATTGGGAAAAAGAGCGCCTTGAAGGGTGACAAGCCGGAGGAGAGGGGTCAGGGATGAGCAGTCGGTTATCGGTAGTCGTATCGGTTTACAATGAGGAAGCGGTTCTGGAACAGTTTTACCGGGAATGCAGCCGGGTCCTGTCAGATGTTGGCTGGGACTATGAGCTTCTGTTCGTCAATGACGGAAGCGCAGACGGAAGTCTTGCCATCCTCAGCCGTCTGGCGCGGCAGGACGGGCATGTGAAGGTGGTCAGCTTCTCGCGGAATTTCGGCCATGAAGCCGCCATGATCGCGGGGATCGATTACAGCGGCGGCGACGGCATCATCTGTATGGACGCGGATCTGCAGCACCCGCCGGAGTGCATCCCGGAGATCATCCGGAGATTCGAGGAGGGCTTTCAGGTCATCAGTATGGTACGGACGAGAAATGAGTCCGCCGGCCTGATCAAGAACCTGACTTCCCGCGCATTCTACAGCCTGATCAACGCGCTGTCGGAGATGCATTTTGAAAACAATGCCTCGGACTTTTTCGCCGTCAGCCGGCAGGTCGCGGAAGTTCTCAAGAAGAATTACAGAGAGCGGGTCCGTTTCCTGCGCGGCTATGTGCAGAATATGGGATTTAAGCGCACCACGATCGAATACGAGGCCCGGCCCCGGGTCGCCGGAGAGAGCAAATACAGTCTCCGCAAGCTGTTCCGTTTCTCCGTGAATACCATCGTCTGCTTCTCCAATCTGCCTCTGAAATTGGGGATTTACGCCGGACTGATGGCAGGGCTGCTGGGACTGATCGTGCTGATTTACACGCTGTTTACCCGCAAAGGGGCGCCCAGCGGATACGCCACAATCGTGGTGCTGATCTGTTTTATGTTCGCGGTGCTGTTCGTGATCGTCGGCATTATCGGGGAATACATCGCGATTCTGTTCACGGAACTGAAGGACAGGCCGATTTACATTGTCGAAGACACCATCAATCTGGAAAAGGACCGGTAAGAGGCATGGAGCATGAACGGGAAATCATGGATGTGGCGATCGAGGCGGGCCACATCCTGCTGGAAAATGGGGCGGAGATCTTCCGGGTGGAGGAGACGGTCCACCGGATCAGCCGCCACTACGGGATCGATTCGGGAAGCGTCTTTACGCTCAGCAACGGAATCTTCGTCACGGCGGACAGCGCAGGCAGGGAACCATTTGCCAAGGTCATCGAGGTGCCGGTCGGGAGCGCCCATCTGGACCGGATCGCGGCGGTGAACCAGCTGTCGCGTGAGATCGAAGAGGGAAAATATACCGTGCAGGAGGCCCGTGCGGAGTTGGACCGGATCCGGCACATGCCGGGCAAAACACCCGGGATTCAGATACTCGGAGCTGCCGTCGCAAGCGCTGCCTTCGCCTATCTCTACGGGGGCAGTCCGGCGGACAGCGCGGCCGCCTTTCTTGCGGGCGCCATCCTGTATATGTATATTCTGTTCGTGAGCAGGCCGCACCTCTCGAAGCTGGTCGGCAGCATCACCGGCGGCGCCCTGGCGACGGTCGTCAGTATGCTTCTCTACGGGCTGGGGCTGGGGGCGAACCTGGATGATATCGTAATCGGTTCGGTGGTTTCCCTGATCCCCGGCGTGGCGTTCACCAATGCGATCCGCGATATCACGGATGAAAATTATCTGGCCGGCGTCGTGCGGATGCTGGACGCGCTTCTGGTGTTCTTCTGCATCGCCATGGGGGTGGGGCTGGTCTATGCCGTCGCCCAGAAACTGACGGGAGGCGCATTATGGTAAATCTTTTGGGACAGGTACTGGCCGCGGTACTTGGCACCGTCGCTTTCTCCGTGATGTTCAGCGTGCCGAGGGAATACTATCCGCTGTGCGGGTTTGTAGGAGGCGCCGGATGGCTGGTTTACTGCCTGACGCTGCCTTTCTCGTCGGTGCCGGTAGCGACAATGGCGGCCACGGTGCTGGTGGTGCTCCTGTCAAGATTGTTCGCGGTCCGGCGTCGCTGTCCGGTGACGCTTTTCCTGATTCCCGGCATCATCCCGCTGGTGCCGGGCGGGGATATCTACTGGATGGCCTACTATATCGTTATGAATCAGATGGATCTGGCAGCGGCGAAAGGCTACGAGGCCGTGAAGATCGCGGTAGCTATCGTGCTGGGGATCGTGTTTGTCTTTCAGGTGCCGCAGAAGGTGTTCCAGGTGGTGAACCGGGTGTT
>CAYYHX010000062.1:7252-8732 GCA_964471835.1 uncultured Hungatella sp.
CGCCCGCACCGGCATCTCCGGAGCGGGCGATCATCAACATCCAGCATATCAGTTC
Organism: uncultured Hungatella sp.; assembly: GCA_964471835.1. Taxonomy (GTDB): domain Bacteria; phylum Bacillota; class Clostridia; order Lachnospirales; family Lachnospiraceae; genus UBA3402. The sequence goes on from CAYYHX010000062.1 coordinate 7,308, forward strand.
CCGCGCGGCGGTCGAGCAGGTGCGTCTCGCGAAACGGCTGGGCGCGCGGGTCTGCGCCGAGGTGACGCCTCATCATTTTACCCTGACTGACGAGGCAGTGATGGAGCACGGGACGCTTGCGAAGATGAACCCGCCGCTGCGGACCGAGGCAGACCGGCAGGCGCTGATCGCCGGACTGCGTGACGGAACGATCGATCTCATCGCCACGGATCATGCGCCGCACAGCGCCCAAGAGAAGGCGAAAGCGCTGACCGAAGCTCCCAGCGGCATCATCGGGCTGGAGACGGCGCTCTCCCTCGGCCTCACGGAACTGGTACAGGCCGGATACCTCACCCTGCCGGAACTGATCGCGAAGATGAGCCTGAACCCCGCGAAGCTGTACCGTCTGGACTGCGGGCGGATGCGCGTCGGCGCGCCGGCGGATCTGGTCCTGTTTGATCCGGATGCGGAGCGGAAGGTGGAGACATTCCATTCGCGCTCGGCAAACTCGCCCTTTATCGGCCGTATCCTGAAAGGATGCGTGAAGTATACGATCTGCGGCGGGCAGGTAGTCTATGACGGCGCGGCGGGAAAGGCGGCCGATTAAGGTAGCCAAAAGGAATGGATTGTGTTATACTTGCGTTATGGGAACCGGTCTTGTCTGCAGGCCGGCGCTGTTGGGAGGAAACGATATGATCAGTGCGAACAATATTACGCTGCGGTTCGGGAAAAAGCCGTTATTCGAGGACGTCAATATCAAATTTATCGAAGGCAACTGCTACGGCGTCATCGGCGCCAACGGAGCCGGCAAGTCCACATTTCTCCGGATCCTGTCGGGACAGCTGGAGCCCACGTCCGGCGATGTGACGGTCACGCCCGGACAGAGGATTTCCTTTCTGCAGCAGGATCATTTCAAATACGACCAGTACACGGTGACGGACACGGTCATCCTCGGCAATCCCAGGCTCTATGACGTCATGAAGGAGAAGGACGCCATTTACATGAAGGAGGACTTCTCCGACGAGGACGGAGTCCGCGCGGCGGAGCTTGAGACGGAATTCGCCGAGATGAACGGCTGGGAGGCGGAATCCGACGCCGCTAACCTCCTAAACGGCCTGGGCGTGGACACGGAATTCCACGATACGCTGATGCGGGATCTGAACGGCGCGCTGAAGGTGAAGGTTCTGCTGGCGCAGGCCCTTTTTGGCAATCCGGATATCCTGCTTCTCGACGAGCCGACCAACAACATGGATCTGGACGCCATTGCCTGGCTGGAGGAGTTCCTGATTAATTTTGAAAATACGGTGATCGTCGTCTCGCACGACCGCTATTTCCTGAATAAAGTCTGCACCCAGATCGCGGATATCGACTATGGCAAGATCCAGCTTTACGCCGGCAACTACGATTTCTGGTACGAGTCCAGCCAGCTGATGATCCGGCAGATGA
>CAYYHX010000063.1:0-3251 GCA_964471835.1 uncultured Hungatella sp.
TGTTGCAGACGCGGCTGAACGTGAGCTCGTCCGTGTTCTCCTGTGTTACGACCAGATAATACTGGGAACTCTCCGGTTTCTTATATAATGTATTCACTCCGTTGTACTCTTCCCCGCAGGCCCTTGCCGCGTCGGAGACATGATCCAGGCTGTCGAAGAGGAAGACGCGTACTCCCGCGCCCTGCTTCGTTTCCTCTGCTTCGTCCGGGGATTCCCCGCCAGACTCCGCCGGAGCGGGAAGGTTTACCGGGAGTCCCAGGAGCCGGGCCAGGTTATCGGCCCCTTCCAGAAGTTCGCTTGCCAGCTCGCTCAGCGTATCAGCATCGTCGTCGGCTGCCGGCGAGAAGCGGGAGAAACGGGTATCCAGTTCCTCCGGATCTTCGATCTTGGTGATGACCAGCATGACGCTTTCGTTGGACAGCGGAATCGCCTCCACCATCAGGGGAATGTCCTCGGCGTCGAAGCCCACCTCATTCGAAGCCTTCTGGATCATTTCCCGAAACAGCCCCCGCGCCTTCTCGCTGCCGTAGGCGAGTTCACGGAGATTCAGGTTGCGCACGCTTAAGTCGAAACTTGTCAGCGTGCAGCGGATCTGGTTCTCATTGATACGTTCTATTTTCATTCAGGATCACATCCTTCCCTGCGGGCATATAAAACTTTCGCCATAACTATACTATATGTTACGGCCAAATATCAATTCCTATCCGGAAAATTTTTGAAAAAATTACGGTTTTTTTCATTTTTCGATTGCGAAACCGGCCGTTTTATATTAAGATAGAGCCGTAAGGGGTGGTATTGACAAAAGGGGGTGACGGAGAAGGACGTCATTCTGTTTGGAAAATACCAGCTGATCCGTATACTGGGACAGGGACGGAACGGTACGGTGTATCTGGCGAAGCATCTGGAGCTGGACGCCTGCCGGGCGATTAAGCGGGTCCCGAAGTCGGCGGCCTGCTATGAGCAGTTCCGCAGGGAGGCTCTGCTTCTCAAGCGGCTGCGCCATCCTGCCATCCCCATCGTATACGATCTGGAAGAAGACAGTCAGTACAGTTATCTCATGGAAGAGTTTCTCGAAGGAGACTCGCTCTACGACCTCGTGTCCTCACGGGGTCCTCTGAACCAGGATACCGTTATCCGGTACGGAATTCAGATCTGCGGCCTGGTTCAATATCTGCATTCGGCAGAGACGATCCCTATTTTGTATCTCGATTTGCAGCCGAGGAATCTTCTGGTGTGCCATGGACAGGTGAAGCTGCTGGATTTTGACCATTCGGATACGCTGACCCGCGCAAATGAGACGGAAGAGCGTTACGGCACGGAAGGGTTCACGGCACCCGAACAGCGGGATGGAGGCTATCTCGATATCCGCACGGACATTTATCAGATCGGGGCGGTTCTTGCCTATATGGCGGCAGGAGAGGCGCAGAGACAGGGACTTGCCGCACCGGTTCCCGGAGAACTGGGAGCCATTATCCGCAAGTGCCTTCAACGGGACCCGGACCTGCGTTTCGAATCGGCGGCGGAGGTCGGGGAGGCGCTTGGCGGCCTGCTCTCCAATACAGAGTGTTTCAGTCAATCACAATCACCATCTCTTACAATCGCTCTCGCCGGGACCCGTCCCGGCGCGGGAGTTACCCATATCGCCGTCGGCCTGGCCGTCTGGCTGAACCGGCATGGCTATCCGGCTCTCTATGAGGAGTGGAACCGCTCCGGCGACGTGCGGGCCATGGGGGAGAGGCTGGGTATTCCGGCCGACACTTACGGGATCCACACGATCATGAAGCTGCCTATGAAACCGCGCTATGGAGGCGCTGTAAGGCTGGAAGGAAGTACCTATCCGTATGTTGTGAAGGATTATGGTACGGAACTGCCGCGGGCGGCCGCCGACGCGGACGCCGGCCGGGAGGCCGGGAGGCGGACGGTTCTTCTGGCTGTCTGCGGCGGCAAATGGTGGGATGAGGGCAGCCTGTCCGGAATACAGGAACTGCTGCTGCCCGTGTGCCGCGGCATCTCCGCGGATGATCTGCTGCTCCTTTTTAACCATGTGGTTCCGGGCGCGGTGCGGCAGCCCGCATGGCAGCGGAAAGTCCGTTTCTGTCAGGCGCCGTACTTTCCGGACCCCTTTCATCTGGACGGGGAGGCAGAAGCATTTTACATGGCGCTGACGGCCGGATTCCTGCGGGAGGAGGAGCAAAAAGGACGAAGGCATTTATTCAGCGGAAGAAAAACGTCACGGGGGAACCGAGGATTATCGGTGTGACCGGAACAGTTCGGTCTGTCGGGACGACGCATCTGTGCGTTCTGGCGGCCAACTATCTGTGCAGTGCCTGTGGGCGCAGGACGGCAGTTCTGGAATGGAACAGCCATGGGGATTTTGCCCGCTTTGGCAGTATCTGCACGGGTCTTTCGACAGCGGAGAACCGCTATCAGATTCAGGAGGTGGACTTCTATCCGAAGTCTGCCGGCGATGTGCTGGCGGAATGTCTCCACAGGGATTACGAGGAGATTCTGATCGATTTCGGAAGCCTTGGGGAGCAGGACGGCCAGGAATTACTCAGATGTCACAGGGTGCTTCTGACGGTTTCTTTCAGCGAGTGGCAGATGGAGGCGTCCGGGAAACCGCAGGCATGGGAGGAACGCGCGGAGAAGAACGGCTGGCTATGCCTTGCTGCCTTCGGCAGCGAGGAATCCAGACTCAGATGGAACAGGAGGCGCAGACCGACCGTGAGGAGGATTCCGCTTTCAGCGGATGCCTTTACCGTCACGGGCGAGGTGATGGAATTTATGAAGACCGTCCTGTGATATGCCCTTTCCCAGCGATGTGTCACGAACCTCCGGGAAGGGAGAGGAGCGGAGCGAAGACAGGAGAAGTTATGGACGAATACCTGCTGGAAGAGAAAAACCAGTATGTAAAGGGTCTCAAAAGGTATGAGGCCAGGGGGATTCCGGTCTATATCGACGGCATGGTGCCGGAGGATGGGGACTGGGATAAGATATTTCAGGTCAATGAGGACGGTTCTTTCTATATGTGCGACTATGTGGGGGCGCCGGAAGGCCGTCTGAAGGAGATCCGGTTCGACCGGGTCTACAACCGCTAGAAACACCGCCGGGCCGCGGGAAGGTGGCCGGGCGGGGAATGCCGTGAGGCCGCGGGAAGCGACCGGGCGGGAAACGAAGCCGGGCTGCGGAAGCGGCCCGGCATGGGGCGGCCGTCATCGGCGGCTTCACCCGCGAGCGAACACAGTGCGGAG
>CAYYHX010000063.1:3351-8648 GCA_964471835.1 uncultured Hungatella sp.
CGGCATGGGGCGGCCGTCATCGGCGGCTTCACCCGCGAGCGAACACAGTGCGGAGAGGCCGCTGCCGGCCGCTCCTGCACAGAAACAAAGTCAAAGTGGGGTCCCAGGGAGTACCATCTTCCGTCTGCAGCCGGCAAAGTGGGACCCCAAGTGGGTGGGAATTAAAAAAAATGTAAGAAGTTGCGGAACGAAAATGTGGTATACTGTCCCCATAAACGGAGAAGGGTTCAGACCCATTTGCAGGAGGAATCTGTTTGAAGCGGAAGGTGATACCGGTTTTCGTTGTTCTGGTTCTGCTGCTTCTGATCGTCGGGGGCGCGGCTGCATTCCGATATATGGACCGCTATATTCCAACGAAGGAGACGGCGGATATCGAAGATGTTTTGGGCGTATCCGGGGAGGATACCGCATTTTACTATAATAATGAGCGCTTGGACGATGTTTCCGTGATCGTCCGGGACGGTCAGGCATATCTGCCTGCCGGCTGGGTGAGCGGGAACCTGAACGAGAAATTCTATTGGGACGAGAAGGAGAAACTGCTGGTTTATACGCTGCCGGACACGATTGTCTATGCGGATAAGCGAACGATGGGCAGCGGGGGCCAGCCGCTTTTGCTGGCGGAGGGGGATGGGATCTGGCTGTCGCTGGGTCTGGTCGCCAGTTATACGGATATCCGCTCGGAGCTGTTTACTTCACCCGTGAACCGGCTTTTCCTCTATGACAACTGGGAAACGCAGACAGTGGGAACCGCTTCGCGGAAGATGCCTGTGCGTGTCAAGGGCGGCATAAAAAGCCCGATCCTGACTACGGTGGAGGAAGGCGGGGAGTTCACGGTTCTGGAAACCGGCGAGGACTGGGCCAGAGTGCGGACGGCGGACGGATATATCGGCTGGGCTCAGCAGAAACATATCGGGGATACATCGGAGAGGAGGCAGATCAGCACTTTTACCGAGCCGGAATACACCAGCCTGTCGCTTGGACGTCCGGTCTGCATGGCATGGCACCAGACGCTGAAAGCGGAAGATAACGCCAACCTGGAGCAGCTGGTCGCCAGAACGCAGGGAGCGGTCAATGTGATCGCGCCCACCTGGCTGATGCTGACGGACAATAACGGGAATTTCGACTCTCTGGCCAGTCAGGACTATGTGGATAAGGCTCATGCCCTGGGACTTCAGGTGTGGGCGGTTCTTGATAATTTCAACAAAGGCGATCATGTGGATTCCGCGGTGCTGTTTGCCAGGACATCGGTGCGCAAGGCTCTTGTGGCCAAGCTGATGGAGGAGGCGCGGCGGTACGGGCTGGACGGGCTCAACCTGGATATCGAGAGCATTTCCAGAGAGGCACAGCCCCATTATGTGCAGTTTATCCGGGAATTGTCTGTGGCATGCCGGAAGAACGGACTGATCCTGTCGGTGGATAATTATGTTCCGTCCGAATATACGCGCGGCTATAACAGGGCGGAGCAGGGCCGCGTCGCGGATTATGTGATCATTATGGGATACGATGAGCATTATTCCGGCGGGGATCCGGGGCCGACGGCTTCCCTGCCGTTCGTGGAGGGCGGCATCGTGGATACGCTGGCGGAGGTGCCTGCGGATAAGGTGATTAACGCGGTGCCGTTCTATACCAGACGGTGGGAGGAGACGGACGGGACGGTCACTTCCACAGCCCTTGGCTTGGAGGCGGCCCGGAAATGGGTGGAGGAGAATGACGTTTCGCTCTACTGGCAGGATGAAATGGGGTTATATTACGGGGAGCTGGCGACGGAGAACAGTGTGCAGACGATATGGATGGAAGAAGAGCGCTCCCTGGGGCTTAAGATGGAACTGATCCGGGAATACGGCCTGGCCGGTGTGGCCGGCTGGAAGCTGGGCCTGGATACGGAGGAGATCTGGAGCATCGTAAATGAAAACGAATAAGAGGCAGGGACACATAAGAAAACGTGAGATTGCCGTCCTGCTTGCTGTGGCAGTTCTGATAGGGGGCTGTTCGGGATATTATGAAGCAGGAACAGGGCAGACAGAGGAGAAACCCTCCGAGACTTCCCCGGAGCAGACTGCCGCGCCCACGATCGAAGACGCGGTCGGCCCCGGCGGCGGTGTGCCGGGTTCGGGCAGCGTGATTATCGATTCTCTTGAGGTGCCGGACAGCGGACGGACCGGGAGGCAGGACCGTGCGATGAATCCGGAGATCTTCATTGCGTCGGATATCCATTATCTTGCCAAGGAACTGACGGATTTCGATGAAGCGTTTATGCAGATGTCGGAGAACGGGGACGGAAAGGCTGTCCCTTATGTTTGGGAGATCCTGGATACGTTTCTGGATGTAGTTGTGGAGAGAAAGCCGCAGATCCTGATCCTGAGCGGCGATCTGAGCCTGGAGGGGGAATATTTAAGCCATCAGGCTCTGGCGCGGAAACTGATACGCGCTGAGAAGGCCGGTGTGGAGGTTGTCGTCATTCCAGGGAACCATGATATCAACAATTCCGCGGCAGCGGCCTATCAGGGCGAGGCGGTTGTACCCGCGGAAACGACATCGCCGGAGCAGTTTGCCGAGATCTACGCGGAGTTCGGATATGATGAAGCCGTAAGCAGGGATCCTGCCTCCTTAAGTTATATTTATGAGACACCGGACGGGACATGGCTGCTCCTGCTGGACAGCTGCCAGTATGAGTCCGGGTACCAGGTGGGCGGCATGATCCGTCCGGAAACCTATGAATGGCTTGAGCCCTGGCTGAAGAAGGCCTGGAACGAAAACCGTCAGGTGATTACGGTAGCGCACCATAATCTGCTGGATGAGAGCCGGATCTATGAGAAGGACTGCACGATTGAGCATTCAGAGGAACTGGAACGGCTCCTGGACGAGTGGGGCGTAACCTTGTTTCTGAGCGGCCATCTTCATGTCCAGCATTACCGCTCGTCGGAGTCCGGCGATATCGAAGAGATCGTTACCGGCTGTCTGTCCATGTCGCCCTGCCAGTACGGCGTACTCAAGTATTTCAGCTCGAAAACCTATGATTACCATACGGAGCAGCTTGATGTGAAGGCATGGGCCAAACGTCACGACAATCCGGACGTGAATCTGGAAGATTTTGATAATTATGCGAGGGAATATCTGCGGGAGGCATTCTATCAAAAGGCATTTCAGGCTCTGGATGGAAAGCAGCTTTCAGAGGAAGACAGGGATGCGATGGCGGATTTTTATGCCTACATGAACGTCTACTCTGTGGCCGGGAAGGCCGTAGAAGTCCGGGATGAGGCCCTTGAGTCCTGGGGCTATATGGTGTGGAAGGAAAATAATCTGTCTGATATTCAGAGCATGTACCTGGATGAAATCCTGGAGGACGCGGTCTGCGATTACAACGTATTCCGCCGTGACGATGAGTGACGGCGGAATTGTCTGTGTTTCCGAAATGGATTCTGTGTTTCCGAAATAGATTCCGTGTTTCTGAAATGGATTCTGTGCGGAATGGAAAAGGAAAGGGATCGGAAGGCGGATGCAGATGGATACAAAGGTGGTTGTGATTGACAGGAAAAAGTTCGGGCTGAGGGTGTATGCGCCAGGCGGGATGCTGGCGTCTGGCGGGGTGTCAGCGTCTGGCGAGGAGTTGATGCCTGGCAGGGTGCCGATACTTGACAGGCAGCGGGCGGAAAGTGCCGGCATGACGGACAGGCCGGGATTGGATGGCATGGGGGCAGGTGATCCAGAACTGGATCTGCTTCTCACAGAGGCGGCGGCGATCCTGCGGCGCGGCGGGCTGGTGGCGTTCCCGACAGAGACGGTGTACGGTCTGGGGGCGAACGGCCTGGACGATACGGCGGCGCGGAAGATCTATGCGGCCAAGGGACGGCCGTCGGACAATCCTTTGATCTTACATATTTCGGCGGAGAAAGAGCTCGCGCCGCTGGTGCGGCAGATCCCGGATGCAGCAAGGAAGCTGATGACCGCGTTCTGGCCGGGGCCGCTGACGATGATTTTTGAGAAAAGCGGGATTGTGCCTTACGCAACCACGGGGGGCTTGGATACGGTGGCGGTACGGATGCCGTGCGATCCGATCGCCGGCCGGCTGATCGCGCTTGCGGGGGTGCCGGTGGCGGCGCCCAGTGCGAACCGCTCCGGCCGGCCGAGTCCGACGACAGCGCGCCATGTGATCGAGGATATGGACGGGCGGATCGAGATGATCCTGGACGGCGGTCCCGTGGGAATCGGAGTGGAATCCACAATCGTGGATGTAACCGGCCCGCTGCCGGTGCTTTTGCGGCCGGGGGCGGTTACGATGGAGATGCTTCGCGAAGTCGTGGGTGAGGTGGCGGTTGATCCGGCGATCACCGGTCCGGTGGCGGGTGATGTAAAGCCGAAGGCTCCGGGCATGAAATACCGGCATTACGCGCCGAGGGCGGAGCTGGTGCTGGTGGAGGAAGGAAGGGCGGCGGAAAAAACTGAAGGGACGGCAGAAAATGGAAAGATAGTCGGATCGGAGGCGGAGGCCGTGAAAGGAGTTGGGGTTGCGGCGGAGAAGATCGAAGGGACGGCAGAAGATGGGAAAGCAGTCGGACCGGAGACGGAGGCCGTAAAAGGGGTTGGAGCTGCAGCGGAGAAAGCCGAAGGCACAGCAGGAGATGGGAAAGCAGTCGGACTGGAGGCGGAGGCCGCGAAAGGAGTTGGGGCTGCGGCGGAGAAAGCCGAAGTGCCGGCAGAAGATGGGAAGACAGTCGGGTCGGAAGCGGAGGCATGGAAGGGAGCCGGCGACGCCGTCATTGAAACGATCAACCGTCTGACAAGGGAACGTTTGGCCGAAGGGCAAAGCGTCGGCATCCTCTGCACGGATGAGACGATGGATCGCTATCCGCAGGGCATCGTCCGCAGCGTCGGCCAGCGCCGCCGCGAGGAAACCATTGCCCACAGTCTTTTCGCGGTTCTGCGGGAATTCGATGAACTGGGCGTGGATATCATTTATTCGGAGAGTTTTGCCAGTGATCATCTGGGGCAGGCGATCATGAACCGGCTGACCAAAGCCGCGGGGTATCATGTGATTTACACGGAAAATCCTGCTGCTGTAAGATAAGCGGTTTGGGATGTTCGCGATGAAAGAACGCGCAAAGACGCGGCTTCCGGGCGGGAAGGGAGCTCCCCCGCGGGATGGCAGGATGGAACTTTTGAATGGGAAATTGCAAAACGCCCGCAGGATGGCAGGACGGAACTTTTGAATATGAAAACTGTAAAAGAAAACAGGACGGGAGAGAGAAGGGAGAACAGCATGGCTGAGAACGGGAAACGAACGGATTACATTTCCTGGG
>CAYYHX010000064.1:0-2828 GCA_964471835.1 uncultured Hungatella sp.
GGTGCCGCAACTTTCTTAGGATAGCACACCCTTCCGGCTTTGTCAATAACTTTTTCTGCCGCTCAGCCGATAAAAACATCCGCTCAAGCGGTAGGACTATACTATACCACCATTGTCAGGGATCTGTCAAGGGATTTGTGCAATTTTTTTGAACAATTGACTAATCTTCGTAACCGTTCAGGCGGCCTCTGATTCAGGAGATGATTCCCCTGACGATTTCCAACGCAAAGTACGAGACTGGATTATAATGGTACAGAAACGACAGCCAGGGGCTTGCCTCGACCTGCTCCAGCACCGCGGAGGCCCATGGCGAAGAAGAGAACACGGTAACCGCCAGCGACGCCAGCCACAGGAAGAACAGCCCTTCCAGACCTCCCAGCAGCGCCCCGGCAAGCCGGTTCACGCCGGAAAGGACCGGCAGCTTCGCTGCCAAGTTCAGCAGACCGGCGAGAAACTTCAGCGTCACGTAGATCACAAGAAACAAAACCACAAAGCTGATCAGATTTATGATCACATTTGCCAGATAATTTCCAATATATTCGGCGAACACATCCACGCCAAGCAGCTGATAAACCCCATCATTATTATTCTCGATGAGAAGTTCCTTCAAATCGTCCGGGAGGGGCATTTCCTCGATAAAACGGCGCTGCTCATCCGGGATCCGGGCGTCCGGCACATCTGCGCCGAAATCCTCCTCCGCTCCGCTTATACCGAACGCGTCTCCGATGCCGTCCATGATCTGACCATAAAGGGGCGTCTTGTCTCTGATAAATGCCGCGGCGTAAGGCAGGGCAAAATGGACGGCTGCCAGCGTCACGGCCAGCAGCGTCATAGAAACGGCCAGACGGATCAGTCCGCGGTAATGGCCATACAGCACCATGCCAATCAGATAGGCGCCGACAAAAATCTGCAGCCAGTTTTCCCTGAAAAAATCCATATTTGCTCCAAGTCCTTCTCAGCCGGACGGGACGAATGCCGCAATCACCTGTGCCACGCCGGCATCATTATTGCTGCCTGTGACATAATCCGCGGCTGTCTTCAGAGTTTCCTCCGCATTTCCCATCGCTACGCCGATGCCGGCTTCCTTTATCATCGTATAATCATTTTCCCCGTCGCCAATCGCCATCGTCTCCCGGATATTGATTCCAAGAAGCTCCGTCAGGCGCTTAAGGGCCGAGCCTTTTGACGCTCCCCTGCTGTTGATTTCCAGATTATTTTCTACGGAAGAAGTGACCCGTATATCTGCGAACTGCCGCAGCCGCTCCCTCATACGTCCGCGCTCCGACAAATCGGCAAAATACAGATTGATTTTATTCACTGCCGATTCCGGCCGGCTTATATATTCCACGAGATCCGGAACCCCGGTCCGGGTCTGGCGGATCAGTTCCACGATCTGCGCGGAAAAACCATACTGTTCCAGGTGGTCATAATACCGGGATTCGGAAATGCCTTTCTCATCCACATAGGCGTCGCACATCACGCCCGAACAGTTCATGGCCAGTTTGATAATGTCGATCGCTGTCTGCTTTCTCAGCAGCTGCCGGTCCAATATGCGCCTCTCACACAGATCCTCTATGGTACCGCCGTTGATCGTGACGGCGTATCTCACGCCTAGATCCAGAATCTCCCGCGGGATCCCGCCGGCCATCCTGCCCGTGCATGGAACGATCCGGATTCCTTTCTTCACGCAGGCCGCGAGCGCCCGGCGGTTTTCGTCAGGCAAACACTTGTTATCATCCAGGACCGTACCGTCAAGATCAAACGCGACCAGCCGTATACCCATAGTCATCCTTCATCCGTCTAGATAAAATGCCCTTCACGGAGAATCAAAAGCCCTTCCTTATTATATTTGGGAGAAAATACGCCGGTAATCAGATGGCCGAGAGACGGCTTCTCCGCTTTATCCGCCGCTTCCTCAATCATCGCCTCGGCGTTTTCCCTCGTGAGTGGAATACCGTCTTCTTCCATCAGTTCCACCCTTTCATAGAGGGCAAGCATACTTTTACCGGTGATGCTGCAGTCAATCCGCGCCGCGTAATCACAGGCATACTGGGCGAAGGAATCCGGATCCATCTCCTGACGGTAATCATCCGCTCTCTGCTCCGGACCCGGAACCTCCGTCACGGCATCCCCACTCTGATCCGGTATTTCGGCGACCTCCTCCTGCCACTCCTCCTCCCCGGGAGCAGCCTGCCTTTCATACGCTTCCGGTTCCTCTTTCCCGAGGTTCCCATATTCCTGTTCCGCCTCCTGCGGCACCGGGGCGGCGGCAGCGGGACCATCATCCAGAACCGTTTCTCCGTCTATGCGGGTAAATTTCTCCATTTCCCGCGGATAATTCTGATATAATTCCTCCATCTGGCGGGGATTATCCAGAAGCACCACCGCAGTATCGCCGGCACCGTCAGAAGTCATCCGGTCAACCAGTTTCTCCAGTTCTTCCCCAACCAGATCTCCGGCTTCATCCACGATCAAATCCCTTCCTGCCAGCTGGGCGGACAACGCGTCCACGCCGCGGCTGCTTAACTTGCTTCCGGTGATCTTAACGGTTTGATTGTGGCTGTTGTGCTGGGTGTGGAAAGCCTTTAACTGCCCGATCGCTTCTTCAACTCCTTTTTCCGGCGTTCGGGTCTCAATCGCCATCAACCGCGGCACCTGCTCCTCACCGGCAATCCCAGCCTCGCCGGCTGTTTCTTCCGTCCCGTCCGCCTCTTTATCCCGGCCCGCGCCATTCTTTTCCGCGTATTCGCCGCCGGGAACCGCATTGTCTTCCTCCGCGTATCCGCTGCCGGGAACCGCATTGTCTCCTCCCGAATATCTGCCGCCGG
>CAYYHX010000064.1:2928-5601 GCA_964471835.1 uncultured Hungatella sp.
ATATCTGCCGCCGGAAACCGCATTGTCTCCTCCCGAATATCCGCCGCCGGGAGCCGCATTGTCTTCCTCCGCGTATCCGCTGCCGGGAACCTCCTCTTCTGAGATATCTACACTGTTCGTCAAGCCGCCTGCGGCATCCTTATCCATGGAAGAATACTGAAAACCGGTCGATGGCTGCTCCGCTCTCAAGGCAGGCGGGAGCGCCCTGTGGATATCATACAGTTTTTTCGTCTGTTCGCCCGGGACTTCTTCCTCTGCGATGCCGTCCCGGGTCAGACGCGACATTTCCCTCGCCAGCTGCTCCTCCGCGGCCGCCTGATGAAGATTGGCCACCAGCTCTTCGTCAGCCCGGCTATAACTCGCAGGTTCCCCCGGAGTATCATTTTCCTGCCCTTCATATCCCTGATCGTACGCGTCTTCTCCATAAACCGGTTCGTCCGTATCTTGCGCGCCATTCCCGTAATCATGATCCGGGAACTGCATTTCACTGGAAAAATGTTCCTCCATGGACTGCTCGCTCTCTCCGGGGACACTCAGCGCGCCATTCTCAAACTCCTGCTCCACGGCCTTATACTGAGCCTCATATTTATCCGGATTCTGCACCAGATCCCGCTGATAATCAGAGAGGGAAGCATACTGAGCCTTCAGCGCCAGCGCTTTATCGACATATTTGCCAAATGCGAACATCAGAGCAATCTTATCGCACATCTGCACGCACAGGTTCTTCTCGCCAACCGCGGCATATAACTCCGCCAGCTCATACATCCATCTCTCGTCCAGTTCCGTGGAAACATACTGCTCCAGGGGGGAGATCAGCTGCCTGGATGACGCTCCCTTTGCTTTCAGGATCAGATAGCGCAGCAGATTCTGCCTGGGATCGCCCGGCGCCGCGCTGCAGAATTCCCGGTAATAATCTTCCGCGTCCTGAATGTTCCCCACACGCAGGGATAGCTCCGACAGTTTGAACAGGAGCCGCTTGCCAACAGGCGCCCGTTCATAAGCCTGCAGCAGGATGTCCCTCGCCTCCTGGTACTCGCCGTTTTTTTCATATACCTGGGAAATCATCGCCAGAAGATTCGGATTGCGGACGCGCCTCCAGTCGATGGTGTCCGCGATCTTCATCGAAGTGGTGAAATCTCCCTTTGTCACCAGTTTTTTGATCTGTTCAACCTTAATGTTAAACTCGTACTTGTCCATGGTATTCCTTCCTGCCGTAATTTATCGGCGGCACAGACACAGCCGGCTGTCCCGCTCCGCGGAACGCATTCTTTTCCGCCGTACCCTGTCTGCGGCGGTCACAGCTCGACCCGGCCTTCCAGCGCGCGCAGCAGCGTCACCTCATCAATATTCTCCAGATCACCGCCCACCGGAACGCCGCTGGCAATGCGGCTGACTTTGATGCCGGTAGGTTTTATCAGCTTACTGATATACATCGCCGTCGTCTCCCCTTCCAGATTGGAATTCGTGGCGATGATGACTTCATTGACATCTCCCTGAAGCCGCCGCATCAGCTCCTTCAGTTTAATATCCCCCGGGCCGATCCCCAGCATCGGGGAAATCGCCCCGTGAAGCACATGATAGACCCCCTCGTACCGGCCGGTTTTCTCATAGGCCGCGTAATCTCTGGGCGTCTCTACTACCATGATGGTCCCGTGGTCGCGGCCCGCGCTGCTGCAGACAGGACACAGCTCCTGATCCGTAAGCGTGCAGCATTCTTTGCAGTAACGGATATTCCTGCGCGCCTCCGTCATAGACGAGGCCAGCCGCTCCACCTGCTCCTCCGGCATACTGATAATATGAAATGCAAGCCTCTGCGCTGATTTGGCGCCTATGCCGGGAAGCCTGGATAATTCTTCGATCAATCTCGTAACCGAACCGCTGTAATATTCCATAACTCAGAAGGAATACCCTCCGCCCATGCCGCCTAGCCCGCCGGCAAATTTGGACATGACGCTGGCAGAATCTTCTTCCATCTGGCGGAACGCCTCGTTCGCGGCCGCCATGATCATATCCTCCAGGATCTCCACATCGTCCGGATCTACGGCTTCCGGGGCAATTTTCACGGCGGTGATCTCTTTCTTTCCGGAGACCGTGACGCTGACCGCCCCGCCTCCGGCCGACGCCGTGTACTCTTTCTCCTCAAGCTCTTTCGTCGTCTCTTCCATCTGACGCTGCATACGCTGCGCCTGCTTCATCAGATTGCTCATGTTTCCCGGCATACCGCCCGGATACCCGCCACGTTTCGCCATGGTTTTCCTTCCTCCTGCTCCTTCTTTCTCTATCCTCGGGATTCCCTCTGCGGCCGGGAATGCCCTCTGTCATCAGGACGCGCCGCCGCAAGGCGGATACCGGATCACTCGTCCTCGATGGAAATGTCCATATGAATCTTTTTTTTCAGGTCTTCCTCACTCACATAAACCGTGTCGGTGCGTTCCCCGTTTCCCAGAAGCCTGGCCTTAAAATAAATATCTTTTCCATAAACCGCCTTCACATAACTCTCCAGCTGGCCGAGGATCGTGGGCCGCCGCCCCATCTCAAAGCTGTTCACGCTGGAAAAAACGACCGTGAGACAGCTGTCGCCGCCCGGTTCCACAACGGTATCGCGGAACCCGGAACGGAACGGGCCGCCCAGCGCGCGGAGAATCTTGCCCCAGTCGTTGCGGATCAGCTCCA
>CAYYHX010000064.1:5701-8564 GCA_964471835.1 uncultured Hungatella sp.
TGCCGTCTGCCGGCGCACCGTTCATACCGCCGCCGTCCATGGCACCGCCCGTTGAAACCGGCATACCCGCTGGCCATGCCGCAGCATATCCCGCCGCGGGTGTCGGCTGCCCCCCGTATGCTCCCGCTAGAGACGCCGGCTGTCCGTATGCTCCTGCCGCAGGCGTTGGCTGACCATACGTTCCCGCCGGTACGCCCTCCTCCAACCGCTCCTCGATCCTGTTCAGCCGCTCGATAATAGAGTCGTATGTGTGTTCCATCTGCGGCCTGGTCAGCCGGATCAGCGCCAGCTCTACCAGCACCCGCTTCTGGGACGCATAGCGGATCTGGTTCGACAGATCAGAAAACACCCGGATGTAACGCATCAATGTCTCCCCGTCCGCCAGACCCGCGTCCTCTTTCAGAAGCCGCAGGTTTTCCGCAGACATATCTACGATGTCCTCCGCGTCCTCCGCCGTCTGCGCCAGCAGGAGGTTGCGCAGATACCAGATAAAATCCGTCACAAACTGGGACAGGTCCCGACCCTGGATCACCATCTCTTCCAGCTGGCGGATACAGTCCGCCGTCCGGTTCTCCGTCACCGCCCGGAACATGCGGCTGAAGACGGCGGCGTCCACGGCCCCCAGCACATCCAGCACCTGGTCATACGTCAGTCGCTCCCCGTAGTGGAAGGCGACACATTGATCCAGAAGGCTCAAGGCATCGCGCATCGAGCCGTCCGCCGCCCGCGCGATATAGGAGAGGGCCTTTGCTTCCGCGTCGATCTGCTCCGCCGCGGCCAGTTCTTTCAGCCGGTCCGTGATCGTCGCGGCGGGGATCCGCCTGAAATCATACCGCTGGCAGCGGGAGAGCACCGTGACCGGAATCCGGTGCACCTCCGTGGTCGCCAGGATAAAAATCACATAAGAAGGCGGCTCCTCCAACGTCTTGAGCAAGGCGTTGAAGGCGCCCGCCGATAACATGTGAACCTCGTCGATAATATAGACCCGGTAACGCCCTTCCGTGGGCGGATACTGCACCTGCTCCCGGATCTCCCGGATATTGTCTACGCCGTTGTTGGAGGCGGCGTCGATCTCGACTACATTCAGCGACGCGCCCGCGGCGATATTCTTACAGGTCCGGCACTCCCCGCAGGGACTTCCGTTCACCGGATGCTCACAGTTGACCGCTTTCGCGTAAATCTTGGCAATCGTGGTCTTGCCGGTGCCGCGGGTGCCGCAGAACAGATACGCATGTCCGATGCGCTGGGACAGTATTTGATTTTTCAGAGTCGTCACAATGTGGTCCTGGCCCTTCACATCGTCGAATGTAACCGGGCGCCACTTGCGGTACAGCGCCATGTAGGACATGGGTAACGTCTCCTGTTCCGATTATTTCAGCTTCTCATTCAGCTTCTCATCACCAAAGCAGATGCCGACCATCTTCGCCTCGCGGATGATGGAACTCTTCGGATCGACGAGCTTCAGCTTCCCTGCCACATCCTTCAGCGGAATCTTGTCAATGTCGTTGTTCTTCACACAGACCATGTAGCCGTACTCCTTCTGCCGGATCAGATAAGCCGCCTCGGCGCCCAGCCTGGTCGAAAGCACACGGTCATAAGGGCAGGGCTCGCCGCCGCGCTGCATATGGCCCGGAACCGTCACGCGAACTTCCTGACCGGTCATCTCGCCGATCTTCGCGCCGATCTCGTAGGCGACGGACGGATAGACCACACCTTTGGCCTTCTTGTCCTTCAGTTCCTTCTTGGTCAGCTTGGCGTCTTCTTTGGAAATGGCGCCCTCCGCCACGGCCAGGATCGAGAACCGCTTGCCCTGATGGTTGCGCTCTTTCAGCGCATCCACGACAATATTGATATCATAAGGGATCTCAGGAATCAGAATAATATCCGCACCGCCGGCAATGCCCGCGTGCAGCGTCGGCCAGCCTACCTTGTGGCCCATGATCTCTACGATGAAAACGCGGCCATGGGAAGATGCCGTGGTATGGATGCCGTCAATCGCGGTGGTCGCCACGTTCACCGCGCTCTGGAAGCCAAACGTCATCTCCGTCCCCCACAGATCATTGTCAATGGTCTTGGGCAGGGCGATGATGTTCAACCCTTCCTCACGCAGAAGATTCGCGGTTTTCTGGCTGCCGTTGCCGCCTAAGACCACCAGGCACTCCAGACGGAGCTTCCGATAGGTCTGCTTCATAGACTCCACCTTGTCCAGGCCGTTCTCATCCGGCACGCGCATCTCCTTGAACGGCTGGCGGGAGGTCCCCAGCATCGTGCCGCCTTTCGTAAGAATGCCGGAGAAATCCGACGGCTGAAGAATCCGGTAATCCGTATAGATCAGCCCCCTGTATCCGTCCTCAAAGCCGATGATCTCCACTTCATTATCGTACATCTTGTACAGCGCCTTCGCCACGCCGCGCATCGTCGCGTTTAATGCCTGGCAGTCGCCGCCGCTGGTCAGCATTCCGACTCTGATCATATCCTCAAATCCCCTTTCTGCATACAAAGCACACCATATCGCAACAATAACCCCATTGTGCTATTATAATACAAAGGATGGGATGGGACAAGGGGGGAATTCAGAATTTTAATTCCGTGCGTCTCACTTTGAACGGCTGCCACAGACGTTACCTGTGCAGTTAGCTCGGCCCAGGCTGCCTCGCGGCACACAGAGGGGTCCGCTTAGTGCTGCTGCATTCCTGCCCTGACACGGTTCACGAAGCTCTGTTGCGCAAGACCCGGACGTCATCACCACTTACAAAGGGCAGCTCCGCAGCAGACCGCCCGGGGTGAGACATCACCCCTGCTAGAGCGGATTGCAGGTACAGGGCACCGCTGGCTCCCCGGCTGCACGGAAAGGTTATGACTT
>CAYYHX010000065.1:0-8424 GCA_964471835.1 uncultured Hungatella sp.
TTTCCGACATGGCGGTCTGCCAGGTGGTGGACCCGCTGAAGACGGTGCGGGTGGAATTCCCGCTTGACGTGCTGGAAAGGTACGGCTACCGGCTGCCTTAAATATACGTAATAGTTCTCACGTCGAATGACCATTCGATGCTTCTTGTGCTTCTTGTGCGGCCATTCTGGCCGCGGTTCCCGATTTTCCCTGCACAGCCGCCGTAAAATATGGTATACTGTGTTTAGTTTTGATGCGGAGGTACGAATCGATGGACGTTCCGGCTAATAATGTATAAACTGGCCGGGGCGGATGGAAAGGAATACCTGTCAGAGACGCCCGGGACGCTTGGAAGAAATGGGAACCAGAAGATTTACGGACGGCTGGACTGCGGCACAGCCCTTAATTCCATCCGGAAATATCCCGGCGTATAAAAGAAAACCCGCGTATTTTTTGCCGACAAAAAGACGGCGCTTGCGGCGGGGTACCGCCCTTGCGGGGAACTGCCTGCGGAAGCAGTATCGGGAATACAGGAAGGCTCCGGAGAAGTACAAGGCAAAATTCGGTTTGTAATTTTCCGGGCAGAAAAAAGGTGTGGATGGGAAGATGGATGATATAAGAACCGGCGATCTAACCGGCAGCAGAACATTGACTAAGATTCAGCCCATCAAGAAAGGCTGGTCGGATGATAAAAAATACTACGTCGAGACGGACTCCGGTGAGAAGCTGCTGCTGCGTGTTTCGGACATCTCGGAAATGGAGGATAAGAAGTACGAATTCGAGCTTATGAAGCGTTTTGCCGCTGTCCATATCCCTATGTCGCAGCCCGTGGAGTTCGGGATTTGCAGCGGCGGCAGGCAGGTATATCAGCTTCTGACATGGTGCGAGGGTGAAGAAGCGAAGGAAGTTCTGCCCTCGCTTTCCAGGAAGGAGCAGTATTCCTTCGGCTGGAAGGCGGGACAGATTCTGAAGAAGATGCAGGAAGTAGAGCGCCATGCCCCTTCCGACGACTGGGCGGACGAATATGGGAGAAAAGTCCGGCGATATTTAGAGGACTATCGGGCCTGCAAAGAGAAGCTGGCGGGTGATGAGCTTCTTATTTCTTTCATGGAACGGCATAAATCCTGTCTGCGGAACCGCCCAACCTGCCTGCTGCACGCGGATTTTCAGTCGGACAATATGGTGATCTCCCCGGATAACGAATTGTATATCATTGATTTTCAGGGCAGCGGGGTTGTTGATCCTTACTATGCGCTGACAGGCGTCATGGTGACGGCGGAGGTTAGCCCGCTGTTTTCCGTCGGGCAGCTTCACAGCTATTTTGACGGACAGGTGCCGGAAGATTTCTGGGAATTAAACGCATTTTATATGGCTGCGGAAAGTATCCGCTCTTTTGCCGTGGCGGTTAAGCTGGGGCAGGAAGAAGTCGAGTATTCCAATGAAATGATGAAGACGACATTTGCGTGGTATGGCGGCGGGGATTCCCTCATCCCGTCGTGGTATTCGGACAGGGAACCTTGACAGTGACCGCAAATGGTGTATGGCGGCTTTGGTGCCTTCGATACTATACTTTCTTTTCGAAAAATGTTATAATGAGGTCAGTTTACCGGACGGGGACAGTGAGAATCTGCCGGAACGGTCCGGAGATGGAGGCTGGAAAGAACGGCTGCTGTACTGTGATATAAGAAGGAGTCTATGCGGCGGCTGGAAACACTCATGAAGGAATTCGTGAGGATGGCGGCAGGCAAGGATCATTTTGAAGCGCGGACGCTGAGATGGATTCATGAAAATTATGAAAAGGCCGCGTGATTCATGAGAGGTGATTAAATTGGCCAGGAGGAAAGCAACATCGAGCGATGTGGCCCGGTTAGCCGGAGTTTCCCAACCGACCGTGTCGATGATCCTGAATCATTATGAGAATTCCCGTTTTTCCGAAGAAACGGTGCGGAAGGTGATGGACGCCTGCGAGGAGCTGGACTACAAGATTCCGTCCGCCAGACGGCGGGAGGCGGAAAGAGGCGGCAGCCGTCTGCTCGTAGCCGTCTATCCGTCTATGGAGAACCTTCATTATATCCGCACGCTGAAGGCGATCAGCAGTCAGGCGAGTGCAAAAGGCTATACGATGATCTCCATGGTCAGCGGCCGGGATCTCGCGGCGGAGAAACAGGTGGTGGATATGGTACTCTCCTTCAAGGCAGCCGGCGCATTGTTTTTATACAAACCCGTAAACCGTGCCGCCCTGCTCCGTCTGGAGAACCAGATTCCGGTTATTCTCCTCTGCGACAAATCGGAGGCGCACGATACCAGCATCATCGGCCTGGACAGCGAGAAGACGGGGATTCTCATCGGAGAGCATCTCCTGTCGCTCGGACACCGCAAAATCGCTTATGTGTCCCCGGAGCTGTCCGACCGCTATGTCCCCCGGCAGCTGCGGCTCGCCGGGATCCGGAAAGCATTTCGGGACGCGCAGGTGTCCCCTCTGAACGTCAGGATATGCACCCTGGAAAGCGAAGGGGTACCTCCCGCTTTCGACAGTCCTTCCTATTATGAGACCGGCTATCGTCTGGGGGGTTATTGTCGATAGATATCCGGAGGTAACCGCTTTCGTCGGGATGAACGATATGATCGCTGTTGGCATCATGGATGTTCTGCTTGAGAGAAAGTATAAGATCCCGCGCGATTATTCCGTCTGCGGCTGTGACAACACCATCATATCCCGTTACAGGTCCGTTTCCCTGACGACGGTGGAACTGTTTACGGATCACCGCGGCCAGGAAGCCGTCAATATACTGATCCGCAAGATCGAGGAGAACGACGACATCCAGATGTCAAGCTCCGTGCAGGTTGAATTTGCCCCGCAGCTGATCGCGAGAAATTCCACAGGACCGAACCGAAAAAAAGAATAAGTACCATATCGCGCCGCGTCCGTTTCATGGCGCTATGAGCCGCCGCCAGCTTTTTGCAGGCGGCGGCCTTATTATGGCAGTGCGTCCGGCGGCACTCGTCCCCGGTTCTCCCACCCGTTACTAATAAAAAACAAAATAATTATTGGCAATAATATCAACTTCCGCCGCGGTCCTGTTTCCTGGGGATTTTCGGGGGAAAATGAGACATGAAGGACACTTTCTTTTCATGGAACAGTGTGCTGCTAATAATTTTGTTGATAAAAGATCTTTGTTTTAGAACATCTGTTAATATTTGCCGCATGGGAGCCGTTGACAAAAAAAATAAAAAAAATATGATAAAGCAAAGCGAAACTGTAAAAATTGCAGTATATCGGAGAAAGCGGGCCATCCGCCGTTGTTGAATGTCTGGCGATTTTTATATATCTGTCAGCGTTTCAATAAGGGTAACTGCTCGTTTTGCCAGTTGAAAGCGGTATCAGCATTTTCGAGCGGCAATTTGAAAGGAAGGGAGCGGCAAATGGGCGAGATTGTTTTAAGAACATTTGCAAGTCCTTCGGGGATATCAAGGTGATCGAGAACCTGAACCTGACTCTGAAGGACAGGGAATTACGGTACTGGTCGGGGCGTCCGGCTGCAGAAAGGCCACGCTGCTGCGCATGACCGCCGGCATCGGACCCGCCACATCCGGGGAGATCTACATGGACGGAGAGGAGATCAGCGACATCCCGCCCGGAGAAGGTCGCCCTTGAACGGGGCGGATCGAAGGCTTTTTATCAGAGGAAGGGGAAAATTCTGATCCGCGAGATGCTGGGAAGCTATTATAAGCTGGCGGGAGGCGTCGTATGAGTAAAGAAAAAAAGACCGCTGCCGGGACGAAAAAGAAATATTACCGCCCGATGAAGATTCAGACAGAGATGTTTCACGGTCCGTGCAGCTGCGGGCGGACACATAGAATTGAAGTAAAAGACATCATGATCGGGAGGCATGCTTCGGAGGAGCTGCTGCGGTCGCTTACGGACGGGGAACTGGCGCGGTACCGCAGGCCGCTGATTATCTGCGACGCGAACACGAAGGCGGCCGCTATCGGGAAGCTGGAAGCGGTCTGGGCGCGCTGCGGGGAGATCGTGCTGGATCCCTGCCATCTGCACGCCGACGATCACGGCGTGGACCTGGTCCATGAGGTATTCGCGCGGCGCGGGGAGAGCGGGGAAGGGGAGCCGGACCTGCTGCTGGCCGTCGGTTCCGGCACGGTCCACGACCTGACGCGCTATATCGCCCATGAGAAGGGCATCCCCTTTGTCTCCGTGCCTACGGCGGCCAGCGTGGACGGTTTCGTGTCCACGGTCGCGGCCATGACCTGGCACGGGATGAAGAAGACGCTTCCGGCGGTGGCGCCGAGTTATGTATACGCGGATACGGATATTTTCGCGAACGCGCCCTGGCGGCTGACGGCCTCCGGCGTCTCCGACCTGCTGGGCAAATACGTCGCCCTCGCCGACTGGCGGATCGTCCATGAGGTGACCGGGGAGTACATCTGCGAGCGGGTGTGCCGGATGGAGGAGGAGGCCATGGCGGAAGTCTGCCGCTGCATGGACGGACTGAAGGCGAAGGAGACGGCGGCCAGCGAGAACCTGATGTACGCGCTGCTGCTTTCCGGTCTGGCGATGCAGATGGTCGGCAATTCGCGGCCGGCGTCCTGCGCGGAGCACCATGTGTCCCATCTCTGGGAGATGGAAGTGATCAACGGCTATGTGGACGCGCTGCACGGGGAGAAAGTTTCCATCGGGCTGGTGCTGAACACGGCGCTGTATAAGAAGATCGCCCGTTCGATTCACGAGGGAACCTGCAAGGTGAAACCGTATGAGGGGATCGAGGACGGCCTGCTGCGGGAGACGTTCGGGGCGAAGGGGCTTTATGAGGCCGTGATCGAGGAGAATACGCCGGATCCGATGCTGGAGGTGGATCCGGAGCGGCTTAGGGCCAGCCTGCCGAAGATCGCGGAGATCATCGACGGGATGCCTTCCGAGGAGGAAGTGCTGGCGCTCTTAAAGCGCGGCGGCTGTGTCTATGACGTCCGGCAGATCGGGCTGACGGAGGATATTATACCCCTGACCATGCGCCTGTCGCCCTATGTGCGGAACCGCTTGAGCTTCAACCGTATCCGCAAGATGCTGGAATATCCGGACTGACCGTGTGGTTTTGTCCGGAGTCTGCGGTCGCCACGGTGTGGAATGTATCCTGGCGGGGTGTCCGGAAAACGCTGAACAGGCGGGCTTATTGAAGAATCCCAGCGAGGAGGCGATTGACGCCGAGGTGAAGTATCTGCTTGATTTTGGGAAATCCATGCTCAAAAAATACCGCATGGAGTGAGGAAGAACGGTGGTGCGCAGGCCGCCGCGCGTATCTGGAAAGGGGCAAGAGATACGCCGGAATCTGCAGCATTTATATAAAAAGGAAGGAGGAGAACTGGCGAAAAGATCTGTCACCTGGATCTCCAGGGAAATTCATTTTTCAGAAACCTGTATTAAAAAAAGGAGGATCAAACACGATGAGGAAAAATTTGCGTAATCTGACTTGCATCGCCTTGTCGGCGGTCATGGTCGCGGGCCTTGCCGCCTGCGGCGGAGGAGACACGGCAACGGAAACGACGACGGCCGCTCCGGCCGGGACGACGGCGGCAGCGGAAACGACGACGGCGGGAACGGAAGCCCCGGCCGAAACCACGGCGGCGGAAAGCGCGGCGGAGACGACGGCGGCGGGAACCGCGGAGAAGACGGAAGGCGACGGCATTCATTTCACTTCCGCCGGAGGGATCACGTATCCGCTTGAGAACACGACCCCGCTGACTTTTTGGGACGGCTGGAACCAGGTGCCTGTTGCCAGCGTATATGCCGACTACACGGAATCTCCGTTCCATATGGGTCTGGCGGAACGGACGGGAGTCGATATCAAATATGAGCCATTACCGGCCGGAGCTAACTCGAATGAGGCCTGGAACCTGCTGATGACCGAGGAAGACCTGCCCAATATCATTTACAAAACTTCATGGAAAATTTCCGATGGGAGAGATCTCATGGACAACGGCATGATCTGGGATCTGACCGATTACCTGCCGGTCTATGCTCCCGATTACTGGGAGCTGATCCAGCGTCCCGAAAATCATGGCGTTATAAGGGCCTGCGTCACCGATGACGACCGCTACTTCAATGTGATGATGTTCTGTGAAGGCCCCTTAAACGACGTTACCATTGGTCCGGTTATCCGTCAGGACTGGCTGGATGAATGCGGCCTGGAGGCGCCTGTCACTCTGCAGGACTGGGAGAATGTTCTGGTCGCCTTTAAGGAAAAATATAATGTAGCCCCCTTCTGTTTTGAGTTAAGCGCTATGGATTCCTGGGGTCTTGCTTCCGGTACCGGGGCCTATGCAACCAATGCAGGCAACTGGTATGTGGATGACGACGGCCAGGTACAGCTGGCGCAGCTCCAGCCGGAATGGAAGGAATATATGGAATGGCTGCATAAATGGTACGATATGGGCCTGATCGACAAAGACGTCATTGCGGGTCTGGATCAGACAACCATGCGTTCCAAAGCATTGAACGGTGAGTTCGGCGTTGCCGTGGTTTCCATTACCAGATTAGGCAACTGGATTGCCGACGCGCGTACCGAAGGTACCGGGGCAAACTGGGTCGGCATTTCCTATCCCAGGGAATCTCCGGATCAGCCGATCAACTGGACCCATATCCGCGCCAGATGCGTGGGACACGGCGCGGCGATCAGCAAGGCCTGTTCCGAGGAGGAAATGATCGAGGCATTGAAGTGGATGAACTACGGTTACACGGAAGAAGGCATTAAATACTGGAACTACGGCGCCGAAGGCGTTTCCTACTATGTGGATGATGACGGAGTGATTCAGTGGACGGATACGGTAATGAACGATCCTGACGGTTTTACCATCGCGAGATCGAAATACATCGGTTCGGTCAGCAACGGCCTTACCGTGCAGACTGAGCATGATATGGAGCTTCTAACCGGTGAAGAGGCGGGAGCCGAGGCTATGCATGCATGGTCAGATGGTGTAGAGACGCTGAAACATTACTGGCGTTTCCGGTTCACGGATGAAGAACTGCAGACTTACAATGACCTCTGGTCCATGATCAACACCCATATTAAGGAAACGGCTCTGCAGTACATAAGCGGCGATCTGCCTCTGGACGGGTACGACGATTTCGTGCAGGAGCTTAACGATATGGGTGCTCAGGAGGCCCGGGAACTCGCACAGACCGCTTATGAGCGTTATATGGCAAAGTAGTTGACGGTCCACATAAAACCGTATCACGGGAGGAGGTTCCATCGTGAGGCAAAAGCTCGTCAGAGATGTTCAGAGGAACAAGTGGCGTTATCTTCTTGTTCTTCCGGTTATCCTGTATTTCCTTATATTCCACTATAAGTCCATGTACGGGATCATCATTGCCTTTAAGGATTACAATCCTATCAAGGGGATAGGCGGAAGCCCGTGGGTAAGCCTGAAGAATTTCCAGAGGTTTTTTAACGACTTCTATTTCTGGAGGATCCTGCGCAATACCTTTACCATCAGCTTTTTGTCGCTCGTGTTTGCATTTCCGGCCCCTATCCTCCTGGCGCTGCTTCTTAACGAAGTTCGCTGCAGCTGGTTCAAGCGGACCGTGCAGACGATTACCTACATGCCTCATTTCATCGCGCTGGTGATCGTCTGCAGCATCATCAGTTCGTTCTGCCAGACAAACGGGGTATTTAACGACATCATCGCCTTCTTCGGGGGCGAACGGATGAACCTGCTTGCCAAAAAGGAGTTTTTTTATCCCATCTATATCCTGTCGGGCATCTGGCAGAGCGTCGGCTGGGACTCCATCATCTACCTGGCCGCCCTCTCCGGGATTGACCAGGAGCTGTACGAGGCCGCAAAGGTGGACGGAGCGGGACGGATCCGGCAGATGATCAGCATCACCCTGCCCGGCATCATGCCGACCGTCTCCATGCTGCTGATCCTGAAACTGGGGCATGTGCTGAGCGTTGGCTATGAGAAGATCCTGCTGCTTTACAATCCCACAACCTATGAAGTGGCGGACGTGATCTCCACTTATGTCTTCCGCAAGGGCCTGATTGACGCCGATTTCAGTTACTCCACAGCGATCGGGCTGTTCAACTCCGTCATCAATATCATCTTTCTGCTCGCGGCCAATAAGATCAGCAAAAAGCTGGGTCAGAGCGGACTGTTCTGAGCGCCTAAGGAGGTAAGAGGATGGGATTTATAAGAAAGAAACGGAGCTGGCAGGATATGCTGATGGACGGCGTCATCTACCTGATCCTGATCGTGCTGGTGCTGGTCACGATCTATCCGATCTGGCATGTCGTAGTCAGCTCGTTCAGCACCGACATCGACATCGTGAAACACCCCGGGCTGATCCTGTGGCCGGAACACTTCACAGCGGGCGCCTATCGGAAAGTGTTTGAACATCCGCTGCTGACGCAGGCTTTCGGCAACTCGATCAAGATTCTG
>CAYYHX010000066.1:0-2665 GCA_964471835.1 uncultured Hungatella sp.
TTCACTAGCTTCCGCGACAGCAACTACCTCGTTTTCACTAGCTTCCGCGACAACGATTCCGTTTTTGCTTTCGTGAGCTTCCGCACTGACGACAGTTATTTCGCTTTCACGAGTTTCCGCGGCAGCAGTTCCGTTTTTGCTTTCGTGAATTTTCGCGGCAGCAGTCCCGGTTTCATTGGTTTCCGCGACAACGATCCCGTTTTTGCTTTCGTAAGCTTCCGCACTGGCGACAGTTATTTCGCTTTCGCGAGTTTCCGCGCCGGCAGTTCCGTTTTTGCTTTCGCGAGTTTCCGCGACAGCAGTTCCGTTTTTGCTTTCGTGAGCTTCCGCGACAGCAGTTCCGTTTTTGCTTTCGTGAGCTTCCGCACTGGCGACAGTTATTTCGCTTTCGCGAATTTTCGCGCCGGCAATACCTCCCGGCGCGCCCGCCAGCTGCGCCGGGGCCGTCCCTGCTGTGGCTCTTTCGGCAAAAACCGTCTCCAGAATCCCGACGATTTCCTTCTTCCGGTTATTGCCGATAATCACATCCGCCGACCCGTCCGCCTTCAGCTTCTCCGCCGCCATCTGCACATAGCAGCCCGCGGCGACGACCACCGCATCCGGGTTATTCTTCCTTGCCCTGTGAATCATCTGGCGCGATTTTTTGTCGGCGATGTTGGTCACGGTGCAGGTATTGATCACATAGACGTCGGCCTTCTCCGTAAAAGGCACGATCTCATAGCCCGCCTCCCGCAGAAGCCGGGCCATCGCCTCTGTCTCGTACGCATTTACCTTACAGCCCAGATTGTGCAAGGCAGCCTTTCTCATAAGTTTCTCCTTCTGTTTTCCCTTTTCATGCAAACTGTCTATTGACTTTTCACCCGCCAATCGCTACTATTACCGTAGGCGGAGGAATGCGCCTAAACCCTGACTATATCGAATGAACAGCAAGGAGGCTTTTTTATGAAGACAGTAAGTATCTCACTTAATTCGATTGATAAAGTGAAATCTTTTGTAAATGATTTATCCAAATTTGACGTGGATTTTGATCTGGTATCCGGCCGTTATGTGATCGACGCCAAGTCCATCATGGGCATCTTCAGCCTGGATCTGTCCAAGCCCATCGATCTGAACATCCACGCGGATTCCGAACCGCTCGTTTCAGAGATCATGAATGTGCTGGCGCCCTATCTGATCCGGTGAAGCGGTTTTTCCGTCACACGCACCCAGCGCGAAACTGTGTTGAATTGTGCAGAACCGCGCTGAACCGTACTGGATCGTGCAGAACTGCGTAAAACTGTGCAGAGCAATTGTGCAGAACCTGCCCCTTGCGGCGGGTTCTTTTTTCCTCACTTTTTCCTCACTTTTCCCTCACTTTTTTCCTCACATTCTCTCACTTTCCTCACCCGCACCGGATAACCTCCCGCGACGCGACAGCCGTCTCCACCAGCTCTTCAATCGTCCCGTAGAGCCTCTTTTCCGACCGGTTGATCGCTTTCAGGCTCGGCTTTGTCACCGGATGCTTCGCGACAAAGATCGTGCAGCAGTCCTCATACGGCAGGATCGAGGTTTCATAGGTTCCGATTTTTTCCGAGATGTCGATGATCTCCTGCTTGTCGAAGGCGATCAAAGGCCGGAAGACCGGCATACCGCACACCTCGTTGGTCGCCGCAAGCGACTGCACGGTCTGGGACGCCACCTGCCCGATGCTTTCACCGGTAATCAGCGCCATGCCGCCTGTCTCCGCCGCGATCCGCTCGGCGATCCGCATCATATAGCGGCGCATAAGGATCGTCAGCTCATCGTGAGGACACATTTCATAGATCGTCATCTGGATATCGGTAAAATTCACCACATGCAGCTCGATCGGCCCCGAATACCGCGCCACCAGTTTCGCCAGATCCACGACCTTCTGCTTCGCCCGCTCGCTCGTGTAGGGCGGCGCATGGAAATAAACCGCGTCGATCTTTACACCGCGTTTCGCTACCATGTACCCGGCCACCGGGCTGTCGATGCCGCCGGAAAGCAGGAGCATCGCCCTGCCGTTGGTGCCGACCGGCATACCGCCGGGACCCGGAATCATTTCCGAATAAATGTTGACGACGGTATGACGCACCTCGACGCGCAGCCGCACATCCGGCTCGTGGACATTAACCGTCATCTCCGGAAATGCATCAAGAATCACTTCCCCAAGATCGCGGCTCATCTGCTCCGAAGAAACTGGATAACTCTTGTCTACGCGGTGCGCGAATACCTTGAACGTCCGGTGTTTATCCGCATAGACCTGATCCAGATAATCGATCACATGACGCTTCAGCGCCTCAAACTCCCTCTCCTCCGTCTGGAACATCGGACAGATCCAGGCGATGCCGAAGACCTTCTTTAACGTCTCGATCACATCTTCGTAATCATAATCGGCAAGCGCGGTCACATAGATGCGCCCCGCGTCCTTCGTGACGTCGAACTTCCCCCCGACGCTTTTTAAGGCATGGCAAATGTGGCTGATCAGGGCATCTTCGAAAAGGAAGCGGTTCTTCCCCTTCGTTCCGATCTCGGCGTATTTTATCAAAAATGAATGGTACAGCATCCCGTGTTTCCCCTTATCTTCCTTTCTTCCTATCCCCTATTTCCTGTGGAACCTCCGAAGCACCGGCAGAAGCTGTTCCAGCTCCTGCGCGGCGTAATC
>CAYYHX010000066.1:2765-5826 GCA_964471835.1 uncultured Hungatella sp.
CGGCAGAAGCTGTTCCAGCTCCTGCGCGGCGTAATCGATCTCTTCTTTCGTATTGAACAGTCCGAAACTGAAGCGCAGCGTGGAATCCAGCAGATCGGGCCGCACGCCCACGCCCCGCAGGGTGCCGCTTAACCCCGGATGGTTCGAGGAACACGCGGAACCGGAAGACACATAGATTCCCCGCTCCTCCAGCGCATGCAGCAGAACCTCGCTTTTCACGCCCTCGAAGCTGACGCTCACGATCTGCGGCGCCCCCTCGCGGCCCGGCGGGTTGTTAAGTGTCACGCCGGGAAGCTGCGTGAAACGCTTCTCGGCATACTCCTTCAGTTCATAGAGGTAATCAATCTTCTTCCCGTGATCCGTGAACATTTCTTCCACGGCCGCCCCCATACCGGCCACGCCCGGCACATTTTCCGTACCCGACCTCAGGCCGCGCTGCTGGCCGCCGCCGTAGATCAGGGGCTTAATCTTCACACCGCTGTTTATATAGAGGAACCCGGCTCCCTTGGGGCCGTGCAGCTTATGGGCGCTGACGCTCAAAAGGTCGATGCCCTGGCGCTTCGGCCGGATGTCGTATTTGCCGTAGGCCTGGATCGCATCCACATGGAACAGTGTTTTCGGGTTCTTCTCACGGATGATCCGTGAAATCTCCTCCACCGGTTCCACCGTACCCACTTCATTGTTTACATACATGACAGAAACCAGAATCGTATCCGGCCGGACGCTTTCCGCCAGCTGCGGCAGGCTGATATGCCCCGCATGATCCACCGGCAGGTATGTAACCTCAAAGCCCTGTTCCTCCAGAAATCCCAATGGGTTATATACGGAAGGATGCTCGATGTTGCTGCTGATGATGTGGCTGCCGGCGCGGCGGTTGGCCATAGCCGTGCCGATCAAGGCCATGTTGTTGGATTCCGAGCCGCCCGACGTGAAAAGAATCTCTTTTTCCTGCACCTTGAGGGACTTCGCGATCACGGCGCGCGCGGCGCGGATATAATTCTCCGCCTCCATGCCCTTCCTGTGCCTCGCCGAAGGATTGGCATAATCCTCGGTCATGGTCTTCACCACGATGTCCCTCACGCTGTCAAAAACCTTCGTGGTGGCGGAATTGTCAAAATAAGCCTCCATTCCTCACGAAATCTCCTTTATATGCAAATATCCGGGATTAAAGCATGAAGCATGAATCTGCCGGAACGCAGGCATTCCGGTGCGGCAGTGCGGGAATCTCTTGGAGATATTCCCTTTCCAAATGCGATTTCCTTTCCCAATGCGATTCCCTTTCCCACGGGCATCACTGGGTACCTGTCCTGCTCGTCGTCTCCAGATGGTACATCAGAATCGACAACATTGCCAGGCCGGCCGTCTCCGTCCGCAGGATGCGCCTCCCAAGCGACACCGGCACGAATCCCGCTTCCCGCGCGGCGTCCGCCTCCGTCTCCTCGAACCCGCCCTCCGGACCGATCAGCACCCCTGCGGACATCCC
The DNA here is from genome assembly GCA_964471835.1 of uncultured Hungatella sp. GTDB lineage: Bacteria > Bacillota > Clostridia > Lachnospirales > Lachnospiraceae > UBA3402. Next base: position 4,249 of record CAYYHX010000066.1, read on the forward strand.
GGGCCGAACCGAACTGACCGCACGGGCCGTGGCCTCCATGCCTCTAGCATTCTCGTAGGGCATCAGCTTCACATCCAAACCGGCGGCACAGGCCAGCGCCTCCTTGAAATCCATCACCGGCCCTACCTCCGGCACCAGCACGCGTCCGGACTGCCCGGCGGCTCCTTCGGCGATGGCGTTCCAGCGGCGTAGCCGCGCTTCCTCTTTCCTCGCATCCAGCCGGACAACCGTACGTCTGGTATGCACGGGAATGATCCGGGAAACCCCCAGCTCCACGGCTTTCTGGATAATCAGTTCCATCTTGTCGCCCTTGGGAAGTCCTTGGAACAAACTGATCCGCGCCGGCAGTTCCGTACTCTCCGCCGGCGGCGTCCGCGACAGGATTCGCGCCGTCACCCGTTCCTGCCCGATCTCCGTGATCCGGCAGTGATATTCCGCATCGACGCCGTTTCCTACCCGGATCTCCTCACCCGGCCTTAACCGCAGCACATTGCGGATATGGTTCACGTCCGCACCGGTGATCACGGCCTCCGCCGCTTTGTCAATGCTGCCGTCCCGCACAAAAAAATGGTACATGGTAAATATTTCTTTCTATGGTTCAAATGGCTTGCTTTCTTCTGGCCGTGACCGACACCCAGTCGCCCTGACGCGCAGTTTCGATTATCTCAAACTCCCCGCATACTTCCATGGCTTCCTTCACCGCGTCTTCCTTCCCCTCCAGAATACCGGATGCAATGAAGATACCGCCGTGCTTCAGATGAGGCGGGATCTCAGGCGTCAGCAGAATGATCACATCGGCCAGAATATTGGCCGTCACGATGTCATAACATTCGTAACCTGCCCAGTCCTTGATAACCTTATCGTCAATCAGGTTGCCCTGAATGACATGAAACTGCTCTGCGCCGATGCCGTTGGCTTCCAGATTCTCACCGACGGCAGCGATCGCATTTTCATCCAGATCGGTTCCATAGACCTCCCCGGCTCCGAGTTTCAGCGCCGTGATTCCCAGAATGCCGCTGCCGGTTCCCACGTCCAGCACCTTCGCGCCGGCGGTCACATACTTGCGCAGCTGGCGGATGCACAGCTGTGTCGTCTCGTGCTGCCCGGTGCCAAAAGCCGTACCAGGATCAATCTGGATCAGAATCTTGTCCTCCTGACCCGCGGGGATCTCCTCCCAGGTCGGTTTGATCAGGATATCGTCCACCGTAAACGGCTTGAAATACTGTTTCCAGTTGTTGATCCAGTCCTTATCTTCCGTCTCCGTGATCTCGATGGAACGCTGCCCCGGATCCACGAACGCGGCCATCTCATCCAGCCCCTTCTCCAGCGCCTGCAAGACCTCTTCTTCTCTGGAAATGTCCTCCAGATAGAAGCTGACCTTCGCCACGCCGTCATCCGGCGGCAGCTCCGGCAGGATGTCGATAAACATCCCCTTCGTCTCGCTCTCGGTCAAGGGGACATTGTCCTCGATCTCGATGCCCCCGATGCCGATCCCGTCAAGCAGGCTGCTGATCAGATCCACGGCGGCGGTGGTCGTGGTCAGCGTGTATTTTCTCCATTTCATAGCTGTCTCCCCGA
>CAYYHX010000066.1:5926-8354 GCA_964471835.1 uncultured Hungatella sp.
GCGGCGGTGGTCGTGGTCAGCGTGTATTTTCTCCATTTCATAGCTGTCTCCCCGACTCCGGCGGACGTTGCGGCAGGCACAGACACCACCGACAGACGTGTATTATCCTTTCTCCTCATGCGCGGGCAACGGCGCATTGCCTGTTTCCTCTCATGCGAAAGGAAATGGCGTATTGCTTGCCCTCGCCCTCTGATACCATACACAAAGGCACGGTAATGACCGCATTTCCTGCCTTCCCAACAGCATACACAAGGACACGGCAGTAACATATTGTCCCCACGACGGCTCATATACAGGGACACCGCAGCAACCGTATTGCCGCGGCATACATTACGGCCACAGGACATTTCACGATAACCGGAATACCTCATCCCGCATCCGAACCGTCACAGCCCGCACAGATAATCTTCCGCCCTGCAGAACGTAACCCCCTCGGCGGCATGGGCCTGCGGATCATCACAAAGCAGGAACCTCTGACGGATCCGTCCGAACCGCTTCTCGATCTGATTGTACTTGTCGGCGTCGGCCAGGCGGTGGTACTGCTCCGGCGCCATCTTCGAACCGCTGCGCAGCTCGCAGATGAAGCAGTCGTTTTCCGCCGGATCGTAGACTACCATTCCGAACACGCCCGCGTTAATCTGCAGTTTGTACACCTCATGCCGTCCCCCGGCGGCCTTCTCGGTTTCCAGAAGAATGATGTCTTCCAGCATACTCGCGCGCACCTCCGCCATCACTTTCTCCCGCAGATCGCGCTTGTTGATCTCGCTCATCCCCATGAACTTTTCCGTACTCATCAAGTTCTGCAAAATGCTTTGAATCTGGCAGCACCGGATACCCGGCTGGGTGAAAATCACGCGCTCGATCGGCTCGCTGCCCGCCTGCGGCATCTCCGCGGGACACTCTACGACCATATCCATCTCCACCAGTGCTTGCTTAATCTCCGACACATGGGTCTTGGTGATGCCGGCCGCCTGCTCCTCGCGGGCGCGGTCATTTCTCAGGTTCCACGCGGCCAGACGCAGGCTCTGGAATGCCGGATTCTTCGACAGGACCAGCAGCAGGAAATTCAGGTTCATGTTCACCATGACCCTGTCCACGATCTCCATCAGGTCGCCGCTTTCCTGCAGGGCGCGCAGACTTCTGAACTGGCTCAGGTCCTTGCTGCCTACCAGGGAACGCTCGATGTTGCGGCAGACGGCGCTCTCGATATACTCCTTCGTGGAAGCCCCGTCCCGGAACGTGGCGTTCGCGGTGCTGAAACCTTCCGGCGTCATCTCACCGGCGCGCAAGGTTCCCCCGTAACGGATGTAATGATCCAAATCATCGATTCCGAGAAGCTGCTTCTGCTCCCGGAACGGAATGAAAGTGGTATTGATAATGACCGCCCGGTCGTAAAGCTCCTGCCGGAGCGCCAGGCAGAAAGCCAGCGAATCGGTCCCCGTTAAGACTACCCGCATCCCTTCCGCCGCATAGACGTCCGAGAGCAGGGCCGCGTCATCGATGAAATCACCCATCAGTGTAACCTCGTCGATAAACACATAGCGGTACCCTATTTCGTACAGCTGATCCAGATCCCGGGCCAGCTTCTCCATGCTGTCCGCGGCGGTTATCTTGATGTATGCGGCCCTGGACGCCTGTTCCGGCGTCAGGTCACGGATCGCCTGCCGGATCATCGTGGTCTTTCCGGTTCGCCTGAGGCCGGTGATCAGGCAGACTCTGCTGTCATTCCCGGTCCGTCCCTGCAGATAGTTGCTCAGCTTCCCATAGCAGAGCCTCCGCTTCGCGCCGTCCAGCCCCTCGGTCATCCCTTCCAGAGCCTCGCCAATGACGACATTGGTACAGAACTTCGGTCCCTGGACCCTTCCGGCCCGGCCAAGGCCCGCCCGGCTCCTTGCCGCCCCCCTGGCAGCGGCCTGACGGGACTTGATCTCCTTTAACTGTTTCTGAAGCTCACGGCGTTTTTCGATTCCTTCCTCCAGGGCCTCCAGCTGGCCTTCCTTGATATACTGGCTCTTGATCTTGCCTTCCTCGGTCCACTGACGGTAGAAGCGCAGCTTTCCGTGGATCATCTTCCTGGAAATGTAACCGACCGGAAGCAGTGCGATCTCCCTCTCCAGTTCCACGATGATCTGCTGATCCGTCTTCTCCGCCTGCGCCCCCGCGGGCGTACTCTCAGCCAATTCCCCCGCTGCCGTGCTTCCGGCCGGCGCGGGCGCCTTTCCGTCTGTCATTCCCGCGGCTGCACCCCAAGCCGATGCGGCTGCGTCGGTCATCCCAGCCTGTAACTCAGCCGCTGTTCTCCCAGACCCCACGGCTGCGGGCGCCCTTCCGTCCGTCATTCCAGCGGGAACCTCCCCCGCCGCACCCATCCGATCGCCCTCTCGATCCACTGTGTTCCAGATATCCACAAGATCACCTCCTTCTCTCC
>CAYYHX010000067.1:0-4263 GCA_964471835.1 uncultured Hungatella sp.
TCCGCATCCGCGGCCAAGACAGGCTGCCACAAACTGCCAGTGGCAAGCCAAGCGGCATGCCAGTATAAAGGAAAGCAGACATCTCTACCATTTTCAGTCATTTCTATAATTTTCGGGACCTCAGCGCCCAATACAGCCGAATTTCCATCCGTATCCCCCGGAACCAGACCCGCGCCGCCAGCAGTTCCCCCGCTCCCGCGGACAGATAATTTTTCAGATAATAGGACACGCTTTTCTCCCGCTGGCGCTGGCGCGCCAGTTCCCCGGCAAGGGACTCGCGGCGGGAAGCGGAATGGCAGTGCCGGTAACTCTCCGTGAGCAGCAGCGCCGTCCGGAACCCGGCACGCTTCATCCGTTTCGCCAGAATCGCCTCCTCTTGATAGAGGAATACATTTTCATCATACCCCCCGCAGGCCAGAAACGCTTCCGCCGAAACCATCAGCATGGAACCGTGTACCACATCCACCCATACGGCCTTTTTATTCTGAAAATAGGAATCCGGATAATACACCTGCCTTCTGAACAGCCGTCTGCTCACGGGACCCATATACAGGAGTTCCCGCACGAAACCGTGGAGCGGCCACGCACTCTCATACCGTCCCAGTCCCTGCTGCTCCATACGCGCCGCCACGGCTCCCATCTCCGGATGGCGGCGGAACAGGCCGGCCAGCTTCCGCACGCAGGACTCCGTAAATGACACGTCCGGATTGGCGATCAGCACTTGGGTCGCTCCCAGATGTTCTGCCGCGTAGCGGACCCCCAGATTGTTGCCGGCCCCATATCCGCCGTTGCGGGGAGCCTTCAGCACCGTGACACGCGCGTCGCTCAGTTTCTCAAGTTCCGCCAAGGAATCATCCGTCGAGGCATTATCCACCAGCAAAATATGATCCAGGCAGGCATAGCCATAGATACGGCGGGCCAGTTCCCCGGCTGTCGCGGCATCATTGTAATTCAGGATCAGGCAGACGATCTTCATATCCGCTCCTCCCATCCGTTGGGTCCCGGAATCGTGAAGCATTGCGCCAGTGTCTGGAGCGGGGAGCTTTTATAAAAATGGTTCCGCACGATATTCCGGAGACGCCCCGCCGGCGACTGCAGCGGCAGGGCCAGATAAGAACGCAGCACACAGCGAAGCTCCGGACGCATCCGGGAAGCGTACAATCTGCCGAACTCGGCCGCCTGCGCAAACATCAGACGGTAATTTTCTTCCACCTGCTCTTTGCGCGTCAGCCGTTTTTTCATATCCTGCAGACTTCCCGTGGCCTGAGCTCCCAGCACGTTGCCGCCGTGCTGGCGGTAGCGGTAGAGGGGCTGCTTCACGCACAGGAGACTGCCGAAGCAGGCGGCGCACAGCGCGATCCACCAGTCGTGCATGAAACAGACCGCGGGAAGCGGGTCCAGCAGGCGTACCAGTTCGCGGTTCATCATCACCGAGCCCCCCGTCACCGGATTCTCCACCAGAATCTCCGCAAAAGAAGTCCGGTCCGGATCGCAGTGGCTGTATGCGAAAAAACTGGGAGCGATCCGGCGCAGCCGCGCATCCACGATCTCCATATCGGAAAACGCGACGGCCGGCGTCCCCGCTTCTATCCCGCGGAACCGCTTTAGCAGAATCTCGGTTTTCCGCCTGTCCCAGACGTCATCCTGGTCGCTGAGCATCACATAATCCGCGTCCCCCGCCCGGGAGATCAGCCAGAAGAAATTCCTAGCCGGCGCGGGCATATTTTCCCCCGTCCAAGCCCCTGTCCCGGCCTCCTGCTGATGCAGGGGACGGCTTTGCTCCGGGCGATTCATGGACTGAACCTGCTCCTGTTGAAACAGGGGCTGACCTTGCTTTGGACGATTCGGGAGCCGGCTCTGCTTTGGGCAATTCTTGGGCTGCCCCTGCTCTGGGCGGTGCAGGAGCCGGATCTGCCCCGGCCAGCGTTTCCGGTAATTCTCCAGGATCGACCGTGTCCGGTCCGTCGATCCGTCGTCCGACACGAGAATCTCAAGCCCCGGAACCGTCTGCCCCAGGATCGAATCCAGCTGCTCCCCTATGTACGCCTCGCCATTGTAAGCGGCAAGCAAAACCACGATCTTCATGTCATTTCTTCCTGTTTCTCGCCGCCAGGATCCTCATAGCCAGATGTTCACTGATAAACCGGCGAACCGGCGGACAGACAACCGTCGCGTAATCCATGAGATGGTACGCCAGCAGATAGAGTTCCTTCCCTTTCTCCTTCGGCATCCCGGCCCACGGCGTCATCGCCAGATAATGCTCATACGCCTTGCGGTAATGGTTCAGATTGCCTGCGTACCAGGGGCGTTCGTCCCCGGCGTAATGGATAATGACCGGATGCCGCTTCGCCTCGTCAAATTCCTCCTCCTTCACCGCGTCCGCGTATACCGGCTCCTGCCGGATCAATTCCTGATAGCTGAAATACCGGTAATTCGTGAAGAAATTATAGCGCGGCGGCAGCGGGAAGATCTGCCCTTTCAGCGCGCCGTTTATCGTATCCTGATCACAGGCGAACAGACTGCCACCCTTGCTCTCATAGAATTCCAGCAGTTTCCGCTCCGCGCCGGTCTGCCGCCAGCGCTTCAGATCGATCAGAAGCACGCCCGAATTCACATAGAAATCCTTCTCCGTGAATCCGATCTTCTTCACCGCCCTGTAAATCGTCGGCTCGATCACGGCGCCCAGCGTACAGCCGCGCAGATCGGTGCGCCACAGCTCCATCAGCGGCTGGGCCACGACGGTATCGCAGTCCAGATACAGAACCCGTTCCACCTGCTCCGGCAGCAGCCGTCCCGCGAACAGCCGCCCCATGGCGCTGACATCGAAACTGCGGGTATCGATCCCGCAGGCGAACTGCCCCTCCACATTTTCAAGCTCTGCAAAATGAATCTCCCGGCCGTACTGCGCTGCGATGGATTCCAGTTTCTCCCTGCTCTCCCCGCTGATCCCCATGGAAATCACATAGACCGTGATCTGCCGGGTACGGCGGTTGCGGTCAAATAGGGACGTCATGGAAACGGCCAGATGCCTCGCGTAGCCGTCGTTGGACGCGTAAACGATATTCATCGGAACTCCTAACTCCTTCTGTCTGCGCCATCCCCGCAGACGTTTCCTGACACCGGAACAGCGGTTTCCTTACAGGCCGTGCGCCTCCGCCCGCGTCATCGCGGACTCGATAACCTTGTCCATGTCGTAATATTTATACTCCGCCAGGCGCCCCCCGAAGATCACCTTGGGCTCCCGCGCCGCCAGCGCGGCATATCTCGCGTACAGCTCCTGATTTTTCGCGTCATTGATCGGATAATAGGGCTCCATGCCATCCTGCCAGGCGACCGGATATTCACGGGTGATCACGGTCTTCGGCTGTGTCCCGAACTCAAAATGCTTGTGCTCGATGATGCGCGTATAGGGCGTTTCCCGGTCAGTGTAGTTGACGACGGCCACACCCTGGTAATTATCCGTGTCCAGAACTTCCGACTCGAAACGCAGGCTGCGGTACTCCAGCCTGCCGTAGCAGAAGCCATAGTAAGAATCGATGGTGCCGGTATAGACAATGGTTTCTCCCATGGCGTCGTATTTCTCCCGGTTCTCCAGATAGTCCGCTCCCAGTTCCACATCGCAGCCCTCAAAGAGCCGGTCCGTAATCACATTGTAGCCACCGACCGGTATGCCCTGGTAGAGATCGTTGAAATAATTGTTGTCATAGGTGTAGCGGACAGGCAGCCGCCGGATGATGAACGCCGGCAAATCTCTGCAGTCGCGGCCCCACTGTTTCTCCGTATAGCCCTTGACCAGCTTCTCATAGATGTCGCGGCCCACCAGACTGACCGCCTGCTCCTCCAGGTTCCGCGGCTCGCCGCTGACGCTTCCCTTCTGCTTCTCGATGATGGCGCGCGCCTGCTGCGGCGTAGAGATGCCCCACATTTTGCTGAATGTGTTCATATTGAACGGCATATTGTACATCTCACCCTTGTAATTAGCCATCGGGCTGTTGGTATAGCGGTTAAACTCCGCCAGGCTGTTCACGAATTCCCAGACCCTGCGATTACTGGTATGGAAAATGTGTGCGCCGTACCGGTGGACATGGATTCTCTCCACATCCTCGCAGTAGATATTGCCGCCCGGATGGTTCCGCTTCTCCACCACCAGGCAGGTCTTGCCGGCCTTTCGGGCCATATAGGCCCACACGCCGCCGAAGAGGCCGGCGCCGACGATGACATAATCATATCTCCGGTTGCTATCCATTCTCTCTTCCTTTCTGT
>CAYYHX010000067.1:4363-8080 GCA_964471835.1 uncultured Hungatella sp.
TGTCAGAACGCTTTCCCCGTTTTTCGTGTGTCCTTCACTTCCTCTTCCCTGCCGGCGTCTGACCGCCATTCCTTTCCTCCGGACTTCCTTCTTTCCCGGCACATTCCCATTCCCTTCCCCCACCGTCTTTCCGACCAGCACGGCGATGGAGCGCGCCGCCGCCGGATAAGTCCTTTGATCCGCCAGCTCCGGCTCCGCGCCCGGCGCAAAGAATCCGTTCACATCCTTTCGGCCGGTATCCATGGCGACAAACCACCGCCGGTCCGCAGGCAGGTTCGGCACGGCGAAGCTGCATGGCTCCCAGTGCATATTGTACATGACGAAAATGAAATCGTCCGGGCTGCCGTCCTTTTTCTTCCCGTACATACCGCAGTACAGCACGCCAAGCTGCCGCCGGTAAACCTCGTATTCCGGATACCAGGCATTGACGCCGTGGAAAGACACATCCGGATAGCCGCAGGCCAGATAATCTATCCGCTTCGGCTGTTCCGCCATATGGAGTACCGGATGCGCCTTCCGGAAAGCGATCGCCTGTTTCGTAAAATCATAGATTGCCCTGTTGCTCCGAAGCATACCCCAGTTAAGCCAGGAAACGGCGTTGTCCTGACAGTAGGAGTTGTTGTTGCCGCCCTTGGTGTGGCCAAATTCATCGCCGGATTCCAGAAGCGGCGTACCCTGACTCAACAGCAGCAGAAGCAAGGCGTTGCGAATCTGTTTTGCACGGAGTTCCATGATCTTCCTCTTGCGGGTGGGGCCTTCCACGCCGCAGTTCCAGCTGAGGTTGTAATCCGTGCCGTCCCGGTTTCTCTCGCCGTTGGCCTCGTTGTGCTTGCGGTCATAGGAGACCAGATCCGCCAGCGTAAAACCGTTGGTATGGGCCATATAGTTGACGGTTCCCGTCTCCTTCGGGATTCGGATGATGCGCTCCGACACCGTGCGGATCATACCTTCGTCTCCCTTCAGGAAACGGCGCATATCCTGTTCGAAGCCGTCATTATACTCCGCGAGCCGGCGCGCCGGACTTCCCGTCATCGCGGCTGTTCCTGTTCCGGCGGCCGCCGCTGCCGTTTCCGCGGCAGAGATACCCCGCATCGGGAACCCAACTCCATCCCGCCGCGTTCCCCGCGCCGAAACAGCCCCGTCCCGGCCGGGCGCGAACAGCTTCACATCGCTCAGATATGGGTCGCCGCCCACCAGATCCGCCGGCACATTTCCCACCAGATGAACGCCGTCCAGGTGAAATTCCCGCACCCAGTAACGCACCACGTCCAGCACAAAGGAAATACTCTCATTTCCGCGGAAGAACAGCTCCACGACCAGTTCCATCCCGTTGACATGCAGTTCTTTCACCAGACTTTTCAGCTCCCGCACCGGATCTTTCCTCTTTCCGGCGCTGTAAGCTGCCTTCGGGGCAAAATAAAACCCGTCCGCGTATCCCCAGTAATTCAGCCGCCCGGTAACTGCCGTCTGCGCGAACGGTCCCTGACTGTCCTGGGTGATTATCTCCCGGAACTCTGTCACCGGAAGCAGCTCCACGGTGGTCACACCCAGGTCTTTCATGTAGGGAATCTTCCGGGCGATGGCGGAAAATGTCCCCTTATCCCGCACGCCGGACGCAGGGTGCTTCGTGAATCCCCGCGTATGCACCCGGTAGATCACGCAATCTTCCATGGGAATTCCGGGGCGCGTATCCTCTCCCCAGTCGAATTCATCGATTCTCACCGGCGAACGTAGCAGACGCCCCAGATGCTCCGGCTCGCCCCAGTCCTCCCAGCCGCGCATCAAACGCCCGCAGGGGTCTGCCATCCGCTGCCCGTCCACCTCGAAACAATACTCCAGATTCCGCGGCAGAGTGCCGTCGAATCCCAGCGACAGCCGCCAGACGTCCCCCGTCCGCTCCCGCGGGTCCATGGGAATCACCTGGCACGGCTCCTCTTCCCCGCGCCGGAAGAATACCAGGCTGCAGCTTGCACCCGCCCAGACTACCGACGCATCCAACCGGTTCTTCCCCACGGTAAGTCCCAAGGGGCAGTTCCCCCGCTCACCGGTCAATACCCGAAACTGCCTCATGCCTCTCTCCTCCGCAGCCAAAAACAGTTTCTCAGCAGACATCAAATCCTTACCTCGAAGATCCGTCCCGCACCGTCCTCCGGCAGAATCCAATGGCCCCCGCTTTCTTCCGTCTGCGAAAGCACGAAACTGACCAGATACCCTTCCTTCGCCTGCCGACTGTCCATATATCGTCTAAGCTGATCCAATCCTCTGTCCCTGTACTTCTCACCGCGCCAGATTTTCAATTCGATAATATATTCTTCTCTGCCGTAACAGACGACAACATCCATCCGCCGGCTGTCTCTCGTTTCCGGTTCGACATAATAATGTCCCACGCCGTTAATGATCGGTTTCAGAAAACACAGGAACAGGAGCCGCCCCTGCCGTTCGAGAAATGCCTCGTCCTCCCTGCGGTATTCCGACCGCATAAATTCCCGGAATTTCAGCAGAATCTGCGGCATATCCAGCCGTCCGTCCGCCACAAACTGATTCTTTTCCATCTGCGGCGCCGTCTCCATTCGATTTCTCTCGGCAATGAGATAGTCATACAGGTAAGTCTCAAACATTACATTCGAGAGCGCCGCCATGTGATCCCTCTCTGCCAGAATCCCGAACATCACTCCCAGATCGACAGTCGGATCAGCTCTGCTGTAAGTCCGGGAAATGCCGTCGCACAGGATACCTGTCACCAGCTTTTTCAGATCCGAATGATTCTCCACATTTTTAATCAGATCATCAAACAGTGTGTTCCTGGTTTTCAAAATCTCCTTCACGGCATCCCCGACATCCGTCACCTGCCATTTTCGCCTTCTGTCCTCATCGATCCGCTTGCAGATCAGACTGACAAGAAACGGATACCCGCCGGTATAAAAATAGATTTCCCGGCTTATGTCCCCGATCTTCATGCCCGTGTGATGATCCTCTTCATACTGCGAGAGCATGGTAGCGATTTCTTCAGGCGAAAAACTCATATCGACCTCAAAATCCACGGCAATATTCCAGGGGCTGTTATATTTCCGTTCCTCCTCCGGCCGAATCCGCAGTTTCAGATTCTTTACGTCATACACGCCCGCCAGGATGACACTCTTAAACGTCGCGTCCATCCCCTCTTCCCGCTTCAGATATTTGTCACGCAGCATACCCAGGAAATTAAGGAACACCTGATTATCCGAAGCCTTATCTACCTCGTCAATCATCAGGATGATTTCCTTTCGGCTTTCCCTGCAAAGGCGTGTGATTTTCCGGCTCAGATAATCGAATGCATCGCCGGACGCGGCTTCTTCCTCCGGCGCTTCATTCCACGCGTCCGCAGACGGGGATGGCAGTTCCCCCGCAAACTCCATTGCCTCTCCCACACGGCGGATAAACACCCGGACAAATGCCATATCCGAACGGAACGCCCCCGTCCCCAGCCCTTCAAAGCTCAGACGAAGAACCAGATAGGTTTCTTTCAGCTGACGGTAAACCGCGGCAAGCGTAGTCGTCTTTCCATACTGACGCGCCCGGTTCATCGTAAAATACCGCTCACGACAAATCAAATCGACGATCTGATCCGTTTTGGCTGAAATATCAACCATGTAATGCTTCCATGGAACGCAGGTTCCGGTTGTGTTGAATTCTCTCACGGGAACTCCTTTCGCTTATCCGGGCCAGCCGGCGTTTCAC
>CAYYHX010000068.1:0-8051 GCA_964471835.1 uncultured Hungatella sp.
ATTTTAATTTGAAGCGACTGCGCAGTCGCCACACCATTTAATTTGCTGTTTAACACTTTAACGGCCCGACCGTGATCCCCAGAAGCGTTTCCAACAGCAGCCGGCTGGTCTCCTCGTCTTCCGCCGCCGCGGCGAATAAAAAATAATTCGACAGGTTCAAATCCTGAAAATATGACTATGCCCCCCTTCAAATATGGCTTTCGTCTTGTTTCAACTTATTCCTTCAAGATTCATTTCCATATTATGTCACTCCCTTATAAGTACCTGTCTGGAAATCATAATCGTCAGTTAGCATCAGCGCTCCTTTTGCGTCCGTTACCGCGCATTGTCCTTCCCTGTTATCCTTTTCCGCCCATAAGAAATAATGTTTCCCGTCAATAACCTGATGGCCGGTCTGCATATAACCATCGGCATCAAAATGATACCAGCCGCAGGTACCGCCGATTTCTTCCCGCAGCCATGCCCATTGGTTTTTCGGATACGTACCATCCGCGTAACGATACCACCAGCCATTTTCATCCCGTCTCCAGCCGGAAGAAGCGTCCGGCTCCGGTAAAGAGGCATTGGCGTACTTGTCGTAATAGGTCATGCCATACCGGCATCTTTTCAGCCTTACTGATTCGCTTCTGTCTGCCGGACATTCGAACCTGTCTAATACAATATCGGATGCTTCACGGATATTGCCGGTGGCGGTCAGGACGGCCCAGACATTGCGGTAGGAAGTTTTTAATTCCGTAATGAGGTAATCAATCTGGGTATCGGGATCTGCGATGGATACTCCGAGATGTTTTACCAAATCATACAATCTTGCCTTACGCCCCGTGGTGGTCCATTGGCATATTCCATAGCCAAACACACGGTTGGGTAAAGGATGCAGGAATTCCGCTTTGCTGATTTTCCCGCTGTCTACCGCGGCAGTATAGCTTTCATTCGTATAATCCCCCTTACCGGCATCACGCAGCCTTTTCCTGCACAGGTTTTCCAGTACGTTAAATTTCAATCCGCTTTCCGCATACAGATTACCCATCATGCCGCACGCTCCGGCCGGTGTCATCCCTTCCCGTATAAACGCATTGTAAATTTCCTGCTCCGTCATTTCATCACCTCCTGTACGCACCTGATTCCTCATCCCATTTTCCTGTCATTAAAACGCCCCTGTTATCCGTAATCATGCACTTTCCTTCGTCCGCGCCCTGTTCCTCGCACAAATAATAATGCCTGCCGTCCGGAGCCGTCTGGTATCCGGTCAGCATATACCCTTCGGCATCGAACAGATACCACGCACCGGCGCCATCCGATGACGGGAGATAAGCCCAGCCGTGAGACGGCCAGGAACCGTCGGCATAACTGTACCACCAGCGGTTGCCGTCCGCGGCACGTTTCCAACCGGGCTGAGGCCGTGCCGTTTCCGTATCTGTGCCATAGTCAATATAACAAAATCCTTTGACGGACGGGTCGTTCCACTCGCGCATCTTTATCTTAACCTGTCCCCCGTTCCGGTCGTTGAGGTTAGAGGAAGTGTTGCCTTCCGCGCAGTCCCAGACTTTTCTGCCGTCTTTCTCATAGATCCGGATGACGCGCCCAGCATGGGAAAATGTGAAAATGGCTACCGCACCCGGTTTGGGTTCCATGCCGGTTTTACCAGCGGCCTTGAAGCGGTTATAAGTGGCAAAGCAGTTGTAGCCCACATAATCCTTCTTGGTCATGTTCCAATGTATCAAAGCATCATCGAGGCCGAATTCCTGTACTTCCAGCCAGAACTGGAACGTGCAGCACCAGGGCTGCGCCTGGCATCCCATCAGACCGAGGCTGTTAATGTCCCTGGCATATTTCGTATAATTTTTGTCCCCTTTATTCCCTTCTTTTGAATCGAGATCCCTGTCAGAAGCCTTTTCGATGTAGCCGTCCTCTGCGACGGCGCGGTGAATCAACCCCTGTAAAGTCCCCATAATCCCCCTCCTGTGAAAAAATGTCACGGATATTCTGCAATATCCGTGACAAAATATGTTGTGCGGTGCCGCGTTCAGATTAGGCTGTGTAATGGGCCTTAACGCGAAAAAGTAACTGTCCCAGCTGACCAAGCCGACAGTTACTTTTCGTAAGTAGCTCATCTGTGAGGAGGGCAACCGTCTGCAATACGGTAGCGCCTCTTTACGTATCTATACTAACACATTTCCATATGCCGGTTTCGGCATCGCCTGTCCGGGAAACACGTTGTTTTACCGTCTTTTCCCGTTTAGAGGCCGCCATAATAGAATGCCATGCTTTCTTTTGTGATGATATTGGAACATCCGGCACCGGCAGGAACCCCATCCCGTGCTTCGATCCAGGGATCTTCCATATGCGTCAGCTGGCTGAGCCATTGGGCATCATGGCTGCCGTAGTAGTCCAGCACTCTGTCAATCGTATCTTTCTGGTTGTCAGACAGGTCTCCGTTGCCGTCTGTTTCATCGCCTGCGCTCACCTTATACTTTCCCTGTGTCTTGTAAAAAAAATTCAGGGCAAACCGGGCCATTGGCCCATGCCTGGGAATAATAGCACAGTTTCTGGAGTTTCATGGTTGACATGGGACCAGACTGCTCCAGGATATATTTCGCAGTATCAAAAACATTAGCCATCATTCACCCCTCCTCTTTCCAACAGTATATCACGGATTGGGGCTTTGTTACAACATCAAATTGCTTTTTGCCAATGCTGATTTTACACGAACATTCCGGTAATAAAAGATTTATACGTTGACATAAGATTCGGACTCGAATCCCGGCGCTTTCTTCCGCAGTTCTTCCATGATCTTCTTCACGGCATCCACCACGATGTCGGCGAACACCACGCAGTAAGCCTGCGCCACAAGCTCCCTCGTCGTAAGCACATGCTCGTCCGTGGCGCTCTGCGCAATCTTGTTCAGATCCGTCCGGTACACTGCCTCGAAATTTTCATCCAGTGCGATTTCCTTGTTGGATACCGGAGGGAGAGTAACCTTGACTGTCGTGCTTTCATCCGGTTCAATATCGGATTTCACCGGCACGTTGCCTTCGACCTTGATGTTTTCTTCGAATTTCATGGTACGGTAAGCTACGGTGGTCGGAAAATCAGCCAGCAAGTCCTGCTCATCCGTCGCGCTCATCTGTTCCGTCCCGAACGAATCCACGGTAATCGTACAGGAAAATACATTGTTGTCAATCTCATTCACAATTTTTAAGTTCATTTCTCCATCCCCCTTACAGATTCATGTTCTCTCGGTTTCTCCGGCCCTTATTTTTACTGGGGTTCTGATCCGTTCCATGCTCCACTCCCCCCATTTTTATGGTAAATCTGCACAAATTTTAAAGTGAGATTTACATACAACATTCGTGTCCACTGATAAGGGCCGGAAATTCCTTTATTTTACAAGGAATTCCGGCTCCTACTGGATTCCCAAGTGTCGAAAACGGGATTATAATCTATCCTGTGCTGCGGTTTCAACTGCTTTTCAAGATTTTCAAAATATCTACAATTCACTTGTAAAATTCGCGAATGTTTAGTAGAATAACGTCATAGGCTTATTTGACAGGAGGAACTTGTATATGAATGTGTACAGCACCAAACAGATCCGCAATGTGGTCATGCTCGGCCATGGCGGAGCCGGTAAGACCACTTTAGTCGAGGCGATGGCGCTGGTGGCCGGCGTCACCAAGCGCATGGGCAGCGTAGCAGATGGAACGACGATCAGCGATTACGATAAGGAGGAGATCAAGAGGCAGTTTTCCATTTCCACATCTCTGGTACCCATCGAGTACAAAGGGGAGGACGGCCCGGTCAAGATCAATCTCCTGGATACGCCCGGATATTTTGATTTCGTGGGCGAGGTCGAGGAGGCTGTCAGCGTCGCCGACGCGGCCGTGATCGTGATCAACGGCAAGGCAGGCATCGAGGTCGGGACCGAGAAAGCGTGGGAGTTCTGCGAGAAGTATAACCTGCCGCGGATCATTTTCGTGACCAACATGGACGACGACCACGCCAGCTACCGTGACCTGGTGATGAAGCTGGAGACCCGCTTCGGCCGCAAGATCGCGCCTTTCCATATGCCTATCCGTGAGAATGAGAAGTTTGTGGGATTTGTAAATGTGGTGAAGATGGCGGGGCGGAAGTTCACGACACTGAGCGACTATGAAGAGTGTCCGATCCCGGATTACTGCGAGAAGAATCTGAACATTTACCGCGAGGCTTTGATGGAGGCCGTGGCGGAGACCAACGAGGAGTTCATGGAACGGTATTTCTCCGGCGAGGAGTTCACCTACGAAGAGATTTCTTCGGCTCTGCGGGAGAATGTCATCAACGGCAGCATCGTTCCCGTGATGCTTGGCTCCGGTATCAACGCCCAGGGAGCGAAGATGCTTCTGCAGGCGATTGACAAGTATCTGCCGTCGCCGGATCATTTTGAATGCATCGGCGTGGACGTGTCCACTGGCGAGCGTTTCGTCGCCAGGTATAACGACGATGTATCCCTGTCCATGCGGGTTTTCAAGACTATCGTGGACCCGTTCATTGGCAAATATTCGCTGGTGAAGGTGTGTACGGGTACGCTGAAGCCGGATACGGTTTCTTATAATGTAAGCAAAGAGACCGAGGAGCGGATCGGCAAGGTCTACACCCTGCGGGGCAAGGAGCAGATCGAGCTGCCGGAGCTTAGGGCCGGCGACATCGGCGCGGTGGCGAAGCTGAACGTGACTCAGACCGGCGATACGCTGGCGGTCCGCACGGCCCCGATCCTTTACCATAAGCCGGAGATCTCTACGCCGTACACCTATATGCGCTATACGACGAAGAACAAGGGCGACGACGACAAGGTGGCGAGTGGCCTGGCGAAGCTGATGGAGGAGGACCAGACATTGAAGATGGTCGGCGACAAGGAGAACCGCCAGACCCTTCTGTACGGCATCGGCGACCAGCAGCTGGAGGTTGTGGTCAGCAAACTTCTGAACCGTTATAAGGTAGAGGTCGAGCTGTCCAAGCCCAGGTTCGCGTTCCGCGAGACGATCCGCAAGAAAGTGGAGGCCCAGGGCAAGTATAAGAAGCAGACCGGCGGCCATGGCCAGTACGGCGACGTGAAGATGTCTTTCGAGCCGTCCGGCGACCTGGAGACGCCTTATACCTTCGAGGAGCAGGTGTTCGGCGGCGCCGTCCCGAGGAACTATTTCCCGGCTGTCGAGAAGGGGATCCAGGAGAGCGTCCAGAAGGGACCGCTTGCCGGGTATCCGGTCGTGGGTCTGAAGACGGTTCTGCTGGACGGTTCCTACCATCCGGTCGATTCTTCGGAGATGGCTTTCAAGATGGCGGCGAGCCTGGCGTTTAAGAAAGCGTTCATGGAGGCCAATCCCGTTCTTCTGGAGCCCATCGCCTCCGTGAAGGTGACGGTTCCGGATAAGTTCACCGGCGACATCATGGGCGACCTGAACCGCCGTCGCGGCCGCGTGCTTGGCATGAATTCCGACCACCACGGCAAGCAGATCATCGAGGCGGACGTGCCGATGAGCGAGATGTTCGGCTACAATACCGACCTGCGCTCCATGACGGGCGGCATCGGGGTGTTTGAGTATGAGTTCAGCCGCTACGAGCAGGCGCCAGGCGACATCCAGAAGAAAGAAGTTGAGGCCAGGGCGGCCAGCCAGGAGGACGCGGACAACTGATCCCGGGGATTCGGCGGCGACGGGAATCCCGGATAGGCCGGCAGATCCCCATAAGGGAATCCGGATCGGAGGATCTGAAAGGAAGGGGATGTTGCGAAAGCATTTTGCAGCATCCCCTTAAAGATAGGAAGAGATGCCGGAAGATGGATCGCGGCGTTGTGCGTCAATGCGGAAATGATTCTGTTTTTTGTCTACAGTCTGCTGCATTTTGCTTTGGCATAGGAGGACCTGATGAGTGAACAGAGGGAATGGGGAACGGATGATATCGCCGAGCAGATCCGTAAGGCGCTAAACAATGCTCTGGACGGAAAAGAGTTCGGCCAGCTGAACCGGACGATCAGCGAGACGGTGGATTCCGCCCTCGGCGAGGCCAGGCAGCAGTTTGAAAGGTACCGGAGACGGTCGGATGAGCCGGTGGGGAGCCAGACGGCGGAATGGGTGGAGGAGGATTCACCCGGGGGTCGGGCGGAAGAGGTGTGGGGGCGGGCGAATGCGGAAGCAGAAGCCGAGGAAGATCGTCGTGGCAGTGACCGGACGGCCGGGATGGGCGGACAGGCAGACGGGAGTAGGACGGAGGAGGCGTGGCGGCGGGGTACGAGAAGGCCGGGGGATGCGGGACGTTATACCTACCAGATGGACGAAACCAGTGATTTGATGGAGGAAGGCGGCAGAGATGCAGGCACGACCGGCGGGACGGTGCGCGGGAACGGCGGGACTGCTGCAGTACCGGCCGCGATGAAGATCCGCGTCAATTGGCGGGGACGCCTGTCGAGCATTCTGATGAGCGTGGTTGGCGGCATCGGCACCGTTCTGTTCGGATTGCCGGCGCTTCTGTTCCTGTGTTTGGTGATCATGGTAAATGACTCGTTCGGCTGGG
The DNA here is from genome assembly GCA_964471835.1 of uncultured Hungatella sp. GTDB lineage: Bacteria > Bacillota > Clostridia > Lachnospirales > Lachnospiraceae > UBA3402. The sequence goes on from CAYYHX010000068.1 coordinate 6,544, forward strand.
GAATGACACTATTTTTCGCGGTTCTGGCAGGCTGTTTCGGAGTTATGCTTTACAGCGGCGTATCCAGAAACAGGCTGCTCGGACGGCTGAAAATGTACCTGAATGAGATCCGCAGGATCGGGAAGCCCTATTGTGAGGTCAGCCGTCTGGGACAGGCGGTTGGGCGGGCCGCAGATTCCGTGCGGAAGGATCTGATGAAAATCCTGTCCCTGGGGATGCTGCCGGATGCGCGGATGGATGAGAAGGGAACCTGCCTGATGCTGGATCAGGAAACATTTCAGCAATACCAGATGGCGCAGGAATCCTTGAGGATCCGCCAGGAGGAGGAACGCAGGGCAAGGGAGAAAGAAGAAAAGACGCAGACTGCCGGGGACAGTGAGACAGGGTATGGTGCGCGGAACGGAAAAGAAGGCGCCGGGCGCGAAGTACAGCGCGGGGAAGAAGGAACCGGACACGGCGCACAGCACGGGGAAGGGGAAGATAGAACCGGACGTGAGGCACGGCGCGGGGGAGACGAAACCGGACACGGAACGCGGAGCGGGAAAGAAGGCGCCGGACACGGCGCACAGCACGGGGAAGGGGACGCCGCGGTGGATGCGGCCATTGCGCGCGGAGAGGAGCAGATGGAGCTTCTGGATGAGATGCGGCGGACGATGCCGGCCGGCGTGATGACAGAGAAGCTGATACGTCTGGACCGCGTTCTGGGACGGCTGTTTGAGACGCTTCGCAGGTATCCGGATCAACTCGACGAGCTGGAACGCTTCATGGAATATTACCTGCCGACTACGGTAAAACTGGTGACGGCTTATAAAGAATTTGCGGCCGTGGAATTCCCGGGGGACAATATCAACACCGCGAAACAGGAGATCGAGAAAACCATGGACACGATCAATGACGCTTTTGAGAAGCTTCTGGATGATATGTATGAGGACACGGCGTTTGACGTGATGACCGACGCGTCGGTGCTGCAGACGATTCTGAAGCGCGAGGGACTGACGGAAGGGGATTTTGAGTAGAAGGCCGTGATGCTGCGCGGCAGCAGGACGAGGACGACGCGGCACGAAAGCAGGCGATAGCCGCAGCGGCAGCCGGACGAGGGCGATATGGCACGAAAGCCTGCGACAGCCGCGGAAGCAGCCAGATGAGGACGATATGATACGAAAACCTGCGACAGCCGCGGAAGTAGCCGGATGAGGGCGATGCGACACGAAAGCGAAAGCCGGTGACGGCCGCGGCGGCAGCCGGGTGAGGGCGATGTGGCACGAAAGCCTACGACAGCTGCGGAAGCAGCCAGATGAGGACGATATGATACGAAAACCTGCGACAGCCGCGGAAGTAGCCGGATGAGGGCGATGCGACACGAAAGCGAAAGCCGGTGACGGCCGCGGCGGCAGCCGGGTGAGGTCGATGAGACAGGACGGCCGATGACAGTTGCCGCCGTAGCGGGATGAGGGGGCGATGCGACACGAAAGTGAAAGCCTGCGACAGCCGCGGCGGCAGCCGGATGA
>CAYYHX010000069.1:0-1670 GCA_964471835.1 uncultured Hungatella sp.
ATATGGAGAAGATGAAATTTACGAAACTGGAGAAGTACTGGATTCTTTACGACGTGGGCAACTCTGCGTTCACATTGCTGGTGTCCACGATCCTGCCGATCTATTTTAACTATCTGGCCGGGCAGGGAGGGCTTTCGGAGGTGGACGCGATGGCCTTCTGGGGTTACGCGATGTCGATCTCAACGCTGTGCGTGGCGGTGATCGGGCCGATCTTCGGCACGATTGCCGATACTGACGGCTATAAGAAGCCCATTTTCACGGTCTGCATGATGGTGGGCGTGATCGGCTGCGCCGCGCTGTCGCTGCCGGTGCCATGGACCATCTTCCTGGCGATCTTCGTCCTCGCACGGGTGGGGTATTCGGCCAGCCTGGTGTTCTATGATTCGATGCTTTCGGATGTGACGGAGCCGGACCGGATGGATCAGGTGTCTTCCTCGGGCTACGCCTGGGGGTACATCGGGAGCTGTATCCCATTTATCATTAGTCTGGTGTTTGTGCTTGGCAATGAGGCGCTTGGCATCAGCATGAATACGGCGATGGCGATCGCGTTCTTCATCAACGCGGCCTGGTGGCTGGGCGCGACGATCCCCCTGCTGCGGAATTTCCGGCAGAAACACGGCGTGAAGAGGCAGGCGCATCCGGTGCGGGAGAGTTTCGCGCGGCTTTCGCGGGTGTTCCGCGACCTGAAAGGGCATAAGCAGATCTTCCTGTTTCTGCTGGCGTTCTTCTTCTACATCGACGGCGTGTACACGATCATCGACATGGCGACGGCCTACGGCAGCGCCATCGGTCTGGATTCGACGGGACTTCTTCTGGCGCTTCTGGTGACGCAGATCGTGGCGTTCCCGTTCGCGATCCTTTTCGGCCGGGCGGCGAAGAAATATAAGAACGCGAACCTGATCCGGCTGTGTATCTTCTGCTATTTCCTGATCGCCCTGTTTGCGATCCAGCTGGATAAGCAGTGGGAGTTCTGGTTCCTGGCGGTGTGTGTGGGGATGTTCCAGGGAGGGATCCAGGCCCTGTCCCGGTCGTATTTCGCGAAGATCATCCCGCCGGAGAAATCCGGGGAATTCTTCGGGATCTTCGATATCTGCGGCAAGGGCGCGGCGGTTCTCGGCACGGCGCTGGTCGGCTCGGTGGCGCAGCTGACGCAGAATCCGTCCGGCGGCGTGGGGATGCTGGCGGTGCTGTTCGCGCTGGGATTCGTGGTCTTCGGCATGGCGGTGAAAGCCGGCGAGAAGGAGGAGACGGCGTGACGCCGGATCTTTTGCGTGGAGAAGAATCTGCTGTTTTATTTCGAAAAGTATCTGACTATGAATTTGCGATGCACTTGTAGTTACTGCGCATTTGGAATATAATCGTGATTAAAATTATAAGAAAGAAGGTGAGTTTAGAATGGCTAAGGAAAATATGACGATAAGAATTGAGCCGGAAATTAAGGCTCAGGCGGCGGCTCTTTTTAAGGCACTTGGTATGGATTTAAGTACAGCAACAGGAATCTTTTACCGACAGGCACTCAGGTGCCACGGACTGCCTTTTGAGGTTCGGCTAGATGAACCGAATGAAATTACCTACGCAGCGATGGAGGCTGCGGAAAAGGACGAGGATTTATATGGACCGTATGACAGTGTTGCCGAACTGATGGAGGCACTTAATGCTTAAGCCGGAAT
>CAYYHX010000069.1:1770-2957 GCA_964471835.1 uncultured Hungatella sp.
GAATCATGCCATGATCATGCTCTTACGAATTCCAGAGATTATAAAGGCATGAGAGAATGTCATATTGAACCGGGCTGGCTTCTGGTCTATAAAGTTTTTCGACAGACCCTGATTTTGAAGCTGATACGAACCGGCTCCCATAGCGATTTATTCTGATTATGCCAGCATATAGGAAAAGCCATCTTATTTTTTGCAGCATCAATGGCGCCTTCGGAGGGTATCATGGGGAAACTGCTGAAGTATCTGAAAGAATACAAGCTGGAAAGCATCCTGGCGCCGCTTCTGAAGATGGCGGAGGCCGCTTTTGACCTGCTGGTGCCGCTGGTGATGGCGCAGATCATTGACGCCGGCATCCGCGATCAGGATCCGGGATACATTCTGGAAATGGGCGGCGTGCTGGTGCTTCTGGGGCTCGTGGGGCTGGCGTTCTCGCTGACGGCGCAGTATTTCTCGGCGAAGGCCGCGGCCGGTTTCGGCACGGCGGTGCGGAATGACCTGTTCCGGCATATCAACAGCCTGTCCTATACGGAGATCGATACGATCGGCACATCGACATTGATCACCCGCATTACCAGCGACATCAATCAGGTGCAATCGGGCGTGAATCTGGTACTGCGGCTGTTTCTGCGCTCGCCTTTTATCGTATTCGGCGCGATGATCATGGCTTTTACGGTCAATGTGCGGGCGGCGCTGATCTTCGTCGTGGCGATCCCGCTCCTGTCGGTTGTCGTATTCGGCGTGCTGCTCGTCAGCATGCCGCTTTATAAGAAGGTGCAGCAGCAGCTTGACCGGGTGCTCCTGACGACGCGCGAGAACCTCCTGGGGGCGCGGGTCGTGCGCGCCTTTAACCGTCAGCCGGATGAGATCAGGAAGTTTGACGAGGAAAATGACCGGCTGGTCCGCTCCCAGGTTTTCGTGGGAAAGGTGTCGGCGCTGATGAATCCGGCGACATATATCATCGTCAATGCCGCGACCATCGTGCTGGTCTGGACCGGCGCCTGGCAGGTGGATGAGGGGGTCATCACCCAGGGCGAAGTAGTGGCTCTGGTCAATTATATGTCCCAGATCCTCGTGGAACTGGTGAAGCTGGCGAACCTGATCATCACGATCTCCAAATCATTGGCCTGTGCCAACCGCATCAGCGCGGTGTTTGAGACGAAGGGGAGCATCGTGGAGCGGGAAATAAC
>CAYYHX010000069.1:3057-8029 GCA_964471835.1 uncultured Hungatella sp.
ACCGCATCAGCGCGGTGTTTGAGACGAAGGGGAGCATCGTGGAGCGGGAAATAACGGAGTCGATTGCAGAATGCCAGTCGAAGCAGACTCCGAAAGTCCGGTTTGCCGATATGGATTTCTGTTACGCCGGCGCGAAAGAGGCGGCGCTTACCGGCATCAGCTTCACCGCCATGCGCGGGCAGATAATCGGCATCATCGGCGGCACCGGTTCCGGCAAAACGACGCTGGTGAACCTGATCCCGCGCTTCTATGATGTGACGAAAGGTTCCGTCTGCATCGACGGGAGGGATGTCCGGGATTACCCGGTCCGCAAACTGCGGGACAGGATCGGCGTGGTGCCGCAGAAGGCGGTTCTTTTCAAGGGTACGCTCCGTGAAAATATGCGCTGGGGCAAGGCGGACGCCACCGATGAGGAGATCTATGCCGCGCTTGACACGGCACAGGCCAGGGAGTTCGTGGACTCGAAAGGCCAGGGGCTTGACCTGCCGGTCGCGCAGGAAGGCCGGAACCTGTCCGGCGGGCAGCGGCAGCGCCTGACGATCGCGCGGGCGCTGGTGCGGCAGCCGGATATCCTGATTCTGGATGACAGCGCGTCGGCGCTGGATTTTGCGACGGATGCGGCGCTGCGCAGAGCGATCCGCGAGAAGACGAAGGAGATGACGGTGTTCCTGGTGTCGCAGCGCGCGACTACGATACGGAACGCGGATCAGATTCTGGTACTGGACGACGGGCGGCTGGTCGGCCGCGGAACCCACGAAGAACTGATGGCTTCCTGTGAGGTTTACCGGGAGATCTGCCTGTCCCAGCTGTCAGAAAAGGAGGCGAGGCAGCATGGCTGACCGGCGGAAAGCAGAGAATATCGAAAAAACAGGGAACAGGACGACGTCCGCTCTCCGGCAGCTGCGTCAGCACCGCTCCACGATCCGGCGCGTCCTGGCCCACATCGGCAATTATAAATGGTGGGTGCTGGTTTCGCTGGTTCTGGCGGGCGTCACCGTAGCCGCGACGCTCTATGCCCCGATCCTGATCGGCAGCGCCGTGGATCTGATTGTCGCGCCCGGCCAGGTGGACTTTGCGGGAATCCGTGCGATCCTCTTCCGTCTGGCCGTCGTGATCGTGATCACCGGCGCCGCCCAGTGGCTGATGAACCATATCAATAACCGGATCACCTATCAGGTAGTCCGGGATATCCGCACGAAGGCGTTCGATCACCTGGAAGTGCTGCCGCTGCGCTATCTTGATTCCCATCCATCGGGCGACGTGATCAGCCGCATCATTTCGGATATTGACCAGTTTTCCGAGGGGCTCCTGATGGGCTTCACGCAGCTGTTTACCGGCGTGATTACGATTCTGGGAACTTTGGTTTTTATGTTTGCCATCAATCCGGTCATCGCGGCCGTGGTGGTTCTGGTAACGCCGGTGTCCCTGCTGGTGGCCGGCTATATCGCGAAGAAAACGTATACCATGTTCCGGAAGCAGTCGGAGACAAGGGGGGAGCTCACTTCTCTGGTGGACGAGATGCTGGGCAGCCAGAAAGTTGTGCAGGCGTTCGGCCATGAGGAGGCGGCGCAGGAGGAGTTTGAAGAGATCAATGAGCGCCTGCGCGGTTACAGCCTGCGGGCCACCTTCTTTTCCTCCATTACCAATCCCTGCACCCGGTTCGTGAACAGTCTGGTCTATGCGTGCGTCGGCATTACGGGCGCCCTGGCGGCCGTCAGGGGGTACCTGTCCGTGGGGCAGCTGTCCATTTTCCTAAGTTATGCCAACCAGTATACAAAGCCGTTCAATGAGATCTCCGGCGTCGTAACCGAGCTGCAGAATGCGCTTGCCTCCGCGGCGCGGGTGTTCGAACTGATCGACGAGGAGCCGATTCCCCCGGAACCGGCGGGTGCGGTTGACCTGGCGGATGCGGAAGGAAACGTCCGCATGGATCATGTGCATTTTTCCTACCGGAAAGACGTGCCTCTGATCGAAAATTTCAATCTGGATGTAAAACCGGGCCAGCGCGTGGCGATCGTCGGTCCGACCGGATGCGGCAAAACCACGGTCATCAATCTGCTGATGCGCTTCTACGATGTGGATTCCGGCGCGGTGCGCGTAGACGGACATGACATCCGGCAGGTGACCAGACGGAGCCTGCGGGCCAGTTACGGCATGGTGCTGCAGGAAACCTGGCTCAAGTCCGGGACGATCCGGGAAAATATCGCCTACGGGCGTCCGGACGCCACGGAAGAAGAAGTGATCCGGGCGGCGAAAGAGGCCCATGCGCATTCCTTTATCCGGCGGATGCCGCAGGGATACGATACGGTGATCTCCGAGGATGGCGGCAACCTGTCCCAGGGGCAGAAGCAGCTTCTGTGCATCGCCCGCGTCATGCTGTGCCTGCCGCCGATGCTGATTCTGGATGAGGCGACATCCTCGATCGATACGCGCACCGAGATCCGGATCCAGAAAGCATTCGCTAAAATGATGGAAGGGCGTACCAGTTTCATCGTGGCACACCGCCTGTCCACGATCCGCGAGGCGGATGTGATCCTGGTCATGCGCGACGGCCACATCGTCGAGCAGGGCCGCCATGAGGAACTGCTCGCGCTCGGCGGTTTCTACGCGCAGCTGTACAACAGCCAGTTCGCGCCGGCATAGCCGCACGAACGGCGAACCCGCGACGTGTCCCCGTTAAGAGACGGTGCTGCGTCCCGTTTAGGCTATGTAGTCTGGGCAGGATGTCCGTTTTTGGCAGTTCAGCACCCGATAAGGACTTTCTTTCCATCAAAGGCAAAGCCGTATTTCCGGATCTGCCCTTCGTCAAAACCGTGGGAAACCAGATCCTGCACGTAGTTTTTCTCCTCGATCTGTTTCAAAGCCTTTTCTACCGTCCGGGAAAGTCCCTTTTCTGTCTTCCGATCCCGTACCTTGAACTCTATGAGAATCGGGTGATCTTTCCCGGGCCTTTTCGGCGTCATCTGCAAGTCGTAGCGTCCGTCGCCGCTTTCCCTGTTGCTTTCAATCACAAATCGTCCGCGCAGGAATGCCACGAGACCCAGCACGAACGCATGGTAAAACATCTCCGGCTGCTTTTCCGTTTTCTCCGATTTACCAGGCACATCGAACGAACTGATCAGGCCTTCTGTCAGTTCGTTCATGGTCCGGTTCATCATTTCCAGGTCATCCCGCAGCAGCGCCAGGACGAACTTGTCTCCAGGCATATCCAGGTCTGTGAACCATCCCGTAATGATGCCCTGAAACAGTTCCTGGACTTCCCCGTTGGTCAGCGCCAGCCGGTAATATTTTTTCCCGGCGGCCTTGTCCTTCCTGACATGGACGGCCTTGAGGTATCCCGCAGCCAGGAGGATGCTCCACACGGCGTCGTCCCTTTGGTCAAGCTGGTTGAAGGAAATCTCCTCGTTGACGGCCTTTTCGATGGGTTTTCCTTCCATGAGGGACACGAAATCATCCTTGACCTCCATGCTGCCCAGCCGGACCAGGCTGCCCGCCAGAGCGTTCCCGCTGGTATTGGACCAATAGGCTTCTATCTTCCCTTCCGCCAGGAACTTGGTGATTGACCAGGGGTTATAGATGTTCTTCTGTCGGCCGAAGGTGAAACCGTCGTACATTTTTTTCACCTTAGCCCGTTTGCCGGACAGGCCGAATTCCTCCAGGGCCGCATCCACTTCCTGCTGCGTAAAGCCAAAACAGCCGGCATATTTATCAGAAGTCGTCGTCACCACATCCAGATTGTTTAAGTCCGAGAAGATCGATTCCTTCGCGACGCGTGTGATGCCTGTCATCAGACCGCGCTCCAGGTAGGGGTTTCCCTTGAAGGTCGTGCCGAAAAGCGGGCGAAGGAAGGCGACAAGCTGTTCCCAGTAGCCTTTTACATAAGCTTCCTGCAAGGGCGTGTCGTACTCATCGAGCAGCACGATAACCTTTTTCCCGTAGTAACGGGACAGATAATCCATGAGACAGAGAAGCGATTCGGCAGCGACGTCATCTGCCATGTTTTTGCTAATCTCTTCGAAAAATGCCTTTTCGTTTTCAGTCAGCAGATTTCCTTTCAGAAGAAAACGGTTCTTTTCGTAAAGCTTCTGGACCAGGCCGCAGATGTTTCTTCTTGCCACTTCAAAAGTTGTATTTTTTACTTCGGCAAAACTTAAAAACAGAACCGGATACATACCCTGTAAGGCGCGGAAGCGCTCCTCTTCCCAGATAGAGAGACCCTCAAAGAGCTCACTCCTGCCGGCGTATTTCACGGAAAAGAAACACTCCGCCATATCCATAGTCAGCGTCTTCCCGAACCGGCGCGGGCGCATGATCGCTGTCACTTTTGTGCCGCTGTCCCACCACTGGCGGATAAAATCGGTCTTGTCAATGTAGAATAAATTTTTCACCCGAAGAGTTTCAAAAAACTCTTCTCCGATGGCTACGGTTCTAGGCATATGCGCTCCCCCTTCCTTTCTCCCGATGATTGAAAATGATTCTTTGTCCAACACCCCGTCCTCATTATAGCCCATCGCGGGCCGCGGTATCAAGTGATTTTCAAAAATCCTTACGATTTATCCGTGATTTCGCTCCTGCCCGTGAACGGGAATTGTCCTTGAAAGAAAATTGTATTATTTTACGTACAATTATCATAACCGTTGACTTTTCAAATGGGGGGGTAAAATAAAGGCAAATGTTCACCGATACAAATGAAAGGAGAAACCACCAATGAAGAAAGGCATGAAAGGCATGGCGATGCTTCTGTGCGCCTGCATGATGCTGGAGATGGCCTGCGGGACGGCTTTCGCGAAGCAGCCCGAGGTGACTTCCGAAGCCGCACCGGCAGTGGAAGAAGCCGCGCCGGAAGTTACAGCCGAGTCAGAGGCTTCGACCGATGCGGCCGAGACGGAAGCGGCGGAAGAACAGAAAGCTCCCGCCGAGGAACCGGAGAGCAGTCCGGCAGAGGAAGCGGAGGACGGCAGCACGGGGCCGG
>CAYYHX010000070.1:0-7925 GCA_964471835.1 uncultured Hungatella sp.
AGGGCGGCATCGCCGTGGCGATCCAGTCGGAGCTTGGCATCCCGGTCAAATACATCGGCATCGGCGAGCAGATTGACGATCTGCAAAAGTTTGACGCGGACGCGTTTATCAACGCACTGTTTGCGTAAGCCGCGCGAACGGCACAGGATGATATTATGTATGAATTAAGTAAGAAAGGAACCGATTTCTGCCATGATGACGCTCGAACGATTTGAGGAAGCAAGCGAAGCAGTCGGAAAGGTAATCCAGGAGACGAAGCTGGTCTACAGTGAGTATTTTTCCGAACAGACCGGCAACAGGGTCTATTTTAAGCCGGAGAACATGCAGTATACCGGCGCGTACAAGGTCCGCGGCGCGTACTATAAGATCAGCACGCTGACCGAAGAAGAAAAGAAGAACGGTCTGATCGCGGCCTCCGCCGGCAATCACGCGCAGGGCGTGGCTTATGCCGCCAGGCTGGCCGGCATTCCCGCGACGGTCGTGATGCCTACGGCTACGCCATTTATCAAAATCAACCGGACGGAGAGTTACGGGGCGGAGGTGATCCTGAACGGGGACGTCTTCGACGAGTCCTGCGCCTACGCACAGAAACTCGCCGAGGAACGGAAGATGACGTTTATCCATCCATTTGACGATCTGACCGTGGCTACCGGCCAGGGTACGATTGCCATGGAGATCATCAAGGAGCTGCCTACCGTGGACTACATCCTGGTTCCAATCGGCGGCGGCGGCCTGGCGGCCGGTGTCTCCACGTTGGCCAAACTCCTTAACCCGAAGATCAAGGTTATCGGCGTGGAGCCGGCGGGCGCAAACTGTATGCAGGAGTCTCTGAAGGCGGGGCATGTCGTGGCGCTCCCGTCCGTCAGCACCATCGCCGACGGCACCGCCGTTCGATGCCCCGGCGAAAAGATTTTCCCCTATATCCAGGAAAATGTCGATGATATCATCACGGTCGAGGACAATGAGCTGATCGTGGCCTTTCTGGATATGGTGGAAAATCACAAGATGATTGTGGAGAATTCCGGTCTCCTGACCGTGGCCGCCCTGCGCCATCTGAACGTGCAGAAGAAAAAAATCGTCTCGATCTTAAGCGGCGGCAACATGGATATCATTTCCATGGCATCCATCGTCCAGCACGGCCTGATCCAGCGCGACAGGGTCTTCACGGTCTCCGTACTCCTGCCGGACAAGCCCGGCCAGCTGGCGAAGGTGTCCTCCCTCTTGGCGGAGCATCAGGGCAACGTGATCAAACTGGAGCACAACCAGTTCATCAGCATCAACCGCAATGCCGCCGTGGAGCTGCGCATCACGATGGAGACGTACGGCACCGGTCATAAGAATGAGATTGTCCAGGCGTTAAATGACGCCGGCTACCGGCCGAAGGTCGTTAAGTCAACGGGAGCGTTCTAAGAGTGCTTCGGGGAGCAGCCGCCGTCTTGCGGGCGTCGTCCCGCTGCTCCGCTCTTGTCCGGGCAGGCCGGCAGGCTCTCCGGCGCCGCCTGCCGGGGGCAGAAACAAGATAAAAGCAGATTAGGGGGGGGTACGAAGGATGGAAAATGGAATGGACAATCCGGTGATCCGGAAACTGAAAAACAATATCATCTACTTTCTCGCGTGGAGCGCAATTGCCGCGGTTATCGGCGTCCTGTGCGGCCTGGCGGGAACGGTCTTCGGTTTCGGCATCCGCTATGCCGCAGGGCTTTTCGGCCAGTATTCCTGGCTTCTGTACCTGCTCCCGGTTTCCGGCCTGCTCATTGTCTTCCTGTACCAGGTCAGCGGCGAGGAGAAGAACCGCGGCACGAACATGATACTGGACGCGGTTTCTTCCGGGGAGAAGGTCACGAAACGGACCGGTCTGCTGATCTTCGTCAGCACGATTCTGACGCATCTGACGGGCGGTTCCGCCGGACGCGAGGGGGCGGCCCTGCAGATCGGCGGCAGCATCGGCACACTGGTGGGGGAAGTCGTCCATCTGGATCAGAAGGACAGGAAAATCGCCGTCATGTGCGGCATGAGCGCCTGCTTCGGCGCGCTGTTCGGGACGCCGCTGGCGGCCGCCGTCTTCTCGATGGAGGTGTCCAGCATCGGCGTCATGTATTACCCGGCAATGATTCCCTGCCTGTTCTCCGCCTTCATCGGCGCGGGCATCGCGAAGACGCTGGGACTGCCGGCGGAACATTTTACGATTACCGAGATCCCGGCTTTCGGTCTGCGTCCTGCCGTGCTTATCGTAGTGCTGGGAATCCTCTGCGCCGTGGTCAGCATTCTGCTGTGCCTTACGCTGCATACCGGCGAGCATCTCTATAAGAAATATTTCAAAAATGCTTATGTGCGGGTGCTGGCCGGCAGCGCCATCGTGATCGGACTGACATTGCTCCTGGATACAAGGATTTATAACGGCAGCAGCATGGGGCTGATCGAGGAAGCTATGGAGGGCCATGTCCGCTATGAGGCGTTTCTTCTGAAAATGCTTTTCACGGCGGCGACACTCGGCGCGGGCTTTAAGGGCGGCGAGATCGTGCCGACGATGTGCGTGGGCGCGACGTTCGGCTGCGCCGTGGGAACGCTGCTGGGATTCTCCCCGTCGCTGTGCGCGGCCTGCGGCATGGCTGCGCTGTTCGCCGGCGTGACTAACAGCCCGGTCAGCAGCATCCTTATCGCGTTTGAGCTGTGCGGGTTTGAGGCAATGCCGTATTTCGCGCTGGCGATCGGGGTTACATTTGCTCTTTCCGGATACTACGGGCTCTACAGCAGCCAGAAATTCGCCTTTTCGAAGCTGAAAATGGAATCCTTCGAGCAGAATGAGAAGTAGTTCATGGCATTTCCGTGAAGCAGAATGAGAAGTGATTCATGGCATTTTCCGTGAAACTGTGTTATACTGGTTAAAGACACAAAAAGAGAAAACTGCGGGGAGGGGTTCGGCATGATGATTGAACTTGGCAGAGCGAAACGGCAGGTAATCCAATCCATCTGCGAGGGCAGCAGGGATGTGCTTCTGCGGGGCGCCGCGGAAGGCGCCATCGGCCGGGTGTGGGTTCCCCATCTGACGAATCCCTCTTACTGTCTGGTGGTAGTCGGCGATTTCGCCTATCTTCTCGGCCTGCCGCCCAGGGGGGAGGAGGCGTTGGACCTAAAGGGGCAGATCTATGAATCGGCGCGGCATGCTTATCTCTATCCGCAGAACGAGCGGTGGGCGGATTGGATCGAGGAACAGTTTTCCGGTCAGCATCGGATCGTGACCCGCTATGCACTGAAGAAGGACGAACATCATTTCGACCTGGAGAAACTGCGGGGCTACATGGAGTCGGTTCCGAAGGGCGTACGGCTGAGAAGGATCGACGAGAGGCTTTACCATCTCGTCATGAGGGAGGAATGGAGCCGCGACCTCTGCGCGAATTTCGATACGCCGGAGCATTTCCTGCAGTACGCGTTCGGCTATGTGGCTCTGAAAGGCAGAGAGCTGCTCGCAGGTTGTTCCTGCTACGGCGTCAGCGAGGGCATGATGGAGATCGAGGTGGATACCCGCAGGGACTGGCGCAGGCAGGGACTGGCGCTCGCCTGCAGCGCGGCCTTCCTGTTGGAGTGCCTGGACAAAGGGGTGGTTCCCAACTGGGACGCGGTCAATCTCCAGTCGGTGGGCCTGGCGGAGAAACTCGGATATGTGTTCGAGCGGGAGTACCAGGTGTACTGCCTGAAGGAGATGGAGGAGGACGATTGAGCGGGAGTACCGGGTGTATTGTTCAAAGAAAATGTGGGGAGAGTATGATTAAACGGGAATACCGCGAGTGCTGCCTGAAGGAGATGGGGAGGACGATTGAGCGGGAGTACCGGGAGTACTGTTCGAAGAAAATGTGGAGGGGGTATGATTGATGAACCGGGAGCAGATTCTTCATGCCGTTGACCACACGCTCCTTCAGCAGCAGGCGACATGGGAGGAGATCCGGCAGCTTTGTGACGACGCGGTTCGCTTCGGGACGGCGTCGGTCTGCATCCCGCCGTCTTATGTAGAGCGGGCGAAGAAGTATCTCGGCGACAGGATGGCAGTCTGCACGGTCGTTGGCTTCCCCAACGGATATCACACCACGGCGGTAAAGGTATTTGAAACGGAAGACGCCCTGCGCAGCGGGGCCGATGAGATTGATATGGTCATCAACATCGGCGACCTGAAGAACCGGGATTACGGGAAGATTCTGGATGAGATCCGGCGGGTCAAGGAGGTCTGCGGCAGCCATATCCTGAAGATGATCATCGAAACCTGCCTGCTGACCGGGGAGGAGAAGGTGAAAATGTGTGAAATCGTCACCGAGGCGGGCGCCGATTACATCAAGACTTCCACCGATTTTTCGAAGGCGGGGGCTGTATTTGACGATATCCGGCTGATGGCCGGGCATATCGGTCCTGAAGTGCGGATCAAGGCGGCGGGCGGCATCTCGTCTTTTGAGGACGCGGAAGAATTCCTGCGTCTCGGCGCGTCGCGTCTGGGGACAAGCCGCCTCGTGAAGCTGGCGAAGGCCGGGGAGGAGAGCCATGGACAAAACCGCTCTGATTAAGGCGGCGCTTGACAATCTGCCGAATTCTTACGCGCCGTATTCCCATTTTCATGTGTCGGCGGCACTGTTATGCGCGGACGGAAGCATTTATACCGGATTTAATATCGAAAATGCGGCCTACACGCCCACGGTCTGCGCCGAGCGGAGCGCGTTTTTCCGGGCCGTGAATGAAGGCAGGCGCATGTTTGAGGCGATCGCGATCTGCGGCGGCCGGAACGGCGTGGTCACGGATTACTGTCCGCCCTGCGGCGTCTGCCGCCAGGTAATGCAGGAATTCTGCGGGCCGGATTTTCTCGTGATCATGGCAAAGTCGGAAGGGGAGTATATCGAGCGGACGCTGGCGGAACTCCTGCCCCTGTCGTTCGGGGCGGGGATGCTTTCGGAGCGTCATTCTTGAGTTCGGAACTGAACAGGAGCGGCGATTGGGAGAACAAGGGGAAGCCGGCATGATACGGATGTATGACCTGATTGAAAAGAAGAAACACGGCGAGGAGCTCTCGCGGGACGAGATCCACGCCATGATCTCCGGTTTTGTCGTGGGAGACATCCCGGATTACCAGATGTCCGCGATGCTGATGGCGATCTGTTTCCGGGGGATGAGCGCGCGGGAAACCGCCGATCTCACGATGGAGATGGCGCATTCCGGTGATACGGTGGATCTGTCGGGAATCCGGGGCGTCAAGGTGGACAAGCACAGCACCGGCGGCGTGGGAGACAAGACCACGCTGGTCGTCGGACCGGTCGCGGCTTCGCTTGGCGTGAAGGTCGCCAAGATGTCAGGCAGGGGACTCGGCCACACCGGCGGGACGCTGGATAAACTGGAGTCGATCCCCGGCCTTTCCACCAGCATCGATAAGGAGCGTTTCATTCAGATTGTAAATGAAATCGGCATCGCGATCATCGGGCAGACGGGGAACATGGTTCCTGCGGACAAGAAACTCTACGCCCTCCGGGACGTGACAGCCACGGTGGACAGCGTGCCGCTCATCGCCTCGTCGATCATGAGCAAGAAACTGGCGGCGGGAAGCGACGCGATCGTCCTGGATGTGAAGACCGGCAGCGGCGCGTTCATGAAAACACTGGACGATTCGATTGCGCTGGCGGAGGAAATGGTATCCATCGGCGTCGGGGCGGGGCGGAAATGCTGCGCGCTGATCACCGATATGGACGTTCCCTTAGGACGTGCCGTCGGCAACTCCATCGAGGTGGCGGAGGCCGTGCAGACGCTGAAAGGCGAAGGTCCGGCGGATCTGACGGAGGTCTGCGTCGAGCTGGCCGCGAATATGCTTCTTATGGCCGGGAAGGGAACTTTGCGTCAATGCCGGGAAATGGCGGAAGAAACCATGCAGAGCGGCAGGGCGGTCGATGTGCTGGCGGCCATGGTGCAGGCCCAGGGAGGCGATTCCGCTTATATCCGCGATTCCTCCCTCCTTGCCCCTGCTCCGCTGCAGAGGCAGGTTCTTGCCCCGGCGGACGGCTGCATCACTCATATCGATACCGAAGGCTGCGGCATCGCGGCGGCGATGCTGGGAGCCGGCCGCGCGAGGAAAGAAGACACGATCGATTACGGCGCCGGGATCTACCTGAATAAGAAATACGGCGACCATGTGAAAAAAGGCGACGTGCTGGCGGTTCTGTACGCCTCGGACGAGGAACGACTGGACGGCGCGGAGCGGAAGTTCCTGGATTCCTGCACGATCAGCGGGCAGGGACGGGAGGCGCCCGAAAAGAAATTGATCTGCGCCCGCGTTACGGCGGATGGCGTGGAGCGCTATTAAGAAAAGGAAATCTCCGGTTTTTGGAATCTTCCATAACGAGCGCTGGGGGGTATCTGATGCACATAAGACGGGTTTCAGTTCAACACAATATGGCATTGTGTTGAACTGGCATTCCCTCATTCGGCAGAAAAGGACGTCGTTTCTGTGCTTTTCGAATAAATGAATCTCTTGACCTGGGATATTGAAGAAAAAGTTTAAGAAAAGATTAACTGAAGATTAAAACACTATTAAAACACTTTAAAACATTATTGTCAAAAAAGGAATTGCAATATAATTCGAGTTATGCTATCATACGTGAAGTGAGTTTCAGTTCAACACAATGCCATATTGTGTTGAACTGAAACTTCAAAAACAAGGCTGGCGGGTACGGTGTCCCGGACGGGACGGAACCGTCGGCAATCGGAAAAACCGGGACGGAGTGCGTGGGTCTTGAGGCAGCGCATACCGGAAAGGGGACATACGGCCACAGTATGGGCATCGGTCGTTCGGGCTGTCTGTAATCTATTGCTGCAGGCGGTGCGAAGGGGCGGAGCTTACCCTTTTGCCGTCCCGGGGACGGAAAGGGGTGCCTTAAGGAAAGAACATGCTGTGGTACGTAATCCAGACTTATACAGGCCGGGAGGAGAAATTGATCCATATGATGCGCAGGCTTGTCCCACGCGGGCTGTACGGCGACTGTTTCGTAGCCTATCACGAGCAGCTGCGGCACCGGCAGCAGATGAACCGGATCCATGTGGAGCGGATATTCCCGGGCTACCTGTTTGTCACCTCCGAGAAACCGGATCAGCTGTTTCTCTATCTGAAACAGGTTCCGGCCATGTCGAAAATGATATCCGACGGCGAATTCCATTTCCTGCCGCTGGACGCGGCGGAAGCGCGGTTCCTGGCGGACATCATGGATGAGAACCATGTAATCCGGCTTTCCTATGTAGCGACCGACGGGAAGGATCACATCAGCTATGTCTCCGGCCCGCTGGAGGCCGGACTCGACCGCGTGACGCGGTATCAGTTCCGGCTGCGGTATGCGCTGGTGCGGCTGAAGCTCGCGGATGAAGAAAAAGAAGTGCGGATGGGGATCATTTTGAATGACGACGTCCGCCGGGAGATCGTCTATGGCGGCGTGGAAGCGCCGATCACGGTTCCCGAGAAGTACCGGGTGGCGGGGCGGCGCCGGGAGGCGGGCCACGGGGAAGAGGAGAAGAGCAGGATAAGCGGAGGCGGGCGGTTTCACAAGGCAGACCGCAGCAAGGAAATGGATAACGGGATAAGCAGCGGTAGGCGGCATAACGAAGCAGGACACAGTGAGGAGAATGGTAAGAGAATAAACGGCGGTGGTTGGTGCCGCGATGCAGGTTACGACGGGGGGAAGAAGAACAGGATAAGCTGTGGCAGGCGGCATAACGAAACAGACCACGGCAGGGAGAATGATAACGGGATAAGGGACGACGGATGTCAGGCATGTGAGACTGAGGCGCCGCACGGATCGGCTCGATCGTATCCGGATGACGAGCCACCGGAACCGTATGAGCAGTATGAGTGGTATGAACCCGGCGAACGGGTTATCGTCGTCAGCGGGGCGCTGGCCGGGCTGCCGGCT
>CAYYHX010000071.1:0-7821 GCA_964471835.1 uncultured Hungatella sp.
ATCGGGTTCGCGGCGGACAGCATCCGGATTCTGGCGGATGGCGGTTCGGGCGGTTCGATGGGAGACGCGCAGAGGCCGGAAAATGCTTGCGGAGCGGCAGTCGGCGCGGGGAGGCCGGGAATGGCTTGCGGCACGGCAGGCGGCGCGGGGAGGCCGGGAACGGTCCGGAGCGCAGCAGGAGATGCAGGAAGGCCGGGAATGATCCGGGACGCGGCAGGCGGCGCGGGAAGGCTGGAGACGGCTTGCGGAGCGGCAGGCGACATGCGAAGGTCGGGAACGGTCTGGGACGCGGTGGGCGACGTGCAAAGGCCGGGAACGGCTTGCGGAGCGGCAGGCGACGCGGGAAGGCCGGGAACGGCTTGCGGAGCGGCAGGCGACGCGGGGAGGCCGGGAACGGCTTGCGGGGCGGCAGGCGACATGCAAAGTCCGGGAATGGTCCGGGGCGTGGCGGTTACATTCGGACCAGAGGATCTGGATCTGGTTCCGCCGCGGCCGGCTTACAGCAATAAAGGGACGTTTGGCAAGGTGCTGGTCGTGGCCGGTTCCGAGAATATGGGCGGAGCGGCCTATCTGAGTGCGCTGGCGGCCTACCGTATGGGGGCAGGGCTGGTGAAAGTCATGACGGTTGAGGAGAACCGTCTGATCATGCAGGAACTTCTGCCGGAGGCGATTCTGGCAACCTACCGTTCCGGTGAGATGGAGGAGGAGCCGGAAACATTTCAGGGGAAGGTGGAAAAGGAATGCGCGTGGGCGGACGTGATTGTGCTGGGGCCGGGCGTCGGTCAGGGAGTGGGCGTATATGAACTGATGCGGGCATTCCTGACGAATGCTTATGTGCCGATGATTCTGGACGCAGACGGACTGAATGCGGCTGCCCGCTATCCGGAACTTGCTCAATATTTTACGGAAAATATCATCGTGACGCCTCATATCGGGGAAATGGCAAGGCTTACGGGTCTGACTGTGGAGCAGATCCGCCGTGATGTTGTGGGAGTGGCCGAGGAATACAGCACGGAGCATGGCATTACCTGTGTCCTGAAGGACGCGGCGACGGTGGTCTGCGGCCGTGACGGGCAGATTTATGTAAATGAAAGCGGCAACAGCTGCATGGCGAAGGCCGGTTCCGGCGATGTGCTGACCGGCGTAATCGCGGGGCTTCTGGTTCAGGGCTGTGAACCGTGGGACGCGGCGGCGCTGGGCGTGTACCTGCACGGGGCGGCGGGCGACCGGATCCGGGAGAAGGAAGGAAGTTACGGAATGCTGGCGCGGGAACTGGCGGATGAGGCGGGGCGTCTGCCGGCGGAATCCGGCGGTATGAAACATTCTGGTGAGCGATGCGGCCGGCACTGACAAAACAGCGGGGAGGGAGATGCAGACGATGGAGCAGTATGCCAGGGTTTATGCCCAGATCAACCTGGATGCGGTCATTCATAATATGCAGGCCATGCAGGCGCACCTGGCGGACGGAGCGAAGATGATCGGCGTCCTGAAAGCGGACGGGTACGGTCATGGCGCGGTGCCGGTGGCACAGGTGATTGATCCTTATGTGGCGGGATATGCGGTGGCGGCAATCGAGGAGGCCAGGAATCTGCAGATGCACGGGATCACAAAGCCGATTCTGATCCTTGGCGCGACCCATCCGGGCCGCAGCCGGGAGTTGGTGAGGTACGGCATCCGTCCGACCGTGTTCACGATGGAGCAGGCGCGGGCCTTGTCGGCGGCAGCCGCGGAGCTGAACCGGGAATGGGGATATGCCGTTGAAAATGGCAGGAAGGACGGAGACTTGCAGAAACCTGTACGGGACTGGACACGAATTGCAGATGCACCGGATGATGCGGAGGAAGGTCTGCAGGCCGAGTCCGCAAAGCTGAACCGGGAATGGAGATATGCCGTTGAAAACGACAGGAAGGACGGAGACTTGCAGGGGTCTGTGCGGCCTGCGCAGGCTGTGGTTCATCTGGCGGTAGATACCGGCATGAGCCGGATCGGTCTTTCCTGCGATGAGGAGGGCGCGAAGCTGGCGGCGGCCATCGGCCGGCTGCCGGGGATCCGGGTGGAAGGGATCTATACACATTTTGCCAGATCCGACGAGAAAGATAAGACGCCGGCGCTAAGGCAGTGGGAGAAATACTGGCAATTTATCCGTATGACGGAGGCGGAGGGACTTACGGTGCCGTTCCACCATACCGCGAACAGCGCTGCTGTCATCGGGATGCCTGAGACGCATTGGGACGGGGTGCGGGCGGGAATTTCTATTTACGGCATGTATCCGTCGGATGAGGTGGACCGGACGAGAGTAAAACTGGAGCCGGTTCTGTCGCTTCACAGTTTCGTAACCTGTGTAAAAGAGATTCCGGCGGGTACGGAGGTCAGCTATGGCGGTACGTTTACGGCAGGCCGGACGACAAAGGTTGCCACGGTTTCGGCGGGTTACGCCGATGGTTATCCGCGGGACCTGTCCGGCAGGGGGAGCGTCCTGATCCGGGGACGCCGCGCCCCGATCTTGGGTCGAGTCTGCATGGATCAGTTCATGGCAGATGTGACGGATATCCCGTACGTCGCTGTGGACGATCCGGTTACATTGATCGGCCGTGACGGAGCGGAACAGATTACGGTGGAGGAGCTGGAACACACGGGCGGCAGGCTGCGTTATGAGATCGTCTGTGATATCGGCAAGCGTGTGCCGCGGATCTATGTGCGCGGCGGACGGGTAGTCGGTACGAAGGATTATTTCGACGATCGGTACGAGGACTTTCTTCCCGGCAGATAGCGTTTCTGGTTAAGCAAATTGCACCGCCTGAACGGCTGCGATGCGTGATTTGCGTCGTCTGAACTACTGCGATTTGTGGTTTGCGCCATCTGAACGGCTGCGATTTGCGCTTGTCAGACTGCGGAATCGGTGTTAAGATAAATGCGGCGGATGCAGATACAATGCAAGAGAGCAGAGAGAAGGAGTGAGTTTCCATGTCAGGACATTCGAAGTTTTCCAATATTAAGCGTAAAAAAGAGAAAAATGATGCTGCGAGGGGCAAGATTTTCACGATCATCGGCAGGGAGATCGCCGTCGCCGTGAAGGAAGGCGGCGCCGACCCGGCCAGCAATTCTAAGCTGCGCGACGCCATCGCCAAGGCGAAGGCCAATAATATGCCCAATGATACCATTGACCGCGGCATCAAGAAGGCGGCCGGCGACGCCAATGCCGTCAATTACGAGAGCCTTACCTATGAAGGGTACGGTCCGGGCGGTGTAGCCATTATCGTGGATACTCTGACAGACAACAAGAACCGCACCGCGGCCAATATCCGTGCCGCGTTCACCAAGGGCGGCGGCAATGTCGGCTCACAGGGAAGCGTGTCGTATCTGTTTGATAAGAAAGGACAGATCATTGTCGATAAGGAAGAATGTGAGATGGACGCCGACGATCTGATGATGGCGGCCCTCGACGCGGGCGCGGAGGATTTCGCCGAGGAGGACGAGAGTTACGAGATCTACACGTCCCCCGATGATTTCAGCGCGGTTCGCGAGGCGCTGGAAACGGCGGGCATCCCGATGCTGGAAGCGGGAGTGACGATGATCCCCCAGACCTGGGTAGAGGTTTCCGACGAGGAGAACGTGAAGAAGCTGACTCGCATCCTGGACATGCTGGATGACGACGATGACGTGCAGAGCGTGTACCATAATTGGGATGAGTGATGCCGTCTTACCGGCGGAATTCACGCCGCCTGTGATGCCGCCGGCCGTCGCTGCCGGAACCCATGGGGCGATCCGTGGGGTGATCGGGCAATCGCATAGATGGAGTTATGCGGTGAATGACGCGGCAAATGTTTCGCGCCGGATTTCTGATTTTTGAAAGGCAGCTTATTTCAGGGGAGAAGGGATTTCCTTTACCGGATTTATTAACAGTTTATTAACAGTTCGGATTTTTTGACAGGAACCATGCGTTTGTTTCAACGCATGGTTCCTGTATTTTAGAGTTGTGTTTTGTCCATTTCGTATTTTCGCTATATTTTTTTCTGTAACAGTTCAGACTGTTACCATTTCCTAAGTTATCCTAGCGGTATTGGGGAAGGTAACTGCCGTGGGCGTCGATCAGCTCGTCCACCATCTTCCGGATGCTGTCCAGATCCAGTTCGCTGGCAGTGTGCGGGTCCAGCATGGCCGCCTGATAGATATGTTCCCGTTTCCGCGTGCGCGCGGCCTCGATTGTCAGAAGCTGCACATTGATGTTGGTCATATTCATGGCGGCGCACTGGACGGGCAGCGGTCCTACATGGCAGGGAAGGATTCCCTGTCCGTTGACAAGGCAGGGGACTTCCACGCAGGCTTCTGCCGGCAGGTTGGAGATCAGGTGGTCGGAATTCAGGACATTCCCGCCGATCTGCAGAGGCGTGCTGGCTGCGATGGATTCCATGATGTAAGAACCATATTCTCCGGAGCGGAAGTGCTCCCGAATGCCGTTTTCCAGCATCTCGGCGTATTCCTTCTTCCAGGATTCGATCTGGCTGACGCAGCGGCGCGGATATTCATCCAACGGGATGTTATAACGGCTGATGAGTTCGGGATACCTGCATTTTATATAGAAGGCATTGTATTCCGCGTTATGTTCGCTGGATTCCGTGCAATAATACCCGAAATGTTTGATGTAGTCCAGACGGACCTTATCCTTAAAATCTGGATCGGCCATCTTAGCCGCGGCGCGGGCTTTAATCTCAGGATAAAGGTCATTTCCGTCTTTATCCCGGATTTCCAGAAGCCATGCCATGTGGTTAATGCCGGCGATCAGCTCCCTGCGGCCCTCAAGTTTATCGTCCATCTCCAGTTCTTTCAGCAAGTGTTCGGAGCAGACCTGGACGCTGTGGCACAGTCCGACCGTCCTTACGGGTGTATAGCGGAGCATATATCCGGTAAGCATTGCCATGGGATTGGTATAGTTTAAGAAAAGGGCGTCCGGGCATACTTCTTCGATATCCCTGGCGAAATCTTCCAGGACGGGAATGGTTCTGAGGGCGCGCATGATCCCGCCGATCCCAAGGGTATCGCCGATGGTCTGTCTGAGGCCGTATTTTTTGGGAATTTCAAAATCAATGATGGTGCAGGGGTCATAGCCGCCTACCTGAATGGCGTTGACGATAAAGTCCGCGCCCCTTAAGGCGTTCCGGCGCTGTTCCACGCCGAGGTAACATTCAATTTTTCCGTGGCTGCCTTTGGCCCTGCGGATTCCTTCCATAATCGTCTGGCTTTCTTTCAGACGTTCGCCGTCGATATCATACAGGACAAAGATGCTGTCCCTCAGCGCCTCGGTACACATACAGTCTCCGATGATGTTGCGGACGAACACGGTGCTGCCTGCGCCGATAAAAACAATCTTCATAGGTTGGAACTCCTTTCTGCGCTGCCATTTTCTAAATATTCTAAACAGATAAGGTTGCAATGGAAATTGATATATGTTATATGATTTTGTGAAAATGTTGGAAACAGCGTGTAAGATCAGGGCCGGAATCAGGGCCGGCGCTTTGTCAAAACACAACGGGAAAGCGGGGAAAATGCCATGGTAAAGCCGGAAATCGTGATGAATTGCCAGTACAAGGGGTATAATCCGGTGCAGTTCGGAAGTGAAAGCTGTGAGCCGGGACATTTTTTCGGGCCGAGCGTGCGGACGCACTGGCTTTTGCATTATGTTGTGCAGGGCTTCGGGATTTTCTTGCGCGGCGGCACGACATGGGAAGTAAAGCCGGGCGATATTTTTGTCATTCCCCCTTATGTGGAAACCTATTATGAGGCGGACCGTAAGAATCCGTGGCGCTATATCTGGATTGGTTTTACCACGGATGAGGAAGTGCCGCCTGCTCTGAACAGGCCCGTCGTGCATTGTCCCGGGGCGGGGAGAATATTCGGGGATATGCTCAGATGCGGGAAAATGGAAAACGGCAGGAGCGCATTTCTTTCGGCGAAGCTATGGGAGCTTGCCGGTATCCTGCTGGAAGAAGGGGAGGTATCCGCAGGTTACGTTGAGAAAGCGCTGAATTATATGAATGCAGAGTATGTGAACGGCATTACGGTGCTGCAGGTTGCGGATATGTTGAATCTGAACAGGAGCTATTTTTCTGAACTGTTCAAAGAACAGATGGGCGTGTCCCCGCAGTCCTATCTGATTAACCTGCGTATGGAGAAAGCCGCTGAACTGCTTACCACCTATCAGGAAACGCCTGCCACGGCAGGATTGTCCGTAGGATATCCGGATATTTACCATTTTTCCAGAATGTTCAAAAAGCATTTTGGGTGTTCCCCGAAGATGTACCAAAAACGCCACAGCCAGGAGGCAGGCAGAGGTTTTCCATGATGTGAAATATAATAGTTCAGACGGCATATCTTCTTGCGCTGCCGATGGCCGCCGGGGAAGCATCGGATGTTTTCCCGCCGTTTGAACTGTTACGGCGAAATCAGTCAGCCCCCTCCGGAAGCGGGACAACCATCTGCGGAAGCAGGACAGCCATCTGCGGAAGCGGAACAACCATCTGCGGAAACGGGGCGAAATCTTGACAGCCGCATGAAAGTGTGTATAATACCCAATAACAGAGCCCGCCATGCCTTTGATTTTATGTGCAGTCAGGCGGGACTTTTCCGTAATCCTCGGAATTGATATGCCGTTTCTGGGAATCTGTTTCGTGATTTCCGGAAGTGGTATGACTCTGGGGACCTGTTTCGTGATTTCCGGAAGTGGTATGTCCCTGGGGACTTGTTCCGTGATTTCCGGAAGTGAAATGTTTCCGGGGATCCGATCAGCCGATGGCGGATTCCATCATCCGCGGGGGAGGGATGTCAGATGCGGATTCTGGTCGCGGAGGACGCGAAGGATTTGAACCGCCTGATCGTGAAGACGCTTACGAAGGCGGGTTACAGTGTGGATGGCTGTTTTAATGGCGAAGAAGCGCTGGATTACATCGCCGGCGCGGAGTATGACGCGCTGATTCTCGATATCATGATGCCGAAACTGGATGGCTATGAGGTGTTAAACCGCCTGCGCAGGCAGGGCAGCGATGTGCCGGTGCTGTTTCTGACAGCCCGCGACGCAGTAGCAGACCGGGTGAAAGGGCTTGACATGGGGGCGGATGATTACCTGGTGAAGCCGTTTGATTTCGATGAATTGCTGGCGCGGATCCGTGCCATGACCAGGAAGCATGCGGGCAGCCGCAGCAACATTTTAAGTTATGCGGGGCTGACGGTGGACACGGAGCGGCGGACGGTGGCGCGGGACGGGAAGGACATCGCGCTTCTGCCGAAGGAATACACGATCCTGGAGTATATGATCCGTAATCAGGGCATCGTACTTTCGCGGGAGCAGATGGAGGATCAGATCTGGAATTATGAGTATTCGGGAAGTTCCAACAACATCGACGTGTATATCAGCCGGCTGCGCAGGAAGATTGACGACGGTTTTGATAAGAAACTGATCCACACGATCCGCGGCGTGGGCTGGGTGCTGCGTGAGCAGAGTTGATCCGGATGTGGCGTGATGAGATGTACGGGGTTGTGATGGCGGCAGTTGATTGAGGAATGAAGGATGAAGTTGATGCGGAATCATTCGGTCAAATGGAAGATTACCCTGTGGCTGACGCTTTTGATGGCGCTGCTGTCGTGTTCCCTGCTGGCGTTCATGCTGACCATCAGCCGTTCCGTGACCATGCGGACGGCCATGAACCAGCTGAGCCGGACCGTACGGGACAATGCCGCCAGGATTTCCTATCAGGATGGCCGTCTGGATATCGGCAGTGATTTTCAGTTTTCCCGTGATGGGGTCACGACGCTGGTTTACAGCCGAAG
>CAYYHX010000072.1:0-2157 GCA_964471835.1 uncultured Hungatella sp.
CTTTCCAGGAGTTTCCACGGGCAGTATGCCGTAAGCGGCCTTACCATGACCGTCCCGGCAGGCGCGGTCTACTGCCTTCTCGGGGAGGACGGATCGGGGAAATCCACAACGGAAAAACTCATCTGCGGGCATCTCATACCTGACAGGGGGCAGATCCGGCTGTTCGGGAAGAAGAATACCAATGCGGGCGTGCGCGCGCGGGTCGGCGCTTTGATCGAAGACGCGGGCTGTTTCCCGAATTTCAGCGTATGGGACAATCTGCTGATGCAGGCCATCCATCTGGGCCTGCCGAACCGGAACGATGCAATCGAGCATGTCCTCCGGATCGTCCGCATGGAGGATTCGGCAAAACTCAGGTTCAGGAAATGTTCCCCCGGAATGAAGCAGCGTACCGGCATCGCAATGGCGCTTCTGGGCAGTCCCGCGCTTCTGATTCTCGACGAGCCGGCCGGCGGCACCGAAGCGGACGATATGCCGCCGATGCGGGAGATTCTTGCGGATATTCTTGCGGAGATTACGCAGGACAACAGCATTACCGTTCTCATTTCCTCGCACATTCCGGGCGAGTTTGAGAAGATCGCCACCCATTACGGGGTGATCCGCGGGGGCAAGATGATCAGGGAAATGACGGCTGCCGAGTTCGAGGGGCGGCCGCGGGTATTCGTCTCTCTGAAAACGCAGGATATGCAGGGTGCTGAGAAGGCCCTGCGCCAGTGTTTCGGGATGGTGCGCCGGGAGGGCGAATTCCTGCGTGTTTACGACGTGAACGATCCGGGCGCGATTGTCGATTATCTGATCCGCAGAGGCCATGTCGTAAGCGAGATGAAGAAGAACCCGATCGACCTGGAAGAATATTACAGGGATCTGACGGGCGGGAAGGAGGCCGTGTGAAATGGGCAGGAAGAAGGAAATGAAATTTACCTCTCCCGGCTTTTTCAAAAGGATGCGCGGTATGCTGGGCATGGATTTCTACCGTCTGTTCCACACGCCGCTGTTTTACTGTTTCCTCGTTATCACCGCTCTGATCCCGCCGGCTGTTTTCTTAAGCGGCGCGGGGGGCGCGGGATTTACGAATGCATGGCAGATCCTTGCCGCTGATTCGCCCCGCTACCTGGCAGGCAGCGTCGGTGCGTACGCCAACATGAATCTGGTATTCCTCCTCGGCGGAATCATGATCCCGGTTTTCATCGGGCAGGATTACGGCAGCGGCTATGTCAAACAGCTGTTTATCACCCATGCGAGGAAACGGGACTACATGATGTCCAAAACTATCGCGGGCGCATGTTCCATGTTGTGCATGTGTCTGGCCTTTCTTGCCGGCGGGCTTGTCACGGCACTGGTTTCAGGGCTGCCCCTCTCGGTCAATCCAGTCTCCCTGGCCTGCGCGGTCCTGGGTAAGATGCTGCTCTGCCTCGGCTGGGCGGGCCTGTATACCTTTATCAGTGTCATCTTCCGCAGGAAGTTCGGCTTTTCTATCGCGCTCTGCTGCTTCTTCGGCGCGGGGATTCCGGTCATCGGCGCAGCCGCTCTCGTCCCGGATACGGGATTTTTGAACCTGTTCCTGTACGGCGCGGCGGTCAATGCCTGCCTCACTTCGAATCTGCGGACGCTGCTGGTATGCCTTTGCATCTCGGCCGCGTGGGCGGTTCTTTATAATATCATTGGTTCGGTGGTGCTGTCCAGGCGCGATGTGTATTAAGGAGGCGGTTATGATGGGAAGTTTGGTTGAGGGGGCGACTGGCACGACGGCCAGGGAAGTGTCTGAGGAAGCGGCTGGCGCAGAGATCAATGCGGTGAGCGGTGCGGCAAGCAACGCTGCGTCTGGTGTTACGACAAGCGCGGCAGGTAATACTGCATTTAATATTGAGGGAAGGGCTATGAGCAGTACCGCTGTCAATGATGCAGTCGATGTCGTAGCCGATGGAACGGCTCATGCCGCAGCCAGTGTAACTGCGGCGGATGATGAAGCAGCTGGTGCCGGGGTCAATGCTGTTGCGGACAGTGCGGCGGCCAACGCTGCGTCTGATGTTTCTGTCAACACAGTGAGCGGTACTGCATCCGGTGCCAAAACTGGTGTTAAGATCAATGCGACAGACGATGCTGCACCCAATGCTGCGTCAGGTGTCGCATCTGGCATAGCAGGCGATGCTGCGTCTG
>CAYYHX010000072.1:2257-4790 GCA_964471835.1 uncultured Hungatella sp.
GGCAAGACCACGGCGGAGAAGATTATCTGCGGGCGGATGTCGCCGAATGAGGGCAGTGTTAAGTTGTACGGAACAGACGGTGCGGACCGGGACGCAGGAGGAAAAACCGGTTTCCTCATCGATATTCCGCGCTGTTTTCCCAATCTTACCGTGTGGAGCAACATGAAATGGAAGGCCGCGAGGCTGGGGGTGAAGAATGCCGACGTCGAGGTCCGGCGTGTGCTGCGTCTCATGCGTGCGGACGGCTGTGCAAGAAGTAAATTCAAAAATTGTTCCGCAGACATGCAGCGGCGCATTGCCATCGCGATGGCGTTTTTGGGGAGGCCGAAACTGCTGGTGCTGGATGAGCCGTTTCAAGGGCTTGACGCCGACGGCGCGCGGATTCTGCGGGGGGTTCTGAGCAGCTTTGCGAAAGATTCGGGCGGCACCGTCCTCATTTCCTCGCACACTCTCGATGAACTGGAAAAGATCGCGACCCATTACGGGATTCTCCGCGAAGGGCGTATGCTCCGTGAGATGACGGCGGCGCAGCTTGACGCGGACTGCCCCCGCTATATTGCCCTGCAGGCAGGCGGCGCGGGCAGGGCAAAAGAACTCCTGGCGGCGAGATATTCCCGTGTGGAGGGGGACGGGAAGGGAGAACTTCGTGTCTATGATAAGGTGGAACCAGAGGAGGTCGTCAGGTATCTCTACGGCAGCGGGATTCTTGTAACCGGAATTGAAACCCGGAAAATTAGTTTGGAGGAATATTATACCAAGCTGATGGCATCAGATTGACAGGGAGGGGACAGGTATGTTTTATGACGGGACGATATGGATCGGTGAGAGCGGAAACGGCAAGGAGTGCATTCTGCCGAGGATGGCCAACCGCCACGGGCTGATCGCGGGGGCGACCGGGACCGGCAAGACGGTTACGCTGAAGGTGATGGCGGAATCTTTCAGTGACGCGGGCGTGCCGGTTTTTCTGGCGGATGTGAAGGGCGATTTGGCGGGAATGTGCCGCCCGGGTACGGACAGTGAGGAAACGCGGGAGCGGATCACGCGGATGGGGCTGGCGGAGGCGGGCTTTGCCTGGCGCGCCTATCCGGTGTGCTTCTGGGATATTTTTGGGGAAATGGGTCTGCCGCTGCGCACGACGGTCAGTGAGATGGGACCGACGCTTCTGGCACGGCTGCTGGATCTGACAGAGGTGCAGGCGGACATCCTGTCGATCGTGTTCCGGATCGCGGACGACGAGGGTCTGCTGCTTCTGGATCTGAAGGATCTGCGCTCCATGCTGAACTACGTGGCGGAGAACAACAAAGAGTACAGCGCCGCCTACGGCAATATGTCCCGGGCGAGCATCAACAGCATCCAGCGCGGGCTTGCCGCTCTGGAGGAGCAGGGCGGCGACCGGTTCTTCGGAGAACCGGCGCTCGATATCCACGACTGGTTCCGGACGGATTTTTCAGGAAGAGGCATGATCAATATTCTCCACAGCGCGAGCCTGATCAACAATCCGATGCTGTATTCCACCTTCATGCTGTGGATGTTGTCGGAGCTGTTCGAGGTCATGCCGGAGGCGGGAGACTGCGAGCGGCCGAGGATGGTGTTCTTCTTCGACGAGGCTCATCTGCTGTTCGACGGCACGCCGAAGGCGCTTCTGCAGAAGATCGAGCAGGTCGTGAAACTGATCCGCTCCAAAGGCGTAGGCATTTATTTCATCACCCAAAGTCCGAAAGATATCCCGGACGGCGTCCTGGGGCAGCTTGGCAATAAGATCCAGCATGCCCTGCACGCCTACACGCCGGCGGATCAGAAGGCACTGAAGGCCGCGGCGGATTCTTTCCGCGTGAATCCGGCATTCGATACGAAAGAAACGCTGACCGGGCTGGGCATCGGCGAGGCGCTGGTATCCTTCCTGCAGGAAGACGGAACGCCGTCCGTCGTACAGAAAGCGGTGATCCTGCCGCCGCAGAGCCGGATGGGGACGGTTTCAGACGAGGAACGCAGGGCGGAGATCCAGAACAGCGCGCTGTACGCCCGGTACGGCACGTCGGTAGACCGGGATTCGGCGTATGAATTTTTCCAGCGGAAGATGAAGCAGGAGGAACAGGCCGCGCAGGAGCAGGCGGAACTTGAGGCGAGGCAGAAGGAGGCCGAGCAGGCCGCGAAGGCGGAAGCGAAGGAAGCGGAACGGCAGGCGCGGGAAGCCGAGAAGGAGGCGGAGCGGCAGAAGAAAGCTGCCGAGAAGGAAGCGGAGCGGCAGGCGCAGGAGGCAGCGAAAGAGGCGGAACGGCAGAAGAAAGCCGCCGAAAAGGAAGCGGAACGGCAGGCCCGGGAGGCGGCAAAGGAAGCGGAGCGCAGCGCGAAGGCGGAGGCCCGTGAAAAAGAGGCCGCGGAGCGGGCGCGCAGGCAGGCGGTTTCCAGCGTGGCGAGGACTGCCGCGGGTACGATCGGACGGGAAGTCGGGAATGAGCTGGGCAAGTCCATCGGCGGGAGCTTCGGCAAGAGACTGGGCGGCAACCTGGGCGCCAGTATCGGGAGAGGCATC
>CAYYHX010000072.1:4890-7804 GCA_964471835.1 uncultured Hungatella sp.
AGAGACTGGGCGGCAACCTGGGCGCCAGTATCGGGAGAGGCATCTTGGGAACATTCTTTGGGAAATGACGGGGCAGACCGGATAGGGAAAATGGCTGAGGCGGACTGGATGGGAGAGATGACTGAGGCGAACTGGATGGGAGAGACGGCTGAGGCGAACCGGATGGGAGAGATGGCTGAGGCAGATCGGATGGAAGAGATGGCTGAGGCAGACCGGGTAGGAGAGATGGCTGAGGCAAATCGGATGGGAGAGATGGCTGAGGCAGACCGGACGGGAGAGATGGCTGAGGCCGAGCAGATGGGAGAGATGGCTGAGGCAGACCAGATGGAAGAGATGGCTGAGGCCAATCGGATGGGGAAAATGGGGCCGGTCTCGGAAGGAGACGTTAAACGGGCCGCCGGCCGCAGTCATGCCTGTATGCCGACACAATTAGAGCGGGAAGGGCCGTGCGAGGCGGCGCTTCCCGCCGCTTTCCTGGAACGGATGAGGCGGCTTCTGGGCGGCGAATTTGAGTTATTTGTCAGAAGCTATGAGAAGGAAAAGACACAGGGGCTGCGGCTGAATCCGCTGAAAAGGCACGCGGGGGCGGAAGGTGCGGGATCGGAGATGGCGGCAGAAGAACCGGAAACGGATACGTTGGAAGGGGAATCGGAAGCGGATACTTCGGCAAGGGGATCGGGGTCGGATACATCGGCAAGGACTCCGGGAACGGAAAATCGGAAGGGAACATCGAAGCGGGAAACCGCGGGTAAGGTTTCGGAGATTGCATATCAAGAAGGAAGCCTGAGACCGGAGATGGCGGCAGAAGAACCGGAAACAGGTACGTCGGTAAGAGAATCGAAAGCGAATACATCGGCAAGGACTTCGGGAACGGAAAATTTGAAGGAAATTTCGGAGTTGGAGGCTGCGGGAAGTGTTTCGGGAGTTAGATGTCAAAAGAAAAGTCCGGGAGCAGGGACGTCGGCAGAGGAGTTAGAATGGGAGCCGGGGGAATCAGAGCTGCCGGAAACAGCCGTAAGCGTCCCGGAACGGAAGCGGCTGTCAGGAATGTTCGGGCTAAGGCAAATCCCCTGGGCGCATGACGGGTATTATTTTGACATATCCACGCGGCCGGGCCGCCATCCGTACCATGCGGCGGGGCTTTACTATATCCAGGAGCCGAGCGCCATGGCTGCGGTTGAACTTCTGGATCCGGAGCCGGGGGAACGGATTCTGGATCTGTGTGCGGCCCCTGGCGGCAAGACGACGCAGATCGCGGGTCGGATGCGGGGGCGCGGCCTGCTCATCAGCAATGAGATCCATCCGGCCCGTGCAAAGATCCTTTCCCAGAATGTGGAGCGCTTCGGCGCGGGAAATGTTGTGGTGACGAACGAGGAACCGTCGCGGCTCGCGGAGCATTTTCCGGAATTCTTTGACCGGATACTCGTCGATGCGCCATGTTCGGGCGAGGGAATGTTCCGCAAAGACGAGACGGCAAGGCGGGAGTGGAGCCCGGAGAATGTACTTCTCTGCGCCAGACGGCAGGCGGCGATTCTGGATGAGGCGGCGCGGATGCTGAAACCGGGCGGGAGGCTGGTCTATTCCACCTGTACCTTTGCGCCGGAGGAAGATGAGGGGAGCGTTCATGGCTTCCTTCAGCGGCACGGGGAGTTTGCCGTCGAGAAGGTGAAGACTTACGAAGGGTTTTCGCCCGGACGGCCGGAGTGGATCGACGGCGGGAAGGAAGCGCTGAAAGATACCTTCCGCATCTGGCCCCATCGGGCGGACGGAGAGGGGCATTATGTGGCTGTTTTACGAAAATGTATGACGACGGCGGTGAAGGCATGTAAGACGAAAAAGAAAAAGCCTGCCTGCGGCGGTGCGGGAGCGGATGTCCGAACCGTCTGGCGGGATTTCTGCCGGGAGGTGTACCGGAACCCGCCTGCGGCAGTTTCCGGAGAGGAAATGCGGCGTTTGGTTCTGTATGGCGGGCAGCTATATTTGCTGCCGGAAGGGATTGGCTGTCTGGACGGACTGAAAGTTGTCCGGCCGGGACTGCATCTGGGAAGCGTCCATCCGGGATATTTCGAACCGTCGCACGCGCTGGCACTGTATTCATCCCCGCAGGATGTGCTCCGGCGGTATGATATGGCAGGCAACGGGCTGGAAGCGGCGGCATACCTGCGCGGAGAGGCGATCCCCGTGAGGGAAAATGATGGAAATGTGGTGATGACCCGGATGTGTGAATATGCCGCAGGCAAAGAGGTGTCTCCGGAGAGCAAACAAAGCGTCAATACGGAGGAAGCACACCCGATACAGGAATACGCCGCAGGCAGAGAGGTGACACCTGAGATCAGACAAAGCGCCGATACGGAGGAAGCATATCCGATACATGAGTATGCCGCTGGCAGAGAGGTGCCTCCGGAGATCAGACAAAGCGCCGGTATGAAGGAAACAGCTCCGATACATGAGCATGAATATGCCGCAGGCAAAGAGGTGACTTTGGAGATCAGACAAATCGTCGATACGGAGAAAGCGCATCCAGTACATGAATATGCCGCAGGCAGAGAGATGACACCTGAGAGCAGACAGAGAGCCGATACAGAGGAAGCACATTCAGTACATGAATATGCCGCAGGCAAAGAGGTGACTTTGGAGATCAGACAAAGCGCCGATACGGAGGAAGCACACCCGATACATGAGTATTCCGCAGGCAGAGAGGTAACATCAGAGAGCGAACAAAGCGTCAATATGAAGGAGGCAGCTCCGATACATGAGTATGAATATGCCGCAGGCAGAGAGATAACGCCAGCGGATAAATCCGCCGCAGGCAATTCTTTGTTCCGGGCGGATGAACAAGTTGCGTCCACGAGAGAAATTCCGCAGCATGGCGGTGCCGCACCTGCACCTGCGGGGCAGCGGCTTGCGGCAGGCG